>JADLDV010000001.1 GCA_020846455.1 Candidatus Nomurabacteria bacterium
AAAAGTAACGGAGGAGTTTATTAAGGTCAGCTAGGCGCGAATGGAAACCGTGCCGATAGTGTAAGGGCACAAGCTGGCTTGACTGTAAGGGGGACATCCCGAGCAGGTACGAAAGTAGAACCTAGTGAACCGATGGTCCGCTTTAGACGCGGCCGAAGATTAACGGATAAAAGCTACTCTGGGGATAACAGGCTAGTTCCGCCTAAGAGTTCATATCGACGGCGGAGTTCGGCACCTCGATGTCGGCTCATCTTATCCTGGTGGTGGAGAAGCTACCAAGGGTTTGGCTGTTCGCCAATTAAAAAGATACGCGAGCTGGGTTCAAACCGTTCAGGTTATGATTTTTTGTGTCTTGCATCCAGGGAATAAAATTTATTTTACTCCCTGGATGCAAGACGTGACTATCATCACGACTTGAACCCGTTTGAACCCAAGGGATTACACTGTTGGAGAATTTTGTAATCAAAGACATCGTCACGGCGGCATGACATAGTGATATGTTGTGGCAAATTGACTAATATCGGTGAAGCCCTATTCGAAAGAAGGGTAATACCGAGGGAAGCGAAAGCACCCGTAGAGACTAAACGTCAATATTCTCAAAGTGAGAATGTGTTATAGTCCGATCCCTCTAGTAATAGAGGTTCTGATATTTTTCAAACGCTGAAAATATTGGAAGTAAAACATAGATGCGTGAGACAGGTTGGTCTCCTATCTACTGCAGGCGTTGATTTTTGAGAGGCCTTGCCCCTAGTACGAGAGGACCGGGGTGAACTGACCTCTGGTGTATCGGCTGTCGCGCCCGCGGCATTGCCGAGTAGCTATGTCGGGACTGGATAACCACTGAAAGCATCTAAGTGGGAAGCCATCCTCAAGATCAGAAATCATTTGAGAACCCTGAGAGATGATCAGGTTGATAGGCACTAGGTGTACGCACAGTAATGTGTTGAGCCAAGGTGTACTAATTATTCGATTCCTATTAGGAAATTTTAAGATCATATACATACAAAACATTTAGTTTAATCATTCATTATTTAGTCTTGGTGATACGTCACAGAGGAAACACCTTTTTACATTCCGAACAGAGAAGTTAAGCTCTGCTGAGCCGATGATACTCCGCAAGGGGAAAAGTAGGTTGTCGCCAAGACCAAGTAATGAATAAAAACCAATGCGCATGCATTGGTTTTTTGCTTTGACTTTTTTATATTTTCATGTATAATAAAAACAGAACTTAAAAATAAAAAAAACGTGGGAAAAAAAATTCAAACAGCCTTTCTTATTCCTGGCCAAAACGGTGCCGGGAAAGATTTTGTTGAAGAACTTTTGAAAAGTTTCAGCAACAATGTTTATTGTGTTCACATGAGGGAGGAAATTCCTCTTATTGCTAAAAATGAAAAAGTCATTTTTACTAATCGTGAAGATTTCATAAAGTACACTACCAAGAAGCGTAAAAAATACGGTGCAGGATATTTTGTCAAAAAATCATTAGAAAATCTCCCTGAAACTTCGTGGGTAATTGTTAATTCAATGCGACACCCTGATGAATATAAAGAAGCGTATCAATACGCAGAACAGGTAATTATTGTTGCCGTACTTGCATGTCCTCTAACTGCTTCACTAGACCAAAGGCTTAAGGCGGATATTGTTAGATTTAATCGCTTAACAAAGCGAGGTACTGTCACTGACAAATTTAAATCTTTTGATGATTTTCTTGCAAAAGATAAAAAAGAATGGCGACCTAAGAATCCTCATGATCCAAGTGCACATAATGTTGAAGCGTGTGTACAAATGGCAATTGAAGGAAAAGGTTTTGTAGTATTGAATGGTATGGACGATGAAGATTCTGTTGATCGAATTAAAGCACAAATTAGACATGGTTTGTCATCATTTGATTTATTGCCCATTGGTATTTCTTGAAATTTAAAGCGCCTTTTTTAGGCGCTTTTTTGTATTTCACTCCAATTCACGGTATGATAGTACATAGTATGACTTGGTCTGGAAAGCGTAAAATGATATATGCAGGAAGCATCGTTTTTATCGGTGTTCTTATTGCTATTCGTATTGTGTATCCTATTTTTACCAAAGCACCAACATGTTTTGATGGTAAGAAAAATGGTGAGGAGATGGGTGTTGATTGTGGTGGTTCATGTCAGAAATTCTGTACTCTTGAGGTTAATAATCTTATACTTCTTTGGTCTCGTTCATTTCGTTCATCTCCGACGACTTATAGTGCAGTTGCGTACATTGAGAATCAAAATCTCAATGCAGAGGCTGTTGGTGTGCCATATGAGTTCAAAATGTATGACGATAAAAATACACTCATCGCAAGAAAAGAAGGTGTTACTCGCATTAGTCGCAATGGACGATCTGTAGTATTTGAACCAAATATTGTTGTAGGGAATCGTATTCCGAAGACCACAAGATTTCAATTTCTTGCAAGTCCAGAATTTGTTCGTGTTGATGTCAATAAGGCTGATCGGCTTAAGATTTCTGCAAAGGAAATGAAATTTGAAAATGAACAAACTACTACGCCGAAGCTTTCTGGATATCTTGAAAATAAATCACTGATTACTGTCCCAGACATTGATGTTATTGCTGTACTGTATGACAAAGACAACAACGCTGTTACTGTGGGAAAAACATACATTGATGTACTCAAGGGAGATACTCGTGCGCCGATCGTGTTTACATGGAATGAACCATTGTTTACTCCTGTTGTTCGAATAGAGGTCATCCCGCAATTTAATATTTTTAGTGTTGATTTTTAGAACATATGGGAAATTTTTTTAAGACAATATATCGGACGATAGATTGGTCTCTTCTCGCATGTTTACTTCCGATTGTTGCTGCAAGTTTGATCACCATGCGTTCGTTTGTCGGGGAGACGCCATATTTTGAAAGACAAATTATATCAATCGTTATTTCCCTAGTGGTATTTTTTTGTTTGACCTATCTTGATCTGCGTTTTTTGAAACGTACAGATGTACTTGTTTTTTTATTCTTACTTGCTTGCGGATTACTACTTTTCGTCATTACTGTTGGGTATGCGGCAAAAGGTGCACAAAGTTGGTTTCGTCTCGGAGGATTTTCTTTTCAGCCGTCTGATTTTGTAAAACTCGTTGTGATACTTCTTCTTGCTAAATATTTTTCTCGAAGACATGTAGAGATTGCAAATTTTAAACATATTGTTATTTCTGCACTCTATGCACTCATTCCGTTTGGTTTAGTAATGCTTGAACCTGATTTTGGTTCTGGAATTATTTTGTTTTTCATTTGGTTTGGTATGGCGCTTGTGTCTGGTATTTCAAAGAAACACTTATTGCTGGTGGTTGGTGTTGGTGTTGTGTCGTTTGTACTTTTGTGGGGATTTTTCTTCAAACCCTATCAAAAGGCACGTATTATGACTTTTATCAATCCACTATCAGATATTCGTGGCGCTGGGTATAATGCATTCCAGTCGACGATTGCTGTCGGCTCAGGTCAATTCCTCGGTAAAGGAGTAGGGTATGGTACACAATCACGTTTGAACTATCTTCCGGAATATCAAACTGATTTCATTTTTGCGTCATTTGCTGAAGAGTGGGGTTTTGTCGGATCTATGCTCATTTATATTCTTTATGGTGTTGTGTTGTGGCGTATTCTCGCTACTGCACTTGTTGCCGCAACAAATTTTGAAATGCTTTTTGGTGTTGGTGTGGCAATATTTTTCATGAGTCACATAGTGGTCAATATTGGTATGAATATTGGTATTATGCCGGTCACGGGTATCACATTACCATTCATGAGCTATGGAGGATCTCATTTGATTGTTGAATTTGCTGCCCTTGGTATTATTATGAGTACACGTAAACATTCACGTGCAGCACATCGTGATGATATGAAAAATGAATTTCTCGGCATTGCATAATTATGAACTTTAATAACACACTTTTTTTAAAATTAAATACACTAACAGGATATTCGGTTTTTTCTGATACAAGTATTGTTTTTCTTGCACAATTTTTAATTTTTGCGATGGCTGTTATGCTTTTTGTATATATGATGGTTTCTGAAAGGACATCACTTTTTTTTCAGCAGCAAAATTCTTCAAAATATAGATTTTATGAGATTGTTATTTTTATAGGATTTGTTAGCTGTGTTATGTTAGTTGTTACTTGGATAAAATGGTATTTTGCAATACCACGTCCGTTCCTTCAATTTCCTGAAGTTGTAAAATTGTTTTCATATGGAGGATTTGATTCATTCCCATCTGGACATGCAGCTTTGAGTGCAGCACTCGCTACTGTGGGGTACATATACAACAAACGCTTCGGAGTAATATTATACATATGTGCATTACTTGTGGGTATTTCTCGTGTTGTTGCTGGTGTGCATTTTCCATTTGATATTGTTGTTGGATATATGCTCGGTATTGGTATTACTGGCGGATTATTTTTATTGTATAAAAAATTATTTTCATGACATTTTTCCATACTATTATCCTCGGTATTGTTGAAGGCATTACAGAATTTTTACCGATATCTTCGACGGCACACCTTTCTATTGTAGGTGCGTTACTTCGGATACCTGATACTGATTTTCAAAAAAGTTTTAATATTATTATCCAACTTGGCGCAATTGCTGCAATTGTATGTTTATATATACAAAAGATTTTTATTTCAAAAACATTATGGAGAAAAGTAGTAGTAGCTTCACTGCCAGCGCTTGGTATTGGATTCATACTCTACGCACTAATCAAAAATTTCCTCATAGGAAATACTGCTCTTATGGTGACTACGCTTATTCTTGGTGGAATACTTATGATTGTTCTTGAGCGAGTTATTGCTGAGAAAAATCTTAGAACAGGGTATATAGGTAAGCCTCTTGAAATGCTTTCATATAAGGATGCGTTGATAATCGGCATGGCACAATCGCTTGCAATTATTCCTGGCGTTTCTCGTTCGGCGGCAACGATTTTTGCTGGACTGTTGCAAGGATATTCTCGCGTGGCAATTATTGATTTTTCTTTTTTACTTGCTATTCCGGTGATGATTGCTGCGTCTGGATATGACATATTGAAATCCGGAAGCCTTTTTTCTTCTACCGATTGGGTATCGCTCGGTATTGGGTTCGTGGTTTCTTTCATATCAGCACTTGTTGCTGTGCGGTGGTTATTGCGATTTATTAAGACACACACATTTACTTATTTTGGTGTGTATCGAATCATATTTGGTGTTGTTGTTTGGTACCTTCTTTTTCTATAATAACCTTGTTTTACAACATAAAAAAAGCTCGTCAATAACGTGCAATAGTACCTTTTCTCTTGAATTTTTGATATAATAGAGTCATATATGGCAGAATCGAAAGATAAAAAATCATCATATGGCGCTGAGGCGATCTCTGTTTTGGAAGGACTTGAGCCTGTACGTAAGCGTCCTGGTATGTATATTGGTTCAACTGGACCAGACGGTTTGCACCACTTGATTTGGGAGATCTTTGACAACTCTCGAGATGAGGCCATGGGCGGACACTGTAATCATATTGAGGTGGTGATTCTTCCTGGTGAACAGATTCGTGTCACTGACAATGGTCGTGGTATCCCTGTAGATATTCACCCAAAGACAAAGGTTTCTGCTCTTGAAATGGTCATGACGACACTTCACGCTGGTGGTAAATTCGGAGGTGAGGGAAGTGGATATAAGGTTTCTGGAGGATTGCACGGTGTGGGTGCTTCTGTGGTGAATGCGCTCTCTATTTATACCAAAGTAGAGGTGCATCGTGATGGTGGAAAATTTGTTCAAGAATATAGTCAAGGAAAAAGAAAGGCTGCGGTTAAAAAAGTCGCATCTTCAAAACTTCGTGGGACATCGGTCACATTCCAACCAGATGCAGAAATTTTCAAAGAAGGAACCACGTTTTCTTGGGATACTGTGGTGGGTCATTTGCGTCAACAAGCATATCTAGTAAAAGGTCTCAAAATCAATATCATTGATGCTCGGGGTGTTGATATAACAAAATCTCCAACAAAACAAAAACTCGAAGATGTATTCTGGTTTAGCGAACTTGAACTCGAAGCACCATCACATTCTTTCTATTTTGAAGGAGGATTGGTTTCTTTGGTTAAATTTTACAATGCGACACAAAAAGCTATTCAGAATACCATCTTTTATATAGACAAAGATCAGGAAAATGTCGGTGTAGAAATAGCACTTCAGTATATTGATGATGTTGGGACTAAGATTGTTCCTTTTGCTAACAATATTCATACACCAGAAGGTGGTACCCATGTGACTGGTTTCAAAACAGCACTTACTCGTTTACTCAATACCTACGGCAAGAAAAATAATCTCATCAAGGAATCAGAAGGTGCATTTACTGGCGAAGACGTACTTGAAGGATTGACTGCTGTTGTTTCTGTAAAGTTACAAGAAATTCAATTCGAAGGACAAACCAAGGCTAAGCTTGGTTCCATGGAGGCACAAGGTGCGGTCGCTACAGCTTTTGGCGATGCATTCGCCCTCTTTCTCGAAGAGAATCCTGATGACGCAAAATCAATCATTAACAAAGCAATTCTCGCAGTTCGTGCTCGTAAGGCTGCAAAGGCTGCAAAAGACTCAGTACTTCGTAAGGGTGCTCTCGAGGGGATGACACTTCCAGGTAAGCTCGCTGATTGTCAAAGTAAAAGTGCTGAAGAATCAGAACTCTTTATCGTAGAGGGAGATTCTGCGGGTGGTACTGCAAAAATGGGACGTGATCGTCGCACACAAGCGATCCTACCGCTTCGGGGTAAGATTCTCAATACCGAGCGTGCTCGTCTCGACAAAATGCTTGCTTCTGAGCAGGTTCGTAATCTTGTTGTTGCGATGGGAACCGCAATCGGAGATACGTTTGAGCTTGATAAGATTCGATACCACAAAATCATTCTTGCAACCGATGCCGATGTCGATGGTGCACACATTCGTACGTTGATTCTTACATTGTTGTACCGATATTTCAAACCAGTTATCGATGCAGGGTTTGTCTATATTGCACAACCACCGCTGTACAAGATTTCTCGCGGTAAAAAGGAAGTGTATTATGCATATACTGAAGATGAGAAGCGTGCTATTGTTGGTGTTGATGATGTGCCAATAGACGATGAAGTTGAAGGTGATGAGATTGTTGCTGAGGATGAGACCGAAGATAAAGTGGTTGCAAAAACAGGGAAGTTCCATGTTCAACGATACAAAGGTCTCGGAGAAATGAATGCTGATGAATTGAAAGAAACGACCATGGATGCGACTAAGCGTGTGCTCAAGCAAGTCACTATTGAAGATGCTGTGTATGCTGATCAAGTATTCGATATGCTTATGGGTAGTGATGTTGCGCCACGTAAATCATTCATTCAAGCAAATGCTAAAAACGCAGAAATAGATATCTAAATAAAAAATCCTCCAATTAGGAGGATTTTTTATTTAGCTTAATTCCTTTTTCAAAAAAGATTGTAGCTCTTGAATGTGTGTTTCTTTTTCAAGAACCATTTTTTTCCAGAATGCAAGAATATCTTTTGAACCTTTTGCATCTTTGATATATTCACTCTTGATGCGCCAAAGACTTTTGTGTTCTTCGGTTAATTGCATCATGATGTTGTATGTATTATTTTTTAGCATGTACTTATTGTACCTTTTTGAAAGTTTGTTGCAAACCGCACCATGGACAGAACCATTCTTGATTCTTTTTCTTTGCAACCTTTGGATCACCGATACTCCACCACTTTTTACATGTTCCACAGTTGAAATGGTTCAACTCTTCGACTGAATACACACCTTTTTCTTTATTTTCGTTCTTTGATTTCATTGAGAATATTCTGTGTGAATGTTTCAATTGAGATTCCTTCTTCTTTTGTTCCGTCACGTTTTTCGATAGTCATTGCACCGCTTTCCATTTCCTTGTCACCTATGACAATAATGTAGGGTACAAAAAGTTTTTTTGCTTCACGGATACGTTTTCCAAGACTGTCATTGTAATTATATATTTCGGCACGAACGTCTTGTTGTCGAAGTTTCTTTAAGAGTGTGTCACTGTAATCACCATGCAATTCAGTGTTCACAGGTACGATTACTGTCTGTACGGGTGCCATCCATGTAGGGAAACTTCCTGCAAAGTGTTCAATTGCTACTCCAAGGAATCGTTCAATTGAACCACCGATTGCTCTGTGTATAACCACAGGACGTTCGAATTCACCTTTTTCATTTGTGAATGACAGGTCAAATCGTTCAGGTAGATTAAAGTCTAGTTGTACTGTTGCAAGTTGATGTTCGCGACCAATCGCATCATTGAACATAAAATCTAATTTTGGGCCATAAAAAGCTGCTTCTCCGATGCCTTCAAAATAGGGGAGATTCTGAACACGGCATACCTCTGTCAGGGCATCTTCTGCTGTTTTCCAAACAGCATCACTTCCAAGATAGTTACTACTTTGTGGATCACGAAGAGAAAGACGGACTTTGTACCCCTCGATCATTCCCATTGTGGTGTAAAATTCTTTGATGATTTCTACGATAGTTGAAACCTCAGTGTGGATTTGTGTTGCACGACAAAAGAGGTGTCCATCATCTTGTGTAATAGATCGAACGCGAGTAAGTCCTGAAAGTTGCCCAGCTTTTTCGTCTCGGTACACTGTTGCTGGTTCAAAATATCGTACAGGCATATCTCGATAACTCCACTGTTCTGATGCAAAGATTTGCATATGGTGTGGACAGTTCATTGGTTTTACATAAAATTTTTCTTTCGAAGTACCTCCAAACACACTAAACATGTCATCCATGTAGTGACCAGTATGACCAGATGCATCATAAAGCGCTTCTTTTGCAAGGTGTGGTGTCCATACCCATTGATATCCACGATTCTTGTGTAAGTCCCAGAGATAGTTAGTCAATTCTCGTCTCAGTACATTACCGTTTGGTTGCCAGAGAGGAAGTCCTGAACCAACAAGTTCTGATATGGTAAAAAGCTTCAATTCTTTTGCAAGTTTGCGATGATCTCTCTTTTTTGCTTCTTCTTGTTGATAAATATATGCGTCAAGTTTTTCTTTTGATTCAAACGCAAGACCATATACACGAGTAAGCATTTTATTCTTCTCATCACCTCGCCAATATGCACCCGCAACTCGTTCTAGTCGAAATGCGTTTGGTTCAATATCTTGTGCAGGGTTTTCTGTGTGCCCACCACGACAAAGATCGGTAAAAGTACCAGATGTATAGAGGGTGATTTCTCCACCTTCTTTTGCTATCTCATCAATAAGTTCGAGTTTGTATTCATTGCCAGCAAAGTGTGTTCGTGCTTCATCTGCTGATACGGTACGTTTTTCAAACCCTGTCCAAGAGGGGAGAAGTGAGTGCATCTTTTCTTCAATTATAGGTAGATCTTGGTCGCTTATCTTGGTTGTGCAGTCAATGTCATAATAAAACCCATTGTCTACAGATGGTCCAATGGTGAGCTTAGACCCTGGGTATAATTCGAGTATCGCAGCTCCTAAAAGGTGAGCCAGTGAGTGACGCATATGGTGCAATTGTTCTGGATTCATAGTCTAAAGTATAGCATTCCCAAGGCTTTTTGGTATACTTGACTTTTTTATTTATATAATATATAATGTTACCAGATGTATTATTTGTTTTGTGTGAGATATTTCAGACGTCTTTTGTAAGGTTTTTGAAATAACTCACACAAACATAAACCCTTAAAAATAAAAAAATGAAAATCCACAAAGACCCTGATTCTGGTCCCAAGAGAATGAAGTCTGATGCTGAGATAAAAAAAATAGCATCAGAAAACAAAGATAGTGCGTTGACTCATGTTGCGCAATTGGAAAACAGAGAGGCATTGAAAGATGTATCTCTCTATGAAAAATTGAGAAACCTAATTGAATTAGGGTTTGATCAAGTTAGAATAATAGGAGGAACCTCCAAGGATAAACGTTTTTATTCGGGAATTATTCCGTATGAATTTGATGGCAAAAAATCATTTTCCATCTTGGTTGTGCCATATAATTCAACCGTACATTTAAATGAGAGTAGTGACTATTCTTCAAAAAAAGACGGAGAAACATCAGAAGATGTTGCCGTTCGTGAATTGTATGAAGAAGGTGGGCTTATTGTAAAACATCACCATCTTGAATCAGCTGGTTTTCTGGAGATCAGTTCTACTCATACTAGGTTTGCTTATGCGGTAAATAAAGAAAACTGGACCAACGAACCTTTGAAACTCGATGGGAGCGAGAATCCCATCGACAGGGAAACAGGAGAACCATTCTTGATTGAAGGCACTGATCTTTGTGAAGTTTTGTGGCCAGGGCATCACTGGATGCTCAGAAAATTTGGCGAATACAAAGCTATTGAGAAGAAATATGTGGATGCAGTATATCCTTTTTTGCATTTAAAAGGATTTCAAAAGTAGAGGAGTATGATGTACTT
>JADLDV010000002.1 GCA_020846455.1 Candidatus Nomurabacteria bacterium
AGCTTCAAGGAATACAATATTCTCGTATTCACCAACAGTTCCGCCGACTTCTATCATCACCACATCAGCATCTGCTTCTTTTTGGGCATTCTTAATACGACGAATCACTTCCATTGGAATATGTGGCACGACTTGCACGCACTTGCCGCCAAATTCGAGATTACGTTCTTGGTTGATGACAGACTGATACACACGACCAGTAGTCATGTAATTATTTTTATTGAGCGTAATGTTAAGAAATCGCTCATAGTTCCCCATGTCTTGATCTGTCTCGTCACCATCATCGGTGACGAACACTTCCCCGTGTTCAGTCGGATTCATGGTTCCCGCATCAACATTCACATACGGATCAATCTTAATAGCAGTTACGACAAGTCCACGGTCTTGCAAAATCTTCCCAATAGAAGATGCGGCAATCCCCTTGCCTACACCAGAGATAACACCACCGACGACAAAAATATACTTTGGATTCTTCTTTCCTTTCGTTCCTTTCAGTTCTGACTGTCGTTTCTTTGCTGCTTTTGGTGTACGTGTTTTCGCCATAATTGTATATGAATTATTTTCTTAAATATCTGCGGACTGCAATACTACTTGCAATACTCGACATAATCACACCGGTGAGAAGGAGGAGTCCAAACAATTGAAAGAGGTTTGAGGTGAAGTAATCAAAGAGATCAATGCCGAGGAATCCGACAAGGGTGTCATGTAGTACGTATGTTACAGGCCAATAAATAAGCATCGTGAGCGCAGCTGCAATTACTCCGCAAATAATACCTTCTACGATAAACGGACCATTGATGTATCGATTTGCTGCACCAACAAGACGCATGACAGAAATCTCTTCACGGGCGATATAAATCGTCAAACGAATAGTAATAAAAGTAATAAGCATTGATACGAGCGCAAGTGCAATAGTAATAGCAACACCGAGACGTTCGGTACCTGCAACCAATCCATTGAGTCGATCAATAACAACTTTGTTTTGATGATAATTTATCCGATCAATAATACTTGCGTTTTCTTTTGCAAGATCGCTTTCACCATCAAGAAGGTTGGAAATAGTTTCGTATTGTGAGGGATCTTTTGCTTTGATAGTAAGTGTCGCACCGAGTGGATTATCATCAAGTTCATCAAGGGCTTGAAGTGTGAGGAAATCATTTGCGTGACGTTCTTTGAACAGTGCAAGACTTTGTTCTCTTTCAATATATTCTGTCGCCGCTACTTCTGGAAGTTTCTCGATGGTGTTTTTTAATGAAAGAATTTTTGACTCACTGGCACTGGTACTGAAATAGACCGTAATGTCTACATTGTCCTTGATCTGTCCCAATGAGAAATCAAGTGCTGCTTGCAAGAAAATAAGTGACGCAAGAACACAGAGTGTAATCGTCATCATGAGCACTGACGCAAGCGAAACAATCCCGTTGCGTTTGAAATTAATATATCCTGAACGAAAAATTCTTTTTGTTGATACCCAAAACATATAATAAATTTATTTAGGAGAATGTTTACCTTTCTCGTCTTTAATAATCTTGCCTTTCTCAAGGGTAATAACACGCTTCCCTAGTGCATTAATCACATCCTTGTTGTGTGTTGTCAGAATCACTGTCGTACCAAGATCATTAATCTTTTTCAAAATCTGAATAACTTCAAGTGTGTTTACTGGGTCGAGATTCCCTGTTGGCTCATCCGCAATGATAAGTTCTGGCTGATTGATGATGGCACGAGCAATAGCGAGACGTTGCTTTTCTCCACCAGACATTTGATGAGGAAAATGGTATACCCGATTTGAGAGATCCACGAGTTCAAGTACATGAGGGACATCACTTGCGATCTCTTCGTCAGTTTTACCAACTGCTTCCATGGCAAACGCAATATTTTCATATGCAGTTTTATTTGGAAGAAGACGGAAATCTTGAAATACAATACCAATACGTCGACGAAGATTGATCATGGCATCATGGCCAAGTGTATGAATATCAAGTGAATGATAAAACACTGAACCGGTAGTTGGTTTTTCTTCTGCGAGAATGAGCTTGGTGAGCGTCGTCTTGCCAGCTCCTGAATGTCCTACAATGGATACGAATTCACCTTGTCCAATGGACAAGTTGATGTCTTCAAGCGAGAGAACGCTATTCGGATATACTTTTGATACATTGTTGAAATAAATCATATGAGCAATTGTCCATTTTATTGTACCATACCTGACTGTGACGCCTCAATAAACATATCTAGTTCACCACCCGAGAGCACCTTGTCAACATTACTCGTCTCCACACCTGTTCGATGATCCTTAACAAGCTTATATGGATGGAGTACATATGAGCGCATCTGACTCCCCCATTCATTATCTGTTGTCTTAGAAACTTGCATACTTTCTTGTAAACTCTTATGTTCATCTTCAGCTTTTTTAATCAATTTGCCATAGAGTAACCGAATAGCATGTTCACGATTTGCTTCTTGTGTACGCTCGCTATCTGCTGCCACTGCAAGACCTGTCGGAATATGCACGACACGGACCGCAGTCTCGCGCTTATTTACATTTTGCCCACCAGGACCACTCGATTTAGACAATTCAAAACGAAGGTCACCTGACGGAATATCCAGAGAGTCAATCTTTTCAATCTTTGGGATTATTTCCACCATAGAGAATGAGGTCTGGCGTTTACTATCTGCATTAAAGGGAGATTGTCGCACAAGTCTATGAACACCAGATTCATATTTCAAAAGACCGTACGCACCCTTACCAGAAACTAAGACACTTACACTACGATACCCACCGTGATCATTCGGACTTGCAGATAATTGTGTCATAGAGAAGTTTTTCCTTTTACAAAATGCTTCATACATACCAAGCAACATGCGAGTGAAATCTTCTGCATCATCCCCTCCTGCACCAGAAAGAATCGTGAGGACTGCGTCACCTTTGTCATATTTTGATACACCTTCTTTCTTATCTTTGAGTTCCCCGAGTTCTTTGATCAAAACTTGAGCTTGATTTTTATCATTCCAAAAATCCGCTCCATACATGAGTGTTTCTATTTCTGCTATTCGTGTATCGATTTCCTTGGGATCCATAATTATCTATGTTAGCACACTAATTCTCACACAAGAAAAAGCTTCTTATGAAGCTTTTTCTTTAAAAAACTATGCTGCCTTGTTATCTTTTCCGTACTTTTCGTCATTGTAGTTTTTCAAGATAGTACGATCATATAATTCATCAGTTGCAGTAATCCCCATACTCTTACCTGGGTTTCTTTCTTTTTTAATTCCTTCATATATTTCTTTAAGATACTCTGGATTTTGAAGTTTTTCCTGAGCCTTTTTTTCAACCTGTTCAATGTAATTGAAATCTTTTTCAGTAAGACTCCCAAGTTGATAGTTCTGACTTGGGTTACCAGACAATGCTTTATCAGCGTCTCGAATTGCTTTTTTTTGAATTTCTTCAGTGATTTCTATTTTAGATGCTTGTGGTTTTTCAAAATTATTCATACGTACATTATACCACACAAGATACACACACTAAAAAAGACCTCTTATTAAGGAGGTCTTTTGAGGTCAATAAATCAATGTACCCTTATTATCGAGTTTAAAAAACGATCGAATACGCAAAGGAATATTTTGACCTATCAATGTTTCTGCGACTTTTTTATGTACAATTTTCATTCCATGTTTGCTTTTTTTCTGCATTTTTTCAAACTGTAATTTTTCATACATTTTTGCATTACCATGTATTTTTGGATCAAGATTATAAATCCCATCAACATCTTTCCACAGTGTCAGACTTTTTGATTTCATCAACCGAGCAAAAGCTGCTGCTGAGTAGTCAGAACCTTCACGTCCCAAGGTGGTAATCTTACCTTCCTTGGTTTTCCCAATGAACCCTTCGGCCACAATGAGATGAGGAATTGTTAAGTTTTGAAGTCTTACGTCTATCAATTTTTGTGATTCTTCAAAATCAATTACAGCATTTCCGTACACATCATCTGTGACCAACATGCGGGTTGCATCTAAATGTGATAAAGGTAAATGATGAAGTTTTTTCTCAAGTAAATACAGATACACGATTTTTGTAGAGAATATTTCCCCAAAAGAAAGATGTGTATCAAGAAATCTCTTGTCTGTAAATATGTGTACATTTTTCTGACCATTCCTATCATGTTCATGAATGAATTGAAAATGATTATCTTTACATTCTGCATGCCAAAATTTCATAGAGCTGTATGCCTTGTCAGAAATACTACCATTTTTGTGTAACAGATCTATCTGTTCTGCATATTGATGATACAAGGCTCTGAGTTCTGGATATGGATCACCAGATTGTGCAATTTGAAGCAATCTATTTGTTACGTCTCCAAATCCTGAAATTATCAGGACGTGACTCATGTTTTTATCGAAACAACCGCTGTTCTTAATGACTCTTTCCATTTGTGGAATTGTTTCCGAGAAATTATTCCCGAAAACTCCTCCTCCGATTTTGTGGGTATGTATTTCCATATATTAAATTTTTTAAAGTGTATATCTGAGGACAATCTAGCACATTTGATGAAAATGAGCGACTTCTATATAAATGAGCCGTCAGTGAGAATCGGACTCACGGTCTCTGTCTTACCAAGACAGTGCTTTACCACTAAGCTATGACGGCAATACCATTGAACAATACTATATTTATCACCTTTATTCAATCATGGTACAATACTCGACATATGCAAGAACAAGATATACAAGCCTTATCAGAAAAGTGTGCAAAACTTGAAACACAAATTGCACGACAGCACGACACTGTTTCTATTAGCACGCACCAACTCCGGACATCATTGTCGGCATTCAAATGGATTTTCAAAATGCTCCTCGATGGTGACACAGGACCACTCACTCCAGAGCAACAAAAACTCATCGAAAAAAGCATGCAGAGCAATGAACGCATGATTGTCCTTGTGTCAGATATGCTCAACTCTCTCCACGTAGAAGATCTCTCACTCACGTACAAGAAAGAATCTGTTGACCTTGTTGCACTTATCGATGAAGTCCTTTTTGATTTTAGCAGTGAATCATTTAAGCGTGGTGTTGAATTACTTTTTCTCAAACCTTCCCCACTTCCACTTTTGCACACTGACAAAGACAAGCTCCGGATCGTTATACAAAATCTCGTAGAGAACGCGATAAAATATTCAAACACTGGTGATAAAGTTTTTATCACCATCACAGAAGAAAACCATTCGCTTATATTGTCAGTCAAAGATAGTGGTATCGGTATATCACAAGAAGATCAAGGGAAAATATTTAGCAAATTCTTTCGCGCAACAAATGCTCAAACAAAAGAACAGCTCGGCACAGGACTTGGACTCTCTATTACCAAAACAATCGTGGAAGGACTCGGTGGGTCAATCTCTTTTAAAAGCACCTTATCAGAAGGAACGACTTTTGTCGTTACTTTACCTTTGTAATCTTTAGATACGGAGGATTGGAATTTAGACATTTTCTCTGTTATACTAGCAATATGAAAAAAATACTTATTATAGAAGATGATACATTCCTCCAAGGACTTGAAGCAGGCAAACTGACTAAAAGTGGTTTTGAGGTAAAGACCGCAACAACAGCCGAAGCAGGCCTCAAAATACTTGATGAGGAAACAATGGATTTCTTATTACTTGACCTCATGCTCCCTGGAGACAAAGATGGCTTTGCGGTACTTGAAGAAGTCCGTGGTAAAAAAGACTACAAAAAAACACCAATCATCATCTTCTCAAATCTTGGAGAAGAAGCTGAAATCAAGAAAGCAAAAGATCTCGGTGCAAATGACTTCATGATCAAATCAAACTTCACTCTTGAAGAACTTGTAGAGAAAATCAACGAACTACTTAAATAACAAAAACACCGCAATTAGGCGGTGTTTTTGTTATACTACTTTTATGCACCCGAACGACCTCATCACGAAACATTTCAGACTGAACGATATCCAAAAAAAAGCCCTAACTCGAATCGGACTCGTGACACTCGAAGATCTCCTCTTATATTTCCCTACCAGATATTCTCAGATCAGTTCATGGAAACACATCGCTGATGTTACTGTTGGTGAACACGTAACTATATGCGGGAAGGTCACACATACCGGCACCAGAAAAGGATGGAAAAACGGTACACCAATCGGTGAAGCAACAGTAGAAGATATCACCGGAGAAATGAATATCATCTGGTTCAATCAGGTATTCCTCGCAAAGAAAATAAAAGTTGGTGATATTGTTGAGGTGACTGGTAAAGTAACCGAAGGGACACATGGTGCATATATTGCCAATCCAGAAATACAAGAACGCGCAGTGCTTCCGATCGATACACACGATTCACTTTTCAACGGAGATGAGACTCGATTGGAAACCTTCGGCTTCCCTATCTATCCTGAAACACGAGGACTTACGTCAAAATGGATGTATCATGCAGTACACAAAATGCTCGGGCAAGGAGTACTCGATCACATCCCAGAAACAATTCCCGAGAATATCCTCAAACAATACAATCTTCCGAGTCGCAAGACGGCACTCGTTTGGATACACATGCCAAAAAAAGAATCCGACGCACAAGCAGCACGGAAACGGTTCGCATTTGAAGAAGTCTTTTTTATCCAACTTGCCAGACAACAAGAGCGACAAGCATATCAGTCTCTGTTCTCATACATGCTCACTATTCCCCATTCTGATATAGAAGACTTCATCAGTAGATTTCCTTTTACACCGACCGATTCACAAATGAGTGTTATCGACACAGTGCTCAACGATTTGAAAAAAGATATTCCCATGTCACGCCTTATCGAAGGAGACGTAGGTTCAGGTAAAACATTTGTCGCCGCAACAATTGCATATGCAGTTATAAAAAACCGTCCGTTTGATCTGAAGAAAAACCAAATGCAAACATTTGGCAGTCTGCAAGTTGCATATATGGCTCCAACTGAAGTGCTCGCAACCCAACTCTTTGAAAACTTCATAGAGTATTTCAAGCACACCGGTATTTCAATTGCACTCATTACAGGAAGTGGATGTCGTAAATTCCCTACCAAAGTTGCTTCGTCCACGAAAGATTGGACTGAAATTTCTCGTACACAATTATTGAAATGGATTAAAAATGGCGAAATTCCGATTGTAATCGGCACACACGCACTTATTCAAAAATCTGTTGGATTCAGACATCTCGGACTCGTGATTATCGACGAACAACATCGATTTGGCACTGCACAACGGATGAAGCTCGCAAAGAAAGAATCTGATGGTAGACAAGTTGCTCCACACTATCTCTCTATGACTGCCACACCAATACCTCGCACTCTCGCACTTACTATTTACGGAGACTTAGATCTTTCAGTTATTGATCAAATGCCCAGTGGACGTAAACCGGTCATTACTGAAATCGTTCCTCCGAATAAACGGGATATATCGTATGAAAAGATTAGAACTGAACTTGAAGCAGGAAGACAGGCATATATTATTTGTCCGAGAATAGATGAACCAGATCCAGATCAAGAAAAAGCGATTCAAGTAAAGTCAGTACTCGCAGAAGCAAAAAGGTTGAAAGAAATTGTCTTCCCTACATATCGGATAGATGTGATGCATTCAAAAATGACACCGAAGAAAAAGGATGAGGCCATGAAAGCATTTGCAAATCACGAGATCGATATCCTCGTCTCAACATCCGTCATCGAAGTCGGCGTCAGTGTACCAAATGCAACAAACATTATCATTGAAGGTGCAGAACGATTCGGACTTGCACAACTTCATCAATTACGAGGACGTGTCATTCGTGGTAATCACCAAGCGTATTGTTACCTTTTTGCTGATGCAAAAAGTGATAAGACAACAGAAAGACTACAAGCGATTGTGAAAGCAAAAAATGGGTTTGAGCTTGCTGAACTTGATCTCGGCATTCGTGGCGCAGGAGAACTCGGCGGGGATAAACAATGGGGTGTGTCTGATATTGGAATGGAAGCAATTAAAAATATCAAAATGGTGGAAGCAGCTCGACAAGAAGCAATCGCCATTATCACCAAAGATCCCCTATTGCACACACATCAATCACTCAAAAAAATACTCGACACAAAACGTATTCACACTCATATGGAATAATAAAAACCACCAGCTCGAAGCTGATGGTTTTTATATATCAAATTTAGAATGCTGCTTTGAGGGCAGTACGAGCAGATTCAACTTCCGTCTTAAATGTTGCAATTGCAGCATCGACGGCATTTTTACGAGTTGTACCAAGTGCTTGTATTTCTGTTGTGTTTTTATCAAGCGCTTTTCGTGATGTAGAAAGTTTCTCACGAGCAGTCTTCATACTTGCTTCAAATGTTGCACGAGCTGTCTTTGGTGCGACACCATTTGCACAATCAGCTTGAGCTTGCGCAAGTGCAGCATTTGCTGATGTGGTAAATGTTGCAATAAATCCATCAACAAGTGTTTTTCGATTTGCAATAATACCATCTACTCCAGTCCGGAATGTAGTTACCGCAGTATCTACAGCAGTACGACGCTTTGCCACAGCAGCGCTGATATTTGTTTTGAATGTTGCGAGTGCTGCTTTTTGTATATCAGTTGTTGCACGAGCTTCTAATTCTGCATATCGAGTATCGCGATCTCCGTCACGGTCAACGCGATTTAATGAACGTTTTTCATCAATACCATGACGCTTGTTGATAATTTGAGCAGAACGTTGAACTCTTTTTCCTTGTAACTTTGAATCTCGAGCAGTAATTCCTGATGTAAGTTTCGTTGCAATTTGAGGAAGTTTTGTACAAAAATTATTTTCATTTGTTTTCACTGTTGTCCCTTCTGCAAATACTGAAAAAGGAACAGTAAATGAAAATGTCATAAGACCAAGTGCGATTGAAGCGATTTTTTTATTATAACGTGTTGTCATAGAAATTTGTATTATAACTTGTAATCATTTCAGTATCAGAACTGAAAAGCGATGCATCTAGAGACTCATCTTCAGAGAGGGTGTATTCGTCATTCATGTCTTGATATATAGAATCAATCACTGAATCAACAAGAGATGCGTCTGTTGTAGATTCAGAACTATACATCATGGCAGTAGGGGCGATTCCCTTCTCGGAAGATGAACGATTCATCATCGAAATATTCTCTGTGTGTGATACTTGAGATACATCATCAAACACTTCTGTTGGTGTCGGCGAGACAACCGTCATAGGCGCAACATGTACCACAAGAACGAGAATCACAAGCGCAGGAATACCGAATGCAAGCGTTTTTTGTATGCGATTAATAATATGGTGATACGGAGAAGGAATACGAGACAGTACTCGTCCTTCCGTATATGTATGACGAACCTCACTCGAAGGTGTGACAAGGAACTGTGTATCGAGTGTTTGTGATATACCATCCGGTATTTGTACATGAAAAGCCTGTTTCAAAGAACTTTCAGTATCAAACAAAAAGGCAATGTCTTCTTTCATTTCTGGATACTGTATGACAAGTGCCTCACGAGTTACACCCGCATCTTTTTGCTTGATAATTTCTTCAAACATATCTTCTGTTGTGTGTGGTGTGTTATTCATCGGTTTGTAAACGAGAACGTAGTGTTCGTAATGCTCGTGATTGAATTTGCCTAATCGATTCTTCAGTTTTGCCGGTAATTTCAGCAATTTCCTTATTGGAGAGATCGGTTACATACTTCATGACGAGTATGTCCCGCTGTTCGTGACTGAGCGTTGCAAGGAGCTTCTCTACCAATTCCTGAGACTCACGAGACATTGAAATCCCTTCTGGTGTAGGACGAGTATCTTCTGGTTCTGGTGCATATTCAAGGTATGCTTCAAGAGATAGTGATTTTTTCTTCCGCCAATAATCTATGACAGTATTTCTCGCGATGGTAAAAAGGTACGAAGAAGGATTATGTGGAACATCACCGGAACGTATTTTTTCATACATTTTTATAAAAACAGTTTGAATAATATCTTCTACTACATCAATATCTCGTACACGAAAAAACACAAAACGATACACTGCATCACGATGTGCAGTGTATACATCTTCAAATATTTTTTGAGTATTGTCCGAGTTCATATATCCACAGTATACACCAATAAGACTACGCTGCGACTTGATCTTGTTCAGTCACGTCTGATATTCTTGCCTCACGTTCTGGTTTTTCCATTCTCTTGTATTCAGCAACCATCTCCTCTTCCTCGCGGGATAGCTTGGTATGTCCAATATACAATTTGAGTAATTGTTCAGTGTGTTTCAAAATTTGCTCAAGTGGGATGGTTTCTTGAGCAAATCGATCTGGAACACGCTCTCCAAGCGCAGTGAGCTGCTGCAACACTTCTGCAATAATTGATTCAATCGCAACACGCTTTGTCAAAATACCGTTTTCTCCATGTATTAATTCTTTTATATGTATTTCACGTTCTTGTAAAACCTTGTTTTTCTCATCAAGTGAAGCTAGTTCCCTTTTGTATGCATTTTCTGATTGGAAATACCCTTTTTGTTTCAAGGAAATCAGTTCCCTGTTTTTCTCTTGCTCTTTGCGAATAACATCAAGCTCAAGGCGTTTTTTCTGCTCTCTTTCTACAAGGGTAACATCCTCGATCATAATTTTTCCATTTTGAGAAAATATATGAATCTGATCAAGTGTGTGTGTGGTATACAATGCCGCACATGAATGGATCTTATGAAGTAATCTTTCATAAAATTTCTTCTGTCCTTCCAAAATATCCGATTCACGAACCATCCGTAATATCTCTGGGTGGTTCTTTTGAAAAAAATGTTTCTCGGTGTCTGGAGTGCGTTCTTTTGCAACGCTTTGTTCAGCGATAACTCGTATTTTATCCTTTATCTTATTCAATGAATATTCTTTGTCTGCAATATACCGAGCACGTGCTTTTTCATCCATCAAAAATACTTCGGGAATTTTTTCTTTTTGTGGTTCATCAAAAAAATCAGGTTCGATTTCAAAATGTTCCGGGAGAACATTTTTTTTCTTCTGAGTCTCTGGTCGTGGTAACTCCTTTTTTTCTATATCTAGAACATGCTCAATATGAGGTGTTTTAAATACATCTTTTTCATGAGAGTAAGATTCCATATGTCCTCATTGTACCATTCCATCGTTATTTGAAAGATGTGGACAAATAGAGTAGAATGCCTATATCTCACTCGAGATATTTCTAACCGCCCTTAGCTCAGTTGGTTAGAGCACAGAGCTTATACCTCTGGGGTCCATGGTTCGAATCCATGAGGGCGGACATTCATGTGAGCCCTAGCGAGACGGGTTAATGAAGCAGGTTTGTCGTATCGTCAAGCACGAAAAAATCCACAAAACTTTGTGGATTTTTTCGTGTGAATTTCGTTTTACTCGATTGTTACTTTCTTGTTCGCCATCAGTATCTTGCTTCGCAAGCAAAGCAGTAATTCTCTTTTCTCAAGCATCGTGCCATATCGAAGAACATGTTTAGCATAATTCCTTACATCGACATCAGTGACTTTGACCGCTTCTTGCTTGAGTCCGAGCACTCCGACATTGAATCGCTTATGTCGCTCGATTTCGCTTTTGATTTTTTCTTTCATTCCAATCTCGTCGAGATCAATATCGTCCATGAGGGAAGCAAGCTGTTCAATCAAATCTTCTTCTTTGATGTAGCCACACGGGCACACTTTGTCGTAATGTTTGGTACATCCGTAATACACATGTCGATGCACTGTGCCGTCTTTTTGCTTTTTGAATTTTTCATCTGCGCATATGCCTGAGCCACATAATCCGCAAGTAAGCAATTTAGTAAAGGCGAATTCCTTGTTCTCGAATTTTATAATGTGTTCGGAAATTTGTTCCTGAGCTAAATCAAACAATTCTTTTGAAATAATTGGCTCGTGCTTGCCGACATACCAATTTCCGCTTTTCTGAGGATACTCAAAAGTTCCGTAGTAAAAATGGTTTCGGATCAGTAAATATATGTTGCTCAAAGTCAGTGGCTTGCCAGTTCTACTCGTAAATTTTACATCGTCCTTGAGCCACGCATAGATTTTTCTGCCCGACCATTTTTCGTACGCAACTTTCTCGAATATCTTTTTGATGATGACTGCTCGTTTGGGGTCGAGTAGTACCTTGCAACATTCGTCCTTATTTTTTGAGTTGATATAGCCTGTTGGGGTAATACACGGCCACAATCCCATTTCGACCCGTGCGCGAAGTCCGCGCTTCACATTGATGACTTTGTTATCGTTCTCAAGTTTTGCTTGGCTTCCTAAAATCATGAGCAAGAATTTCTCATTGGGATTATTTGTAAATTTTTGTCCGTAGGTGTGAATTTCCTTCAAAAATCCCGCATCCATCAAATCGACGATTCTGCCGAGGTCGCCCGCATTTCTTGAAATTCGGTCGGCGTTCCACGTCAGAATCCCGTTAAATTTTCCGGCCTTGAGTTCTTCGATGATTTCGTTGAAAATAGGTCGTTGCCCTGCCTCTTTCGCCGAGTGCGATTCCTTTTTGATACAGACAATTTCTAACCCATCTTTTCTTGCTAGATCCTCCATTTCTTTGATCTGGCTGTCGATGGACAAGATTTGCTGTTCCTCTGATTCGGTCGATTTTCTTGCGTATAGGCAATATTTCACCTTGATTGGCGCGATTTCATTATTCGTCATACTCAATGAATGACGTGAACGCTCTTATGTGTCTAGGAGGGGCTGTTGGTAAGTCGAGGCATAAATTATTGACAAATAACCATAAATGTGCTACCATAAACTTAAACAAATTAATATGAAAAAATCAGCAGAATTAAAGATAACCACCTTATTTGACGAGAAAAATCTCCAAAGGGTGAGTCCATTTGTAAAGGAACTGTACACATTCGATAACTGCACGAACAGGCCACTCGACTGTCTTATCGTTGATAAAAGCAACACATCAAAAGTCGGAAGAATTTTCGGCGCTTTGAGGGATAAGAGGGAGGTGTATTGTGCAATCGAAGTTAGCGACAAAAAAATCCGCGCATACTTTTGCGGAGAGCAGAAAAGGGATATGATCAATACAATCCTTGAAAATTTTTCCAAGGAGTACGGATTTGAACTCACTGCTACCCAACAAGAGAAAAAGGAACTGCCCCTGAAATGTTTCAGGGATTTGGACTCATTCTTCTCGACCGACTGCATTCGGAGATGGTGGAATCAGCTATTTGTTGGACACATTATTACTTTGCCGAGCGTATAGTTGAACATTCATGTGCACGAATTAAATCCCGCCTTTATAAGCGGGATTTTTTATACTTGAGATGCAATTTTTGCTCGTTCAATTAGTTCAGCCATATACGCATCTTTCTCCTTTCGATACTTCGCATAGTCATTCGGATGCTGTTCGTAGAGTCGCTTCTTGAGATTTGAGTAGCCGACCACTTCATCAGGATGGCTTCGGAGATAATCACGAATCATGAGCATCTGCAGAATATGGGAATGTCCTTCGGGAAAGAAGTGGACGTTCGCTTTGAGCGAACTGTCCTCCATCCTCGCAAAGAGAAGAGTATCGTCGCGAACAAATGCACCACGATAGATGTATCCCGCGTTTTCCATATCTGCGATGTGAGCTTTGACTATTTCCAAGTCTTTTGGAATGACAAGAACGTCAATACACGGTTTGCCTTCCATTCCGGGAACAGAGGTGCTTCCAATGTGTTCAATGCGAATGTCATCGCCAAAGATATTGCGGATCGTCTCGGCTTCGGCGGTGAATCTCGTTTGCCATGCAGGATCGTATGGCATGACGTTATATTTACGGTCTTTGTAGTCAAATGATTTTTGGTTGTCCATACACCAATATTATAACATTTTTATGAGCTATTTTTTTGTAAATGAGACACTCTAAAATACCGCGTAACAGTGTCTCATTTGTCTCATTCACAATAAAATGCCATTATTTTACATAGGGATTTGGTTTTGGAACAAAACACCAAAAGTCTCAAATGTTACACTCTCAAAACACCAAAAAAAAATGTAACATTTGTAACATTTCGCCCGTGCTACTCGCAAATGGCACATTCATAAAACAGCCGTTTTTGTGTGCCATTTGTGCCATCCACAAACTCCGTCCGAGAGGGTTCGCCGTGCTATACTGAAAATCCCCAAGAAACCCTTACGGTGTCTCGCCTTACTATTTCCGAGACCGGGTAAGGGGACAAATTTTCACATAACCTAAAACACGCTATACTACTAGTATGTACAACGAATTCACAAACAAAAAATTGGGAGAGGTTCGAGCATTTGCACTCGTGACTGCAGATACATTAGAAACAGGAAAGGAAGCATTGCAAACAGTACTTGATCCAGAAGTATATGCATCTCTTATTGATGTCTGCATGATGCACCAAAAGCAGATTGACGGGATGGTAGAAGCACACGGAGATATGAATACCCTTGTGACAAAATCAGACAAGACCGCAGAAAAATTAAAATCAATGAGAGAACTCTACATAGGAGATCAATGGCATAACCCGACAGAAATACTCGAATGGTCAAGTTTCTTTCACGGAGCAGCGAGTGCACACTGGGCACTCATTCGTGGAATTGGAGAAGGAAGAAACGATGAAGGATTAATCAGCCTCGCAGAAGAGGCGATGAATACCCATCATGAATTCCTCGATACAATATCAAGTGAACTCGATCAAGTTGGTCAAGACAAAGCAATGGCGTAAAAGGTTTCAATATAAAAATCACTCATAAGTATGAGTGATTTTTATATTATTTATCTTCTTTCTTTTTTAGTGCAATTCCATGTTTTTGAATAATTGCTTCATATTCAGCTTGCTCAAGAGTATCAACCTCTAATAAACTTTTTGCAATATCATCGAGAATGATACGATGTGTAGATAACACTTCCCTTGCTCGCACAAGTCCTGTATTCATGATACGAGAAACTTCATCGTCGATCTTTGCAGACATTGCTTCAGAATAATCCTTGTCATCAACACCACGTCCAAACATTGTTTTTCCACCATCAGATTCAAGAGCGATTGGTCCGATTGTATCATTCATACCCCATCGTGTGACCATGGCACGAGCAAGTGCTGTTGATACCTGGAGATCATTTGATGGTCCAGTAGTGATATCACCAAACACCATTTCTTCAGCAACGTATCCTCCGAGTGACATTGCAATATCATCGAGAAATTCTTTTTTTGTTTGAAGCTTACGATCTTCAAGTGGTAGTTTAAGTGTATATCCACCGGCACGACCACGAGCCACAATAGAAACTTTGTGTACAGGATCTGCGTCAGGAAGCACTGAAGCAATAAGCGCGTGTCCCGCTTCGTGATATGCAGTGATTTCTTTTTCTTTCTTAGATAACAAATGACTCTTACGTTCTGGTCCCATCATAACTTTTTCAATTGAGCGAACAAGATCGTATTGTGTCACTTGTTTCCGATCTTCACGTGCAGCGAGAATCGCAGCTTCATTCATAAGCGAGAAAAGATCCGCACCAGAAAATCCAGAGGTTCTTTCCGCAATGACAGAAATACGTACATCTTCTGCGAGTGGTTTTTTAATCGCATGGATAGTTAGTATTGCTTCACGATCTGCGCGATCAGGAAGATCGAGAATAACACGACGATCAAAACGTCCAGGACGAAGCAATGCTGGATCAAGTACATCAGAACGATTTGTTGCTGCCATTACAATCACTTTTTCATTTGGCTCGAACCCATCCATTTCAACAAGGATTTGGTTCAATGTTTGTTCACGCTCATCGTTCCCTCCTCCGACACCTGTTCCCCGGACACGACCGACAGCATCGATCTCATCAATAAACACAATTGCTGGTGACATTTTTTTTGCCATTTCAAAAAGATCACGTACACGTGATGCACCAACACCAACAAACATTTCAACGAATTCAGAACCAGAAAGATGGAAAAACGGCACACCTGCCTCACCTGCTACCGCACGTGCGAGCAATGTCTTACCAGTACCTGGAGCACCAGTAAGTAATACCCCTTTTGGAATCCGAGCACCAATATCAAGAAACTTTTTTGGATTCTTCAAAAAGTCTACAATTTCTTTTAATTCTTCTTTCGCTTCTTTGTTACCAGCAATATCTTTAAACGTTACGCGATTATTTTTGTCGTCAGGGTCGGTAATTTTTGCTTTTGATTGTCCAAAGCTAAATGCTTGCATACCTGCGCCTTTTGCTTGACGAGAAATAAACCAGAAAAAGATGAGGATGAAAATAATCGGAAGGAAAATAGGAAGCAGTGTCATAAGCCAAAACGATCCTCCGCTTTGATTCTTGATAGTAATCACTATTTTCGCAAGTGACTCTTGTGTGACACCATAATTAATAAGCATCTGAGAAATTGATGTTTCTGGTTCTTTTTTAGCAGTTTTTTCTGTCTTATCTGTATACCCCACCACGAGCTTCTGACCACTAACATCAATACGCTCTACAAGTCCTGCTTGCACAGCACGAGCAATTTCTGAAATTGCCACTTCTTCAGTAGTTTTTTTACCCTCAGAAATCCATGAATACGCCGCAGTAAGAAGCATAAAAATAAAAACAGTGATCACAATATGTCGCGAAAGTGATGATTTTGGTTTTCCTGTTTTTTTCTGATCTTTTGGTTGTGATTGATGTTCTTTGTTCATATATGTTTGAGCATTATACAATAAAAAGATAAAACCGCTAAATTATGTTAAGATATCCGTATGAGCCTCATAGACAATAAAAAAGTTCATTTTAATTATGAAATACTCGATACCATCGAAGCAGGGATCGAGCTTTTGGGCTTTGAGGTAAAATCTATTCGTACAAAACACGGTGTCCTTGATGCTTCGTATGCACATATTCGAGATGGTAAAGCAACACTGATCAATGCATACATCCCTCCCTACCAAGCAGGCAACACACCTGAATCATACAATCCAGAACGGACACGCAATCTTCTCCTTTCAAAAAAAGAAATGCGAGATATTGAATCTCGTCTTGAAACACATGGTTTGACAATAGTCCCAATCGCAATGTATAATAAAGGTTCGAAGATCAAAGTCAGCCTTGGTATTGCGCGTGGAAAAAAGACTCATGATAAACGTGAGTCAATCAAAAAGCGCGAAGTTGATAGAGATATTCGAAGAACATTGAAAACAGGAAAATAATGGGACTGCCAGGCATCGACAAGAAGTCGTTGTCGTATGATTCATGCCAAGGTGTGGTTTCCTTGCTAATCCACCACAAACCTATAAATGCAAAAAATGCATTTGCAGTAAAATCTCCTTACTTCGGTAAGGCAGAATTTGCTTTCGCGTAAGCTACGGCTCGCGGTGTCTTACCTTTTCGTATCCGAGGGAAAGACTGAGGCATAATACTTTCGGATGTAGAATGTGAAGCGTGTTTTACTGCACATTCGAAATAATACAAAACTCGATAGTATGATATTTTGTCTATTTCCTAGTCATACTATTTAAACACCAGAAATATTCTACGCATTGTAAATGTCATACGTCTTCCTTTTTGCACTGGGGTTCGAATCCCCACAGTTCCACAGGTTTTGTATTTAACAAAGAAATACAGTAGTCTTACATTAAGCAAAAGTTCTTTGGCCCCAGTATTGGAGAGAGAAAAGGCACAATGGTCGAAATCGATACTATTTATCGAAGTTGAGGGATTTAAAAATCCCAAGTACTGAAAAAATTTTCAGGAACTCTACGGACATCAAGCCGTGATCAAGATAAGAAGAGCTTTATACCCCTGATTTTTATCAGGGGTTTTTATTTTACTGCTATACTATATATAGATATAAAAAATTAAAAAAATGAAAAGTCTGTTTTTATACATACTTCTTGCGATGCCACTATTTGCATATACACAAGACACCATTCCACAAGTATTTTTTCGTGATTCTCTGTGTGAGACACATCGATTTTTTATTGACACAGTTAATAAAAATACAAATAAAGAAACAAGGAATAAAATATTTTTTCTTACAAAAGAGGACTTATGGGAAGAATTAATATTATATGACACATGTCCAACATGTAGCATAGTCATACACACGTGCAGATATACATCAAAAGAAAGACTTGAAATATGTGCAACGATTGTATTTACCACTGAATGTTTGACCTTTGTTTATAAAACAGATACATGGCACAGAATTAAAGTACTCAAATAATTTTTGGGTACTTTTTTTGACAAATAAAACAATATCCGTACAATCAAAATCAGAAACAAAAAAAGAAAAGATGAACACAATGATTAAAGAGCCTTCAATAGAAACGTTGGTCAAAGAATTAATTAATGGACTTTCTGTTCGGGCAATCAAAGGACACGCGGAAGTCTTTCAAAGAACAGTTAATGCATTTATTAATGCATTTGAAACAAACAGAAAAGAACTTTTACTTTTGATTGAAGATGAGAATAAACCATTTAACATTAATGTTCTTTGCGGAAAAGAACTTGATGGAATTGTTACGATTAACAAAAAAGGAGATACTTTCACTGTCATAAATGTTTCTGATCAAAGAACATTTGAATTCACAAAAGAAACAGTCAAAGAGTACATCACACGACCAAATTTGAAAGAATCTTTTTTAATTGAATCAAAAGAAGATGCTTCAAATTTTTTTCAACATATATTTAAACTTATTCCGACAAGCTAAGTAGTAAAAACATATCGCATTCCTGTACGCAATGTACATGAATGCGATTTTTATTTTAATATGTATTCCCCTACTCGAATTCTCTTGATATGGTATGCGAGGGCCGGTACACCCAGCGCTTTTCCAATATCTGCACACAGTGTCCGAATGTACGTACCACTTGATACGTCAACAACACAATCGACTAGTATGTATGTTTGATTATTGGTATTTAGAACTTCCTGCCATTTTTGTATAATTTCTTCTTGTCGAAAATCTCCTTCGACTTTTCCGAAAATATCAATACAGTGCGACAATATTTCAGAGCTTGTAATTCTACGAACCTGAGGAGTTTTTGCAAATGTGATATTCACACTATGTGTTGGCACGTGTGGTGGTATCTTTCCTTCTCGGGCATATTGCCAGAGCGGTACACCGTCAACTGTCTTTGAAGAATACATCG
>JADLDV010000003.1 GCA_020846455.1 Candidatus Nomurabacteria bacterium
ACAAACTTATCGAAGAAGGTGTACCAGAAGTATGGGCAATTCTCGAAGAAGTAATTGCCGGCAAGAGAGTGCTCCTTAACCGTGCACCAACATTGCACCGCCTTGGTATTCAAGCATTCGAACCAGTGCTTATCGAAGGTAATGCGATTCAACTTCACCCACTCGTATGTACAGCTTTCAATGCTGACTTCGACGGTGACCAAATGGCTGTGTATCTTCCACTTTCTGAAGAAGCACAAACAGAAGCACGTGATCTTATTGCATCAAACAAAAACCTTTTGAAACCAGCATCAGGTGACCCTATCGTTTCTGCAAAGCTCCTTGATATTGCACTTGGTTGTTACTGGATGACTAAAGCAGTAGAAGGTGAAAAAGGTGAAGGCAAGGCATTTTCAAGTCCAAACGATGCAATTACTGCGATGGATTTTGATCTCGTAGGATATCGATCAAAGATTAAAGTGCTTCCAACTGACACTCCTAAATATGCAAAATTCGGCGGAAAGCTTTTTGAAACAACGGTAGGACGACTTCTTTTCAATGCGATTCTTCCAAGTGATTTCCCATATCTCAACGAAGAAATGACTCAAAAGAGATTGTCTTCATTGATTGATGAGATTATCTTTACGTACGGTATTGATGGAACACCAGCAGTACTTGATAAGATCAAGAATTTCGGATACAAATACGCAACTATTTCTGGTGTAACATGGAGTATTGATAACGTGCATGTTCCTGAAGGTAAGTCAGCACTTGTGCTCGCAGGTCGTGCCCGTGAAGAAGAAGCAACTCAACAATTCAACGAAGGTCTCCTTTCTGAAGAAGAGCGCTATAAGAAGGTGCTTGAAATTTGGGAGCAAACAAAACTTGATATTGAAAAATTGATTCCTGCGACACTCGATACAAAAGGATCTGTGTATGACATGGTGACTTCTGGCGCCCGCGGAACGATGGGTAACATTACTCAGATGGCTGGTATGAAAGGATTGATTCAAAACAACCAAGGACGAACAATTGAATTCCCAATCATCCCATCATATAAGGAAGGATTTTCTCCGATGGATTACTTCATCAGTACACACGGTTCTCGTAAAGGTCTTTCTGACACAGCGCTCAATACTGCGAAGGCTGGATATCTCACTCGACGTCTCGTTGACGTGGCACAAGACATGATGATCACAGAAGATGATTGTGGAACAAAGGAAGGTAAGTGGCTTACCAAAGAAAATATTTCTGGTATTGAAATTCCTCTTTCAAAGAATCTCCGTGGACGTGTTGTTGCTCAAGACATCAAAGACGCAGCAGGTGCGACACTCTATAAACGTGGTTTCTTGATTACAAAAGAAGAAGCAAAGAAAATCGAAGCACTCGGTATTGAAAAAGTGTTTGTTCGATCACCGCTTACTTGTAAAACAATTCACGGTATTTGTCAGCAATGTTACGGACTCGATCTCGGACGTAATCACTTGGTGAATATTGGTGAAGCTGTCGGTATCGTCGCTGCGCAAGCAATTGGTGAACCAGGAACACAGCTTACACTTCGTACTTTCCACGCCGGAGGTCTAGCGGGTGTCGACATTACCGCAGGTCTTCCTCGTGTCGAAGAAATTTTCGAACGTCGTTCAAATCTCAAGAGTCCAGCAATCGTTTCAAAGACTGATGGTCAAGTAATTGATATTATCCAAGTTGATAATCAAAAATTGATCAAAGTACTTTCTGATTCAAAAGTTGATGGTAAATCAAACGAAGTTGAATATGCGGTTGCTCCACGTCGTCTTCCTATCGTTGCTGTTGGTGATAGTGTTCACAAAGGACAGTTACTTACAGACGGATCTGCTGACATAAATGAAATTTTCAAATATGGCACAAAAGATCTTGCTGAAGAATATATCATTCGTGAAATCAACAAGGTGTATGAACTCCAAGGAGCATCAATTTCTCGTAAGCACCTTGAGATCATCATTCGACTTATGTTCTCTCGTAAGAAGATCAAGAATTCAGGCACAACATCATTCTCAATCGGTGAAGATGTTGAAGCAATCGAACTTTCTGAAGAAAACGCACGAGTACTTGCAGAAGGTGGTGAAGAAGCAAAAGCAGATACTATTATTCTCGGTATTACTAATGTCGCGCTTACAACAAAAAGTTGGCTTTCAGCAGCATCATTCCAAAACACAAACCGTGTGCTTATCGCTAATGCAATGCGAGGTGGTGTAGATAAACTCCGAGGATTGAAAGAAAACGTCATCATTGGACGATTGATTCCAGCAGGAACAGGTTTCCGTGCAAAGAAAGATAAGAAAGAAAAAGCAGAAGAATAATTATCAGGTTAGTAGCGCACTGTCGAACACATGCAACACTCACCCGTAGAAACAATCAAAGAGCGTTTGTCTATCTCAGATGTTATCGGTGGGTATGTTACCCTTGAGTCTGCTGGTGCAAACTGGAAAGCACGGTGTCCATTTCACAATGAAAAGACACCGTCTTTCTTCGTGTCTTCTGTTCGTAATTCGTATTATTGTTTTGGATGCGCAGCAAAAGGAGACATCTTTACGTTCGTGCAACAGTTTGAAGGAGTTGATTTCCTTGGTGCTCTCAAGATTCTTGCAGATCGTGCAGGTGTAGATCTTGGTTCGTATACAAGCAAGACTCGTGACGAAATGAGTCGATTGTATGAGATTATGGAACGAGCGACACTCTTTTATCAAAAAGAACTCACCAAGCATCCAGAAGCAAGTGCGTATCTTGCATCACGAGGACTTACAGAAGAAACGATTCGACTATTTCGTATCGGGTATGCGCCAGATGAGTGGCGACTAGTACATACCATGCTTTCTCAAGCAGGATTTTCTGATATAGAGATTGAAAAAGTCGGACTGATTAAGCCGATAGAAAAAAATGGGGTTCAAGATAGAAGTGGGTTCTATGATAGATTCAGAGGACGTATTATGTTTCCGATCAACGATTCGAGCGGGCGAGTTATTGCATTCACCGGAAGAATACTTGTAGACGACAAAAGTGGTGCAAAATATCTTAACAGTCCAGATACGGTACTCTTTGATAAATCTTCGGTACTGTTCGGTCTTGATAAGGCAAAGCATGCAATTCGTCAGTATGACCACACAGTGCTTGTAGAAGGGCAGTTTGACGCGATTATGGCACATCAGGTTGGTTGTACTAACACTGTTGCGCTCTCAGGTACAGCGCTCGGTGATGCACTTGAAACAAAAGAACATCTTGCTACAAATCTCGGATTAATTCGCAGACTGTCTCGTAATCTCAAACTTGCTTTTGATGCTGATACGGCAGGGTTTCGTGCGGCAATTCGATCAGCAAAAATAGCATTATCTCTCGGTATGGATGTAAAAGTTGCACGTATTCCAGAAGGGAATGATCCTGCAGACATTATTACAAAAGAAGGTGTTGCAAAATGGAAAGAAATACTCACGGATTCCCATCATGTAATTTTGTTTTATCTCGATACGATTCTTTCTCGAAAAAAAGATGAATATCAAAAAGTTCGTGATGTGAGAGATTATATCTTGCCGTTTGTTGCATCGCTATCGAGTACTGTTGAACAATCATATTTCATTAAACAGATTTCAGATAAGACAGGTATGAGTCAAAGTGCACTTTTGGAAGATCTCAAAAAGGTGAAACCAGAATATGAGAAAAAAAATGAACCAGTTGCACCAAAAACACCAACAGAAGAATTAACGAGACGTGACTCTATTCTTCGAAGAATATTTGGAGTGCTCTTGTGGCAAGAATCTCTCCCAAATCCTGTTATTGATTGTGTTCGTATCAGGACAAAACTCACGGAATTGCTCGGAGTAGATCGTTTCAATGAATTTATTACTGTTTCTGTTGATGTGTTTGGGTTATCAGCGGAGGCTGAACAGAGGTATGATACTGATTCTCATGTTTCCGAAAATATAGATAATGAGATACTCGCATTGCAAGAAGAGTTACTCACCACAGAACTCAAAGAACACGTTGTTACTATTGGACAACTTGAGCGAGATGGAACGCAAGATGTGACGATTACAGCACTTGTCGCAAGATGTCAAGAAATATCACAAGCGTTACATGAAATCAGGCAATCCCGTCATGTCGTGACATAATTATCATTTTGATATAGAGTATAGAAACACACCTATGAAAAAAGTAACAAAAAAACAACAAAAGAGTCCTCTAAAAAAACCGACAAAAGCGGTTAAAAAAGTAGTGAAAAAATCACCAAAACCTGTTGCTAAAAAATCTGTTGTAAAAAAAGCTCCTCCAAAAAAAGTCGTAAAAAAGGTTGTTTCAAAAAAGACTCCTCCTAAAAAAGTTGCTCCAGTAGTAAAGTCAAAGAAAACTGCCGTAGTAAAAACTAAAGAGAAAAAACCTTCTGCAAAATCTAAAGCAGAACAATTTCGTGTACATGCACAGGAGTTGATCGAAAAGGGAAGAAAGCGCGGGTTCATCACCTATGATGAGATTCTCAAGTACTTTCCTGATATCGAAACAAACATCCCGTTTCTTGATGAATTGTACGAAGAACTGACTGTTGCTGGTGTTGATGTACTTGAAGGTGGAAACTTGCTCAATATTGATACTGAAGTCAAAGAAGTAAAATATGGCAAGGAAGCATCTGCGTATGATTCAATCCAAATTTATTTGAAGGAAATCGGACAATACCCACTCCTCTCTGCTCTCGAAGAACGTACCCTTGCTCAGCGTATCGAAGCACAAGATAATGAGGCAAAAAATCTTCTTGCTCGTGCAAACCTCCGTCTCGTGGTATCTATTGCAAAGAAATATGATGGTCGTACATCCAGTCTTTCATTACTTGATCTTATTCAAGAAGGAAACCTCGGACTTTTTAAAGCTGTAGAAAAATTTGATTGGACAAAAGGATATAAATTTTCAACATATGCAACATGGTGGATTCGTCAATCAATCACTCGTGCGCTTGCAGACCAGTCTCGCACTATCCGTATCCCAGTGCACATGGTAGAGACCATCTCGAAATATAAACAAGTATTTCGTCGTCTTTCTCAAGACCTTGGACGTGATCCACTCGCAGAAGAAATCGCAACTGAAATGGGTATTGAAGTAGAAAAAGTGCACGTTATTGAAAGTATCAGTCAGGATACTGTTTCACTCGAAAAACCAATTGGTGACGACGATGAAAAGTCAACTCTTGGTGAATTCGTTGCTGATGATAAAATTCTTCGTCCAGACCAAGATTCTGCACATCGTATTCTTTCAGATCAAATTAAAGAAGTGCTCGATGAACTTTCTCCAAAAGAACGTAAGATTCTTGAGCTTCGATATGGTTTGATTGATGGTGTACAACACACACTTGAAGAAGTGGGGCAAGAATTTGGTGTTACCCGTGAACGTATCCGTCAGATTGAAGCCAAGGTTCATGATAAACTTCGTCAAAATGACAAGATTCAACGTTTGAAGAATTATTTTGATTAAATATATACACATTAAAAAACACACCGATTGGTGTGTTTTTTAATGTGTATAATACTTTTTATTGTGCTTTTGCTTTATCGGCAACCTCTTTTGACATAAGAAGCGTATCAATTACTTTTGAAATATCTTCATATGAACCAGCTCCGTATACAGGGATAAATTCAAGTGAGCCATTGAGTGCAATATAGCTTTGTGGAGTACCTCGCACTTCAGCAGTGACACCTTCTTGGAACATTGCCTCAACTTTATCTTTGAATGTTCCTGCACTGAGACAGTCATTGAATTGTTTTTCATCTATACCGATTTTCTTTGCTTCAATAGGGAGCTGGAGCAGGCTACTTGGATCAGCTTGGGGAATTGTGTTAAATAGGGCATCTGTGTATTTCCAGAATGCGTCATTTCCACCAAGAGAGGCGACACACTCAGCTGCTTGTGCTTTTGTTCCTGCGTCAGGGTGGAGAATTTGTCCACGAGCGTTTGGTTTATCGATAGGATAGTGACGGTATACCCATGCAACTTTTCCGTCGTATTTTTTCATAATTTGATTCATGGTGTTGTGGAATTTTTTACAAAATACACAATCATAATCAGCGTATTCAATAATCACTACAGGAGCTGTGATACTGCCACGAATATGATCATCTTTGTCCATGAGTTTGATATCTACTTCAACCATTGATTCGGTATCAGTGGTGAGTGAGTCTGTATTCTTTGAATCTTTTCTACTGATACTGTTTGAATACATAATCGCTCCTGCAATAAGTATTCCAGCTATAATAATAGCGACCGTTGGTGATAATGTTGGTTGTGTTTTTTGTTCCATATGTCACATAGTATAACATAGACGTGTTTTTGACAGCTGTGTATACTGCATTGATTTTTCTGTAAAAAATGATATAATGTTGGTGTTTTATGGATTTCTCAAACTTTTCCCAAATCTCTTTTTATTTCTTTAGTTTTCTTGCATTGTACGCGCAAGTTTTTTTTCTCGTGACCTTTTTTGAGCGACGGAAGGACATCCTTGTTCGAACAGAGCCGATCGTG
>JADLDV010000004.1 GCA_020846455.1 Candidatus Nomurabacteria bacterium
ATTCTTATTGATGACGGGAGTAAGGATCGCACATGGGAGACAATACAGCGTTTTTCTAAATATCCAAATATTTCTGCATACAAAAAAGAAAACGGTGGCACACATACTGCCATGAATTTTGGTATTGAACGTACTACCACAGAACTCGTCGGAGGGCTCGATGCTGATTCTTTTGTAGATAGTCAGGCACTCAAACGCATTGTGACATATTTTACAGACAAGACAGTTATGGCGGTAGCTCCGTCTATTGTTGTTTCAGAACCAAAGAATCTCATTCAGAAGGCACAAAAAGCAGAATATGATATGGCTATTTATACTAAAAAAATGCTCGGTTTTCTTGGTGGTATTCACGTGACCCCTGGACCTTTTTCTATTTTTCGTAAGAAAGTATTTGATGAGCTTGGTCCGTTCCGTAAAGCGCATAATACTGAAGACCAGGAAATAGCGCTTCGTATGCAAGAACACGGGTATCGGATAGAGCATTGTGTTGATGCGTATGTCTACACAGTAAGTCCAAATACCGTTGGTAAGTTATATAGACAACGATTACGTTGGGTGTATGGATTTATTAAAAATGCGTTTGATTATCGACGTCTGTTGTTTAAAAGAAAGTATGGAAACATCGGACTGTTTACATTGCCGTCTGGTATTATTTCTGTATCAGCAGCAGTATTCATGTTCGGATTTCTTGTGTACAACGTATTTTCTTTTATAAAAGAAAAAGTATCACTTGCGAGAATTGTTGGTATAGAAAATGTCGTATCAACTACATCAAGACATTTTGATTGGTTTTTTGTAAACACACAGGCACTTATTTTTATTTCTATTTTGATTTATGTGTCAGTAATTACGTCACTTGTGCTGGGTCGTCGAATGATAGAAGGAAAAGTAAAGCTTCGCCTTGATATCTTGTATTTTATCTTTATTTTCAGTATTATAGCTCCATTCTGGCTATTAAAGGCGATTTGGAATGCAATCCGTTCCAAGGAGTCAAGTTGGACATTTGAACGTCGAGTTATTGCTAAAAAATAAACATACTTTTATGGAACCATACAGAACTATCGATTGGAAAAAATACGTCATTGTCTTGCTAATTACAGGAGCATTATTTTCTTCTGCCTTTTTTTTGAGTAATTATTTTAGTGAAAAAAAACTTTCTCAAGTCAAAACAATTCAAGATAAGATCGCTATTGATATCCTTTCTTCAGAAACACAATTTGCATTACTTGAAGATCAGTCATGTAAAGATGTAAACAACTCTATCCTTTCTCAAGAGCTCAATTCACTTGCAGAAAAGATCGATTACACAGAAAAGAACATTGGTGATACAGAACAAATCATTGCTCTCAAGAAATATTACTCATTGTTGCAAATCAAAGATTATCTTTTGATGCAAAAAGTAAGTGAGCGTTGTGGATTCAAGTCAGAATTTATTTTATATTTTTACGCTACTGAAAACGAATGTACAGATTGTGTAAAACAAAGTTATGTCCTTACTGATGTTCGTGAGAAATACCCACAACTCCGCGTGTATTCATTTGATTACAACCTCGACCTCTCTGCTATCAAAGCCCTCATTTCTATTTATAAGATAGACAAAAATCTTCCTGTGCTTGTGATCAATAAGTCCGTATACAACGGACTACAATCTGTGGAAGAAATTGAAAAAGCAATTCCTGGATTGAAAGCACAGGTAAAAAAAGAGATTAAAAAAGATATTCAATAATATAAAAACCCTCCAATATGAGGGTTTTTATATTTTCTGATATACTTTCTCTATATGAAAACCTTACGAGAATATATCAAGGATGCAGGTGAAAAAGGTGTTGCTATAGGTCACTTTAATATTTCAAACCTGGAAGGATTGCATGGTATTTATCAAGCTGCGAAATCCCTCGACCTTCCGGTTATTATTGGTGTTTCAGAAGGTGAAGAGAAATTTGCTGGACGTGAAGAAGTGGTGGCACTGCTACGCACTATTCGTGAACGTGACAATTATCCGATATTCCTTAACGCTGATCATCACAGTAGTTTTGAAAGTGTGCAGGCATGTATAGATGCTGGCTTTGATATGGTGATTATCGATGGTGCGAAATTACCGCATGAAGAAAATATTGCACTGACGAAACAATGTGTGGAGTATGCACGAGCATATACCGCTCGCACTGGACGTGATGTTCTTGTAGAGGCTGAGCTTGGATATATTGGATCAGGTTCTGATATCAAAGATCATATTCCAGAAGGTGCAGGAGTGCTTACGACACCAGAAGATGCGCAAGATTTCGTAGATAAGACTGGTGTTGATGTCTTTGCTCCGTCCGTCGGGAGTATTCATGGATTGATCAAGAGTGGTAAGCCACATATTGATGCAGATCTCGTGAAGCGCATAAAAGAAACCGTACATATCCCACTTGTATTGCATGGAGGTTCTGGGCTTCGAGATGAAGATTTTACCAACGCAATCAAAGCGGGTATTTCCGTTGTACATATTAATTCAGAAATTCGTCTCGCATATCGTGATGCCGTGGAGCATTTTATTGAACAGAATCCAAATGAAATCAATCCTGCAAAAATCCTCACTCCTGCAGTGGAAGCAATATCAACTATTGTAGAAGCGAGATTGAAATTGTTTAATCATATTTCATAAATGAAATCCGAAATCAAAAAATTTTTCAAAGGGGATGTAGAAGATACTCCAGAAGTACTCGATACATATTCGCATGATGCGAGTTTGTTTGAGGTGCGACCAGAGCTTGTGGTATTTCCAAAGGACAGTACCGATATTCAAAATCTCGTAAAATGGGTGACTGATAACAAAGATACTCAAAATAATCTTTCTCTCACTGTTCGTGCGGCTGGAACATGTATGTCTGGTGGTGCTATTAATGAGTCTGTTATCGTCGATGTTTCTCGATATATGAATAATATTGTTTCTGTTGATACACTTCGTGCTGTTGTTGAGCCAGGTGTGTATTATCGTGATCTTGAAAAAGAGACATTAAAACATGAGGTGTTATTGCCATCGTATACTGCATCAAAAGATATTTGCGCGGTTGGTGGAATGGTTGGCAATAATTCTGGTGGAGAAAAAACATTGAAGTATGGAAAAACAGAACAGTATATTGAATCACTAAAGATAGTTCTTTCAGATGGATACGAATACACCATACACGCAATGACACATCGTGAGTTAACTTCTGCAATGAATGAAGCGACACTTCTCGGGCAGTTGTATAAGAAACTATATGCTCTTATACAAGAGAATGAAAAAGCGATTGAGTACGCCAAGCCCAATGTATCCAAGAATTCCGCAGGATATTATCTGTGGAATGTATGGAATAAACAGACGGAAGTATTCGACCTTTGTCGACTCATTGTTGGTTCGCAGGGAACATTGGGTATTGTGACACAAATCACTTTTCGTCTCGTTCCTGTCGCTCCATATGAAAATGTGCTTGCGATATTTATGCCAGACATCACTCGACTTGGTGATATTGTGAAAACGATTATGCCATTTGGTCCCGATAGTCTGGAATCATACGATGACTATAGTATGAAGCTTGCAGTGAGATTCTTTTTTGATTTCTTTAAACAGCTTGGTTTTTGGGGTGCGATTAAGTTAGGCTTGAGATTTATTCCAGAAGCATGGATGATGCTGACTGGTGGTGTGCCGAAACTTATTTTACTTGTTGAAATATCAGGTGTTAGCGAGCAGGAAGTTGCAGAAAAGTTACGCAAAGTTCAAGATGCAGTCAAGGTGTTTGGATACAAGACTCGTATTGCGCGCAATAGTGCCGAAGCGGAAAAGTATTGGAAAATTCGTCGAGAAAGTTTCAATATGCTCCGCAAACATGTTCAAGGCAAACGTACTGCACCATTCATAGATGATGTCATTGTGTCACCAAGTGTACTTCCGGAATTCCTCCCGAAACTCGAAGCATTGATTGCAGAGTATAATCTCGTTTATACGATCGCCGGACATGCAGGGAATGGTAATTTCCACATCATTCCACTTATGGATCTCGACAGTCCGCTTTCTGGAGACGTGATCTTAGATCTTTCACAGAAGGTGTATGATCTCGTACTTTCGTATCATGGATCTATTACTGCCGAACATAATGACGGGATTATCCGTACACCGTATCTTGGACAAATGTATGGAGAACATATTTGTGGATTATTTAAAGAAGTGAAGGATATGTTTGATCCGAAAAATATCTTTAACCCCGGCAAGAAGGTAGGTGGCACAAAGGAATACCTCAGAGCTCATTTGATCAAAAACGACCACTCAAAAGAGCATGGGAGTTAGCACAGCAGAAATTGGGTGATAGAAAGTAAAAAAACCATTATAAATAAAGCACGGATTTCACAAAGTGAAATCCGTGCTTTAAACTTGACTTTTATATATAAATATGCTATTATTTAAGTGTACAGTTCTTCAAAAAATGTCTCACAATTAAATAATAAATACAATGTTAAAAACAGCTAGTGGGCGTTATGTCGCCTTTATCGGAACCCTTTTCCTTTGTGTAATAGTACTTATGTTCAGCCTTGAGCCGAAAATGATAGTCCCAAGTCTTATCGGATTATCCTTATTTTGTTTAATAATCTATGTTTTTTACAAGATTGTTTCCAGAAAAAGTGAAGCTGAACAGAAACGTATTGCTGTACGGAATGGAAAAGTGGCATGGGTAATGGTTATTGTTTTATTGGCAGTATTCTTTTATGCAGCCGCAAAACATCATAACGTATCCGTTTTTCATTTCGTCCGTCTTTGGTTCGGTTTCTAAACTGATACCAAGACACATTAAACCTGATTTATGTAATCAGGTTTTTTTGACTTTTTTCATAATTTCTATATAATAGTCCCATATGATTACACTTGAAGCAAAACTACGCCAACCAACAGAAAACCTAGAAAAACTCCGTACCGAAGGTATGGTTCCAGCAGTATTCTACGGTGCAGGCAAACAAACAACCATGATTAGTGTTTCTCTTATTGACTTTACTCGTGTATTTCGAGAAGCAGGTGAATCAACTCCAGTAACATTGAAAACTCCAGAAGGAACAGTAAGTACGCTTGTGCACGAAGTGCAACATCATCCAGTAAATGGCATGCCATTCCACATTGATTTCCTCGTTGTTGATATTCACAAGCCTGTAGAAGTGCATGTACCACTCGAATTCGTCGGTGTTGCGCCAGCAGTGAAAGGTAACATCGGAACATTGGTCAAAGTGCTTCACGAAGTAGAAATCAAAGCGCTTCCAAATGATCTTCCTCACGGAATCGAAGTAGATATTAGTGTTTTAGAAAATGCAGATAGTCAGATTCATGCAAGTGACCTCAAACTTCCAAAAGGCGTAACGCTTGTTACAGAGGCAGACGAAGTTGTCGCATCTATCGCAGTTGCTCAAGAAGAAACAGAGGAAGCTGCTCCTGTAGATCTCGCTTCTATTGAAGTAGAAAAGAAAGGTAAGAAAGAAGAAGAAACAGAAGCATAATATATACTTATATATAGCAAGACAAAACTCCCGTAATTGGGGGTTTTGTCTTTTGTGCTATAATTATTCCATATGTGGTTTATCAAAAAACCTATAGTTTTTTTTGTTTTACTATCCATTGTAAGTGGTGGAGTCATTTTGACTACTCTTAAAAAAGCACAAGCTTTTGATTGTGAGACAGATTTAACACTGAATTCTTCAGCAGATCAAAAACGTATTTGTGAACAAGAAGTACTTAATCTTGAACAAGACATTAAAAATCTTCAAGCTCAACTTGAAAAACAAAAGACACAAACAGGGAGTATTAAAAAAGACGTACAGTTTTTAACAACACAAATTGAACAAGCAAAACTCAAAATTAAACTCCGTAATAACGCTATTGCAAAACTTACACAAGAAATTAAGGTAAAAAATAAAACTATAGATACACTAGAAACAAAGATAGACAAAAAGAAAGCATCTCTTGCAGAGTTAATCAGGAAGACAGATGAAATAGATAAAATACCTTTTTTAAGTGTTGTATTACACAACAAGAGTGTGTCAGATGTGTACAGTGATATGAGTACTTTTGCATCCATAAAACGTGAAGTTAAAGAAAATGTTGAAGGTATAAAGGTTGCAAAAACAAGTACTGAAAAAGAAAAGAAAACATTACAGCAAAAGCAAGAGCAAGAAGTTGATGCAAAAGTAGAACTTGAAAATTCTAAAAAAGTTGTAGAAAAAAGTGAGACAGAAAAGAAAGTTTTACTTAAGCTTAGTCAACAAGAAGAGGAAAAGCAAGCAAAATATATTGCAGATCGAGAAAAGAAGCGTGCTACAATTCGTGCAAAATTATTCCAACTCGCCGGAGGTAATGCCGCGATTCCATTCGGCGATGCGCTTGTGTATGCACAAGAAGCTGGTAAGAAGACAGGTGTTGATCCTGCATTTATCCTTGCCATTTTGCAACAAGAATCAAATTTGGGTGCCAATGTCGGATCATGTTATTTGTCTGATCAAGTAACTGGTGCCGGTACTGTCATAAAATCAGGCGCAGCCATAAAAAACGTCATGAAGCCAAATCGTGATGTTCAACCATTCTTGGATATTGTGGGTAAGCTTGGTCTTGATCCATTCAAGACGAGAGTGTCATGTCCTCTTGCTGGAGGAGGGTATGGTGGTGCGATGGGTCCATCTCAATTTATTCCTTCGACATGGGCTATGATGGAAAATAAGGTTGCCAAAGCTCTTGGTATTTCTGGTGAACCGAATCCGTGGGTTCCAAAAGACGCATTTATGGCCTCTGGAGTATTTCTTGCTGATTTAGGGGCTAGTGCTGGTGGGTATACAGCAGAAAGAAACGCCGCATGTAGATATTATTCTGGGCGAGCGTGTGATAGTAAAAAACCTGCCAATAGTTTTTATGGAAATCAGGTAATGGCTCGAAAAAAGACCATCCAGGAAACTATGATTGACCCATTGCAAAATCCATAATCTTATGATACTATTGACCCATATATGAAGAAAGATATTCACCCAAAATTTAATCCATCAGCAACAGCAACTTGTGCATGCGGAGCAACTTTCAGTGTCGGTTCTACCCTCAATGAAATCTCTGTTGAAATCTGTACAAAATGTCACCCGTTTTATACTGGTACAGAAAAGGTTCTCGACATTGCTGGGCGTGTTGATAAATTCAAGAAGCGCGCGGCTGCTGTAAAGACTAAATAATCGTACGAAAAGAAACCTTCTGGTTTCTTTTTTGGTAAAATAGATACATCATTTATGATTGATCGAGAAACTGCAAAACAAAATACCAAGACGAGTTTTCTTGCCAGTGAGCTCGATCGTATTGATCGGGAGGTTCTTCGTGTAAAAGAATTGGTTGAGGAAGATCCAACACTTGCTGAACTCGCTGAGTCTGAACTTGCTGAACTCGCAGCACAAACACAATCATATGAAGCACAAATTGTTGAAATTTTTGAATCAGAAAAGAAAGAAGAAGAATTTCCAAATGAGATTATCCTCGAAGTTCGTGCCGGCGCCGGTGGTGATGAAGCTTCACTGTTTGCTTTCCAGTTATCTGAAATGTATCGTCTCTATTCAGAAAAAGAAGGTTGGACATGGAGTACTATTGATGAATCAAAAAGTGCAGTTGATGGATACAAGGAAGCCTCATTTGAAATCCATGGCAGGGAAGTGTATCGTTTCTTGCGATACGAGACAGGTGTGCATCGCATACAGCGTGTCCCTGTTACAGAGAAGAATGGACGCATTCATACCTCTACTGCCTCTGTTGCAGTTCTCCCGCTTCGCAAGAAGACAACTATCGTGATTGCCCCTGCTGACCTTGAAATAGAATACTCACGTTCAGGGGGTGCGGGTGGTCAAAACGTGAACAAGGTAGAGACTGCAGTGAGATTGATTCACAAACCAACAGGACTAGATGTCAGATCAACCTCTGAGCGCAGTCAGTTGAAGAATCGTGAAAAAGCATTATCAATTTTGACTTCAAAATTGCAAATGTTGAAAGACGAAGAGGAGTCAAAGAAATACGCCGATGTTCGCAAGAATCAGATTGGCACAGGAGATCGTTCTGAAAAAATTCGTACATACAATATCCCACAAGACCGTATTACTGATCATCGCATCAAAATGTCATGGCATAATATTCCAAAAATTTTCCAAGGATATGTCGATCCGATTATTGAAGCCTTGGATCAAGGAGTGGTTGGGACAGATGATACGGAAGAGTAATACGAATCAGATAGCACACATTTATACGTTATAATATATCTAAATATGGAACAAGAATACATTACAAAAGAAAAAAAAGAACAATTGGAAAAAGAATACGCAGAGCTTTGTGGTCCTGTGCGACAAGGTATTTTATCTGCACTTGAATATGCAAAATCACTTGGAGATCTTTCTGAAAACGCAGAATACCATCAAGCACGTGAAGAACAAGGTAAGCTCGAAGAACGTATTGCAAAGATTGATGCAATTTTGAAAGCAGCAGTTATTATTGAGAAACATCACAGTGATATCATAGAACTTGGTTCAACTGCAGTGATTCAAAAGAAAGGCACCAAAGATACAAAAAAGTATACCATTGTTGGATCAGAAGAAGCTGATATGGCACAAGGTCGTATTTCAAATCGTTCACCACTCGGTGAAGCTCTTGTAGGGAAGAAGAAAGGTGACACAGCAAGTTTCAAGGGTCCACTAGGAATCATGGAATATGCTATTATAGATGTTGAGTAACATCCAATTTATTTTATGGCATCACTTGAAGAACTTCGAACAACACGTATAGAAAAACTCGAAGCGCTCAAAGCGCACGGTATTGATGTGTATCCAGAATCTGTTCCTCGTGATGAAAGTATTGCAGACCTTATCACATACTTCGACCGACATGTTGCCTCAGGTGCGGTGCGATCTATCGCAGGGCGTATTGTTGCTATTCGTGGTCAGGGTGCAATTCTCTTTGTTATTTTACAAGACGGCAAAGAGCGTTTTCAGTGTGTGTTCAAAAAAGATGTACTTGGTGAAGATATACTTCAGCTTTTTAAAGATACTATAGATTTGGGTGATTTTATTTCTGTTACAGGAACACTGTTTACCACTGATCGTGGAGAGAGAAGTTTGCTTGCAACTGTATGGAACATTGCTTCAAAAGCACTACTACCACTTCCAGAAAAATGGCACGGACTTACTGATGTCGAGGACACATATCGTAAGCGATATCTTGATTTGATTTCAAACAAAGAAACATTTGAGCGATTCGAAAAACGATCAGCGATTATTCGTGCTATCAGAAAGTTTTTTGATGAAAAAGGGTTTATGGAAATAGAAACACCTATCTTGCAATCGCAAGCAGGTGGTGCTATGGCAAAGACATTTAATACACACCATAATGCATACGATATGGATATGGTACTTCGTATTTCACTTGAGCTTGAGCATAAGATGCTTATGACAGGTGGATATGAACGTATCTATGAAATTGGGAAGAATTTCCGTAACGAAGGAAGTGACCCAACTCATATCCAAGAATTCACCATGATTGAATGGTATGCCGCATATGTGACACTCGAAGAGAATATGACATGGACAGAAGAACTCTTGAAGCATCTCGCTCGTGATGTGATGAACAAGACCGAATTTAAGGTTCATGATAAAGATGATAATGAAGTCACTGTTGATTTTGATGCACCGTGGCAAAAAGTCACTTTCAATGACTTATTGAAAGTGCACGCTGGTATTGATATGACTACTGCATCTGAAGAGATAATTCGTGAAAAAGCACAATCTCTCGGTATGAGCCGAGAAGAAATGCAAAAAACGGGCACTGCGAATGTTCTCGACTTTATATACAAAAAAACCGCAAGACCACTTCTGATTAACCCAACATTCGTAACTAATTATCCTGGAGGGTTGAAGCCACTTGCAAAACAGAACACTGACGGTACTGCCCGTGTCGCACAGCTTATTATTGCTGGTGCTGAGATAACAAATCAGTACGCTGAACTTATTGATCCTCTTGTTGAACGAGAATTATTAGAGAAACAAGCACAAGCAAAAGAAGGAGGAGATGAAGAAGCAATGAGTGTCGATGAACGATTTCTCACTGCTATGGAGCATGGTATGCCTCCAATGACTGGATTTGGTATGGGTATTGATCGTTTGGTAGCACTTCTTACTGAACAAGATAATCTTCGTGATACCATTTTCTTTCCAATTGTGAGACCGAAGGAATAAAAAATACCTCATTAAGAGGTATTTTTTGCTGTGACTGGGCCATCATTCATGCCTCGAATGATTTGAGTTTTTATTGTCGTAAAAATAGGAAAGTGTCCACTAAGTACATATCCTGTAGATATCAGTGGCACAGTAACTGCTTTTACCTCTTCTAAAATAACTCTTCCTGATTTTCTATTTAAATATTCTATCCCTTCGGGTTTAATTTGAATAAACTCGTTTTCATATTTTTTTTGTTCGTAATCAGATATTATTTGAGCCCAAACATAACCTTCTGGTAACAAAGCATTTTCTCTGGTTTCAGTAATTTTATCTAAGTTTCCCATATCTTAAATTTTTTTAAATTCTTTCCGTATAGTAAAACATTTATATGATAAAGTCAAAAAAGACCCACTGCCTATCGGACAGGGGATTTTTTGTCGTTTATCCACAGACTGAGTGGTATATATCTTTTGCATAGTGGTATGAAGTGGTTTATAATTGTAATCAAGTGGAATAAAGTGGTATAAAAGAAAAATAACGTTTATATCAAACAGGTAGACCTGTCCATTATGTTGATCGGCGAATATATTCATACATTAGATGACAAGAATCGGGTGTCCCTTCCCTCAAAATTTCGAAAAGAGATAGGGAAGCAGATTGTTGTTGCGCCAGGTTCTGATACATGTCTTGCGCTCTATACACAAATGGAGTGGAAACGTATTTCAGAAAAACTCGCAGAGTCATCAATGTTGTCCAATGACATTCGTAGTTTTAGTCGCTTGATGTTCGGTCAAGCACAAGTGGTAGAAGTGGATTCGCTTGGGCGTATTCTTGTACCAGACTATCTCTGTGAACGTGCAATGCTGAAAGGTAAAGTTGCGGTTATTGGAGTCCAAAATCGTATTGAA
>JADLDV010000005.1 GCA_020846455.1 Candidatus Nomurabacteria bacterium
CAGGACGAACACAAGAAATCAACTTCTTTCTCATCAATAGTGTCTATTACTTTGTAGATTTGCCTGGATACGGATATGCTCGTGGTTCTATGAGTCAAAGAGATCTCATAACTGAGCGTATCGAGGGGTATCTATTCAATAGTGATATAGCACACCACGCGGTGGTGCTCATTATAGATGCAAATGTCGGCATGACCGAAAGTGACCTCTCAATGTTCCAAGAGCTCGCACAACAAGACGTTCGTGTAATTATTGTCGCCAACAAAATAGACAAGCTCAACCAAAGCGATAAACAGAAAAATATTACCTTGATCAAACAATACGCCGGACAATACCCTGTCGTACTGTTTTCTTCAACCAAAAAGACCGGTATCGACGAACTCCTCACACTCATCTCTCCGCAATAAGAGCATTTGTTTCTAATTCTCGAACACGATATTTTCCCTGAGCTCGCAAAGCATTTCTTCGTAATACATATTCAGGTATTGTTTCTCCTACAAGATTCCAAAATCCAGGGCCGTGATTGAATTCTTTCAAGTGACACAATTCATGCACAATAAGATAGTCAACGAGCTCAGTCGGAAGAAATACAATCTTGTAATTAAAATTAAGATTTCCTTTTTTTGAACAACTTCCCCATCGTGTTTTCTGATCACGAATAGATACTTGCCCATAAGTAAATCCATAATGACGATTCCAAAATATAAGTCTCTCATGCACAAGAACTCGAGCTTGTTCTTTGTATTTCATGTACATCGTTCGAGATGATTTCTTTGTAAGAATACGCACTTTTCGTTTCCGATACAACAATCTTCCAAGCACACCGATGATAGTTCTTTTTTTCATACAATATGAAAAAGTATATCACAAAAAAAATACCCCCCTTGTTTACACATGGAGGCATTGCGATTATCGTACTTTTTTTGAAAGCAATATACAAAACAAAAAGAGAGTAAATATAATGAAACCTCCCTGTATGTCATATTTTTGTGACATCATAAAAACGATCATTCCTAACAAAAAAGTGCCTAAAAAAAGTTTCAAGCTTGATGACTGGTGCGGTAGTATTTTTTTTATTTTCATGTGAACAGATTTTATTTTGAATAAAAAATATCACATATTTTAATATTAGTCAATAGTATCCTATTCTTTATCATGAGAAGAGATGTTTAATTTTTTCCCACGGAACCGATACCAGAAGTGTCCCAATAGCAACGAACAATAGGCCAATACCAACTTGCATCGTCAAACCTTCAGACAGAACAATCATTGCAAGTATTGCCGTAAGAACAATAGATAGCTTATCAATAACAGTTACCGCAACAGTCGGGCCAACAGCAAGTGCTTGATAGAAAAATATCCATGAAAGAGCACCTCCAAGTGCAGATAATATAACAAATAACCATTGACGATGCGTTAATGATTGCAAGGCTGAGGTAGATAATTTACCAAAAGAAAGTGCTGCGATAGATACAATAAGGGCCATAACAATACCTCGAATAGCAGTAAGAAGATTTGCATCAACACCTTTTAATCCTAACTTTGCAAAAATAGTACCCATGCTTGCCATCACTGCCCCGAGAAGTGCGTATACAATATACATAGTGATTTGAGTATACCATCAACAGCATACATTGTGAATAAAAAATACCCCGCACAACTGTGCGAGGCATGTTTATTTTTTATTTCGCTATAACACCTTCTGTCGTTATATCATTCCAATCAGCAAAGTTTTTCAAGATATCAAAAAGACCTACACACCGTACAAAATGATTGCTCTTAATTTCGCAAATCATTGCAAAAAACTTTCCATTATTTGGATCAAAAACAACACTTCCTAAACTAGCAAGTCGAATCCCTTTTGTGTTAATCAAAAAAGTTTCTTTTGAAAAATTAGGTTTTCCAACAAAAATTTTTATTGGATTTTTAGCATTATCACCATTCACTTCAAACATCATAGGAAGTTCAGGTTTCTCAAATGATACATCTTTGTTTGGATCACACACAGAAAATGGTACATCTTTTTTTGCAAATACACGAACAAAAGCATATTCATGATCATCTTCGTATACACGAACATCAAATGATTCCTGTACTCCCAAGACAGGCAAAACAATCTCATCAAAACCAGGTAAATACTGGTGAACTAATTGTGCACCAGGTGTACGCAACAACAGCGCTTGTGCGATGTTCAAGCTTCTAGGAACAATCTTTCTGATTTCCCTTTCTTGTACTGGTTTAGTAAAAAAGTTTACAAGATACTTTTTTGGTGCACAAATAATGTATTCATTCACGGAATCATAGCGATGATCATCACACTCAACAATAATTCCAAAGAATGATAATTCTTGATTTTTGAAACAAAATCTTATAAGAAAGTTTTTGTTTAACATTAGATTGGCTAATTTTCCGTAATGAAAAACCGCTTTGGAGTTTCCAGTAAAAATTTCTTTTTTTGAAAGGAGCATATAGTTTTATATTTTATAAGGTTTCTAAACATATTAAAACATATTTTAAAGAAAAAAGCAAATAAAAAATCCCTGTCCTAAAACAGGGATTTTATAATAATTTATTTCTTTGTTATAAAAAAATATGCGTTGATACAAGGCACTACAGCGCATATGACAAAAATATCTCCCCTATTATGCGAAATCCAAAAAAGCATAATACTGACAACCAAGGAGAAAAGAAAAGATTGTTTAATCGTCTGTACTACATGTACTCTGCACCACTGTATACTAATGAAACATACACTGGAACAGATAATTGTTATACCTATCGCCAAAAGAATAATTCCTGTGAAATTCCCAAGAGAGCTATATTGCTCAGAATATTCTATACAAGCATAGATAGTGATAACAATAGAAACGAATGTAGCAAGAACAAGCCAAGAAAAAAATGATACTTGCTGAACTGGTAGTATTTTTTTTGTTTTCATGTGAACAAGTTTTAGTTTGAATTTAAAATATCATTGATAGAGCAATAAGTCAATAAAAAATGCCCAGACATACAGTTTGGGCATTTATAAATATTTGTTGCATAAATCCAAGTGTTTCAGCAGGAAACACTGTGTAAAGAAGAGCACCTAGCCACAGGACAGATACAAGTGCAAATGTACCGATAACAGAAACCCCTACACTAAACACTCTTTCAAAAAATGGCTCGATGTTGTAGATAATGATAGTCACTATCAAGACAATAGACCACAACCAAATATAATTCTGAAATTTCGCAAAAAATTCACCGAGCATCAAAGATGCAATTAGTACACAAAGCACAACACATACACTCAACGGTGTACTGCTTTTTCTAGGTAAAAACACATATTTCATGATGTAATGTTTTAATTCTGTGTTCATATTACTAATCTACATATATTTGTCAATAAAAAAAACGCACTCATTCGAGTGCGCCGTGTACATTCTTTCTTTAGATCCAAGATATCGTGCATTTTTCTATTAGCATAGGCACCTTTTCCTCCAGAAAATGACTAATGAAAGAAAGGATTGTTTCGAGTTTGAAAACAATTAGAGCAATAACTGAAAAAAATATCAGGAAACTCAAAATTTTGAGTTTCGGTGAGCTATTTATCTGAACCATTATTCGTACGATTTTGGGGTCTGATTCGTGCATGTATTCATGCAGGTTTCGTGTGTTGATTTCTTTTTCTGTTTGAAGCATAAAACGTATTAAATTGTATTTTTATTATATTTCCTTTCCGTAGATTAACATTTTTTGAGTCTTTTGTCAAAGATTATTAATTATTATAAGAATTTTTTTATAATTTCTTACACCATTCTAATATAGATATTGACAAATTAATAATAAAACTATATAATATATATTAGTACGAACTTTAAAAAAATACTCATGGATAGTAAACTATTAGAAACTTTGGTGATAAAAAGAATCTTTCCTAGAACAGAAAA
>JADLDV010000006.1 GCA_020846455.1 Candidatus Nomurabacteria bacterium
CAACCCCATAGTCCGCACAAACTTTTTCTAATATTCGAAGTTTTGCAGGTGATTCATCCTTATCATTATCAATACGTTATAGTTTTCCATCAGTATCAAAAACAATACGAGAAGTTGTGTATACAAGATCAGTACCAAGAAGTGATTTGAAATGTTCAGCAAGTTGATACATTGTTCCAGAAAGAATAATTGTCGTATATCCCAAATCTTTACATTTTTTGATCAATTCCAATGATTCTGGACGAGGAGAAAGTGTTTGTACAAATTCTTGTACTTTTGAATCAGTACACAATCCTTTTTCTTTGAGCACGTTTACGATAATATGATCCCATTCATCATAGGTAATAATTCCACGAACATACCAATCAAACAAGGTTTTGTCCTCTGATTCTGACATTCCGAAATAAAGGTTAAAATCATACCAGGTATTTTTCTCAGTCAGTGTTCCATCAAGGTCAAAAAATATGAGTTTTTTCATATTGGAACTGTACCATAAAATAGTCACTGTGTAAAAATTTTGTAATAATTGCACCTTCTGGATATATGGTATAATGAATATATAAATGCAATATCTGCATTCTTATCAGTAATTTCAAATATATATGGAATCAGAAGACAAAAATCAAACATGTACTTGTGGTATGGGCTGGGCAGGGTGTAAGGGAGGTTGTCATACAGGAAAAGGCCGTATTGTTAAGTGGCTTATTCGTTTTTTTATTCTCGCGAGTGTGTTTTGTGCTGGTGTAAAAATGGGTGAATTTAAAGGAATGATGCGTGGTGGATATTCTCATAAATGTGGCGGTTGTACCAGCATGCATACTGGTATGATGTCTCAAGATCGAGATATGATGCGTGGCGGAATGATGGGCAAAAAAGGTGACATGCAGTATACTCGTGCATTTGGTGTTATTACAAAAGTAACTGGGAATACAATCACTATTAGTAATAATGCATCAGAAGAGCAAATAATTCTTTCTCAAGCTGATACATTGATTCTTTCAGAAAATGGTGAGGTGGGACTTTCTGCACTCAAGGCAGGTCAATACATTTCAGTGGTTGGAGAGAAAAATGCTGAAAATGCAACTATTGCTAAAATGGTAAAACTTTCAGAATCTGTTAAATAATCTCAAGTAAAATACATATAAAAAGGATAGCAATATGCTATCCTTTTTGTATGTATTTCATCTATATGCTTTTGTGTAATGACGAGACAATATATACAGGAACGACCAACGATATTGCAAAGCGCGTTCTTGATCATAATACGAGTGCACGAGCTGCAAAGTACACTCGCTCTCGTAGACCAGTACACCTTGTCTATACAGAAGAGGTTCCTACAAAAGGAGAGGCACTCAAAAGAGAAGCAGTCCTGAAAAAGCTAACACGCGAGCAGAAACTCGCACTCATCAAAGAGGGTAAAATATGATACGATATCCTCGATGACACCGAAGCAGTTTCAAAAAACCGTTTGGGAATATTATAAAAAACACGGCAGAGTATTGCCGTGGCGACTTACTGATGGTACTGAACTTTCGGCGTATAAGATACTTGTCTCTGAGTATATGTTGCAGCAGACACAAGTCGATCGTGTGATACCTAAATATCAGGCATTTTTAAAAAGATTTCCTACTATTGTAAAACTTGCAGAATCTTCTAATGCAGATGTGCTGTCTCTCTGGTCTGGTCTTGGATATAATAGACGTGCACTGTTTCTTAAACGTGCTGCTGAAAAGATTGTGCATGAATATGGAAAAAAGATTCCACGGAGTACGGAAACACTCCAGACACTTCCGGGGATAGGATCATATACTGCTGGGGCTATTATGTCTTTTGCGTGGAATACACCATCTGTGTGTATTGAGACCAATATTCGAACGGTCTATATTCATCATTTCTTCGCCGACAGAGAAGAAAAAGTTTCTGACCAAGAATTGCTTTCTGTGATACAAAAAACCTGTGATATACAAAATCCGCGTGAGTGGTATTGGGCACTGATGGATTATGGTGCATATTTAAAATCACAAGGAGTTAAAACACATCGCAAGAGTGGGTCATATGCTAAACAAAAGGCATTCAAAGGTTCTTTACGTGAAGTACGCGGGGCTATCCTAAAAATACTTACAAAAAATCCACGCATATCTTTGGTAAAATTATACACACAATTACCATTTGACATAGAAAGAACAGAACGTGCCTTGGGTGACCTAAAAAAAGAGGGGATTTTAGTGGAAGAAAGAAAACATGTTCGTATTTGTTGACAGTTTTAATTTATTTTGTATAATATAAAAAGAAATTAAACAACTGCACATTGGAAAAAATACAACTAGAAAAACCAGAAATTATTGCACTCATTAAAACTTTTCAAAAAAAAGATGAACATGACGCAAAAGCTTTTATTGAAGAAATAAAAGAAAAACATATTTCGAAGTCACGAAAAGATTTTGAGAATAGAAAAATAATCACATTTGCATCGGAGTCTCATGGTGCGTATGATCCAGCCGCAATTGCTCTTGTTGAGGTTCATTTTGGTATAGAACCGAAATCCTTGCAAAAATCTTTTGAAGATTTGTATGGTATAGGAATTCTACCTATTGATGCTCGTGGAACACATGCGATTATTTCTGAACATCCTCGTGTGTTAGCCTTGCATCATGATATGCCGATAACCATCTTGGGTTCTCATGTTGTTTATAAAAACAGGGAGCATGCTAAAAATGTTGAACCGTTTGTTTCTCAGATAACAAGAGGTGAGGAAGATGATTTTAGGGTAATACAAAAATCACTCGAACTATTTTTACAAGAAAAAAGACCAACTTTTATTCTCGCATTAGTAAACAGTGCAGTGATTAAAAAAACACAGAAACCCATTGCATTGTAATAGGTAAAAACTCGCTTCGTGCGGGTTTTTTTATTGTAAGCCAAGTGCTTGCATGAAAATTGTTTTTTCTTTTTCTGTAAACGGACGAAACATTCCTGGTTTGAGTCCTGCAAGAGTAATATTTGCAATACGGATTCGTTCCAAGTCTTCAACCTGATATCCGAATGCTGCACACATACGACGAACTTGGTGTTTTTTGCCTTCGGTTATGATGATAGACATTGTTGTCTGATTGATCTTTGTAGCAACACAAGGAAGTGTTTTTTCACGTTCAATACGAATTCCTTTTTCCATTTTTACCAGATCAATACCTTTGATTGATTTGTCTGTTTCTACAATGTATTCTTTTTCGTGAATTCCTTTTGGATTGAGTAGTCTATCAGTGACTCGTCCATCATTGGTCATGATGATCAATCCATGACTTGCTTTATCAAGTCTGCCGACAGGGAAGACTGCTGTGGGGAACGTTGTGGTACCGAGAATGTCTTTTTCTCCAGGAATAGATGCGGTAGTGCTCACTCCTCGAGGTTTATTGTATGCAAAATAGACGTACTCTTGTACTTTTTCAAGCACTCGATTGTCTACAGTGACTACATCAGAAGGGAACACTTGGTCACCGAGTCGTGCTTTCACACCATTAATTTTTACGAGCCCCTTTTGAATAAGCTCATCAGCTCCGCGACGAGTGGTGATGTTATGTTCTTTGAGATAGAGATTGATGCGAGTACTTTTTTTCATATTATTGTTTGAGTGTATATGATGCGTATGCACCAATTACCATAAGAATACTTAGTCCAATAAAAAGCACAGTGTATGAACTTGTTGCAACGACAGCACTACCAATAAGTGGTGCCGTGAGAAAAGCAACAGGTGTCATATCACGAAAGACACTAAGTAGATCAGTGTCTTTTTCTGAAACATGTTTAAAGAAATATATTTCGGACATTGTTTCTATCGTTGCTGCACCAACTCTTGTTAAGAATAAGAGTACTGCCCAAACAATGATACTTGAAGAAGAAGATATACCTGTGAGATATGTTGTAATTGCGGTAATTAAAAACCCTGCAATAAGAAACCCTTTTTCTCCTCCTATTTTGTCAGCAATTTTTCCAAGAGGAAATCCAAGAAAAACAAACGGTGAAAGCATGATTGTAAAAATGATCCCGATATGTGTCCAATCAAAGTACATATGTTCATGTAGGTAGATTGGCATGTATACGATCATTAATGCAAAGAAAAATTGTAGCAGGAAATTAAGGAAGACAATTCGTGTAATCTGAGGATGTTGCTTTAATCGAGTGTATGCTTTTAGTAAAGATATTTTGACATATTGAGGATCAGTAAAATGTTTTACAAAAAAGGGAAGTAAGCATAACACACTGAATCCAAGAATACCTGCAAGGAGATACATTCCTTTATATCCATATGTTTGCACAATAACACCACTTAAAAAGGGTGAAATGACCCATGCAAGATTGATTGTTGTCAGATATAATCCACGAGCTTTTCCAATAGTCCCACGTACGCTCCAGTGTTCAATAAAAATATCAAAACAATAAAAGACGAGCGTGTTGGTAATTAGAAATGTTGCAAATGCGGCAATAAGTATCCAGAGATTGTGTGCAAAAATAAATGCTGCTATTGAGGCCACATTTCCAATAAGGAATATCATTGTGGTTTTTTTGTTCCCAATTCTTGCAAGGATTGGTGAAAGCAGAGAAAGTGTAATGAGTGTTACCAGTGAACTCGTTGCATACATCAGTCCGATATATTTTTCAGAAATAAGTGTACTGAGAAATGTTGAATTCACATATGCGGTTAACGCAAGGTGAAATGAAAACAAAAATCCAAGGATATATACTCGAGTAAGATACTGTTTGTTCATTGTGCTTATTATACACTCAAGATAACAGGAATGACGAGTGGACGTTTTGCTGTTTTTTGATAGAGGTATTTTGATACTTGTTCACCTAAAACATTTTTGACATTGTCGTAGTTTGCAGGATTGTTACTGCGGGCTGTTTCATCTTCAACAATCTTTTTGATGATGATACGTGTTTGTCGGAGAAGTTCTTGATTTTCTTTCAAGTAGACGAATCCACGAGAAATAAGATCTGGAGACTTTTTCAACTTACCTGTTTTACCATCAAGAAGAATGAATGCAACAAATACACCATCTGATGCAAGCATTTGACGATCACGAAGAACAACGTCTTGGAGGTCACTGACAGAAAATCCATCCACCATCATTGCTCCTGAAGGAACTTTTTCTTTTAATAAAACCATTTTTTTACCTTCATCTTGTATTTCAATCACTGAACCATTGTCTGGGACAATAATGTTTTCTTCTGACATACCAAGTCCCATCGCAAGTTCTTTGTGAAGGGTGAGCATGTAGTGACTGCCGTGAATCGGAATAAAGAATTTTGGATGTGTTTTTCTGTGGAGCCATTTGATATCTTCTTGGTTTCCGTGACCTGTCGCGTGAATTGTTTCTTCACTTGTTCTGTAACTAACAATTTTTACTCCTTGTCGTGCTAGATTATCTTTAAGTCGCGCAACAGCAAGTTCGTTTCCAGGCACAATTGACGCTGAAAGAATAATAGTATCACCTTTAGTAAGACTAAATTTCTTGTGTGTTTTATTTGCAGCACGATTAAGCGCAGCGAATTCTTCGCCTTGTGCACCGGTCATGAGGATAATCACTTTGTGTGGAGGATAATTTTCTACCTCTTCGATTTCGATCAGGGTACCTTTTTTCGGTTTGAAAATACCTGCTTGCTCACAGACTTCCATGTTTGTTTTGAGTGAACGTCCGTCGAGTACTACTTTCTTACCGAGCCGTTCTGCAATTTCTACGATCTTAATAAGACGAGTAATGTGCGATGCAAATGCTGCAATGATAATACGTCCAGTACTTTGTGTGATGAGTTTATCAAGTCCAATATGTACTTTGAATTCAGGAAGTGAGAATCCTTCATTGTCGACGTTTGTTGAGTCGGTCATAAGAAGCAGTACATTTTCTTTATCAAAAAATGCATATGCATCTTCTTCAGAATCTGTTGGTACGCCATCAACGTGGTCGAGCTTGTAGTCTCCAGGTGTGACAATGCTGCCATATGGAGTTTCAATAATCACACCCATAGAATCTGGAATCGTGTGAGTTACTCCGAAGAATCGTACACGAATATTACCAGCCATAATCACACTATCTTTTTCTACGATTTGCATATTGAGCGCAGGAAGATGTGGAAATTCAGCTTGACGTTTTTGCATCAAGAGAACAGAAAGATATCGAGAATATAATGGTGGGTTACCAATACGACTCATGACGAGAGGTATTCCTCCAATGTGATCAAGGTGACCGTGTGTCACAATCATTGCTCTTACTCTATCTTTGTTTTCTTCAAGGTATGTCGTATTTGGGATCATGTAGTCGATGCCTGGGGTATCGTCTATTTTGAATTGCATACCAGCATCAATGACAATAATATCGTTACCGATTTCAATAGCAGTACAGTTTCGGCCGATTTCTTCTACTCCACCAAGTGGGATGATGCGAATGTTGTTTCCAACAGGAGGAAGTCCTTGACCTCGTGGCTTTGCTGGGACAGGTCGAGTGTTTGAGTCACTTTGTGTAGCTGGTGGACGGCGATTTCCTCTGTTGTGTTGCTTTGTGTATTGGAAACTTGCTGCTTGCATTGGTTTGCGAGCAGGTGAAGTGCCATGTTCTTGTGTGCGAGGTGTGTGTGTTCTTGTCGCATGAGGGCGAGGTTTGTCGTCTGTTGTTCGTCTCGCGAATGGTTGTTGGTTGTTTGTGTTCATAAATATAATGTTAATAATTATTTGTAATGTTTTATTGTGTAAAGATTTTCCAAATGTTATCTGTTTCGATATACCATGATGGGATAGTGATAAATCTATCACTTGCACTGGTTACTCGATCAAGTACAATTCCTTTGATATGCTCGCGTGTTACATAAGTAAATAGTGGGGCATAGATAAAAATTGCAGGCATATCTTTCTCTACAATTGTTTGAAATTGAAGATATTTTTTTGTGCGCTCGGTACTGTCTGTTGTTGCGAGCGCTGACTCAAGGAGTGTATCTGCTTTTGTATTGGTATACATTGCGATATTGAGTCCAGGGTCATTTCTCTGTGATGAGTGCCAAAATGCGTACAAGTCTGCTTCATTGCTGATAATTTGCCCAAAAAAGAGCGCGTCGTATGACCGAGGACGAATCACTGATTGATTCAATGTTGCAAGATCATAGACATCCAATGTTACGGTTGCACCAAGTGCTTCAAGGTATTTTTTTATCAACAGCGCTGAATCTTTTAGTTCAGGTGCATCTCCTGTTGCAAGTGAGAATACCAGTTGTTTCTTTTCTGTTTTTTGCGTTTTACCTGTGCCGGTTTTTTGTATTTTTTCAAAAACGCCATCACTATTTTTTGTCCAACCATTTTTCTCGAGAATAAGACGTGCTTTTTCGAGAGAATAATTGTTTGGAATATCAGTGGAATCACTACTGAGTGTTTCGTCAGTATCAGCAAGTAACTGCGGTGGAATGGGACTTTCTAAGGTCACTCCATATCCTTTGAGCACTTCATTGATAATCGCTTGTTTATCGATTGCCAATTGAAACGCTTCAATTACTGCTTTGTCTGTAAATATTGTGTTTTGATTTTGATTAAAAAATATACCAAATACACGAGGAAGGACAGCGGTGCGAATATGCACTGAACTATCATTTTCTTCTAATTGTTTTGCTGTTGCACTGTCTATGCCACTGATCTGATCAAGTTCACCTGACTCGAATGCATCCACCATTGTTTGAATGTTTGCAAATGAAGTAATTTCAATAGTCCGAATATATGGTTCACCTCCAGCGTAATCACTAAATGATTTTAGTGTGTATGTTCGTGCAATACCTGAAACTTTTTTAACACTACGTACTTCATAAGGCCCACTACCAATCGGGTCAGTATTCAGTTCACTAAATGTAAATTCTTCAGCATTGAGATTTTTCCACACATGCATTGGAAGAATACCAAGAGTAACACTATCAAGAAACGATGCATACGGTTTTTTTAGTAAAAAGGTCACTGTCCGATCATCTACCTTTTGAGCTTCCACTCCTTCCCAGTTAATTTTCTTGGGACTTTTTTGAAGAGGGTCTTTTGTTTTTGTAACAGTAAAAACAACATCATCGGCGGTAATTTGTTCACCGTCGTGAAATGTCGCATCTTCGCGAATGATAAATGTATACACCAGACCATTTTTTGATATGGTATATGATTCTGCGAGGTCAGTCACGAGACGTCCTGTGTTGTCGTGCTTCATCAGTCCTGAATACACCAATCCTGTCAGATCTTTGTCTGCGTCAGATATTGCAAGTATTGGATTGATGAATCTTGGTGTGCCGACAATTCCTTCTTTGAGCGTTCCTCCTGAGATAGGAACAGTCACCACGAATAGTTTGTTGAGTTTATACAACATGCCAATCGCACTAATAATCAATAGTACACCGGCAAAAGAAAAGACCATCCATTCGCGACTTGAAAATGTGCGAAGGGCTGTGCTTGATTCTGTTTTTAGGGCACGGAATCTTTTTATAAGCTGTGTAAAAAATTGCATAAAGAAGAAGGTGAGTGCATGATGCACAACAAACAACACGTCTTTAGATCACAGGGTTGTTAGGTAGGTATCAAAAACACCTAGAATACACCCAATATTACATCAGTATTCGGACGAGCGCAGAAAGTGCAAACAAAATAGCAATCACAATTGTGAAGTAGAAAAGCGCTTTTTCAAGTCCACGCTTCTGGTATATTTGAGCATTGCTGTCGCTTCCGCCAAAGGCACTACCTGCTCCAGAGCTTCCGCGTTGGATGAGGATAGTGGTAATGAGTACAATTGATAGGACAATTTGTATCCACGACATAGTAGTCATACTGATCATGGCTATACTATAGCAAAAATCAAGAGGGAAGTCAAAATAAGAAGATAAAACCTTTATTTTCAGATATATATGTTGGTAAACATTTTTTAGACTGAAAACTGTATAAATATAATGATTTTTAACAATAATACTTTTTTCAGCATGCTATTGACAAATGATATACTATATGATAATATACATCTATATAGTTCTTTGGAAAATTTTTGTGTGTATTTAGATAGTTTTTTCAGTATTTTTAGATAATTTTGAAAAAACTATCTAAATTATATTCACTCTAAAAACCTATAAAAATGAAAAAGTATCTTTTCCTCTCGTTTATTACTTTGTTCGGTAACAATCTAAATCTCTCAGCGCAAACTGATGAGAGAAAATTTTACACTATACCATGTGTTATGCCGGATGGATCCACTCAATTACTTTGGGTAAAAGCAACAAAAGCTGATGCCAATGAACTTATTGCCATAGCAGGAAGAAATAGTGGTAATACGTCTCCTGTTACGCTGTCTCAGAAAAAATACGATGGAACCAAGAAATTTTTAAGTGAATCAGTGTTGTACCGGTTCCTTGCAAATCAATTATGTAATAATTGCAATACTAAAAAATTTCTTACCAAAGAAGAAGGAGGATATTTCTTTTTGAAGAATAATTCTGGAACATATTTCATAGATGTGTTTTATGTCCCTGAGTATTCCAAGTGGTTTTTAAATATTGCAAATTTAGAAAAATTTAAAATAACTCCGGAAGAACCTAGACCTGTGTTTTACTAAATATCCTGATTTTCATATTTCCCCTCACAAATAATATTGTGAGGGTTTTTTATATGGAAAAATTCTCAAGTAATTCTAATAAACCGGAAGTAAAATTATTTTTTTAAATTACTTCACAATTGGTGGATATACAATACTATTCTAAAATCTTTAAAAGTTTAGTATCAAAAGATCTGTAAATTAATAAAGTGGTGGTGTTAAATATATAAATTCAAGCCTTTTTCTGTAGAAAATAGTTTATTTTTTAATGCGCTACAACATATGCCGAGACACGTTTTGCACCGGCTTTCATGCAGAGTTTTTTGATCTCATCGATTGTCCCTCCGGTGGTGGTCACATCATCGACAATAACCACATATTTGCCTTTTATTACCTGTGGATCGGTAAGCATAAAGGCACCTTTGATGTTTTGCAAGCGTTTACTACGGTTATTGATCATTGATTGGGCTTCTATAAGAGGATTTTTGGTTATTGCATACATATATATAGTATGTGGAATATCCACACCGTCCATCATGTGCTTGGCAATGAGTGCACTTGGGTTGTATCCGCGAATTCTTGTGTGAGTTCCTGAGCTTGGCGCAGGAATAACTGCGAGTAGGATATGTGGGTAGAGTTCATGCCATGAGGCGAAATCTTCGATACATAAGTCTTTGAGCAGCACGCCAAATGTTTTACCAATACTTGCAAGGTGGCTGTATTTGAATTTCCGTATAAGTTTTCTGATAAACGGGTCTTTGTATGAGAATGCCACGTGAATATACGCATGTGGTGCCTCATGTGGTTTTTTGCAGTGCATTGCACAAGAGAGGCACAAATGGGTGCCTTCTTTTTTGCATCTGATACAGCGAAGAGGAAAGAGTATATTTGCGATGAATGTACGAATACTCATGATTTATACACAGTAAGTATAGCGCATTATGGTATACTATTTCCATATGGATATACTGGCAAAACTCAAAGAAACATTTCAAAAAGTGAGTACATCTGCGCTCAATAATGTTATGCAAACAAAATCCGATAGTGTTATCGGTATTGATATTGGTACTTCAGCAATCAAAGTTGTACAGATTAAGAAACGAGAAGGTCGTGCAGTGCTTGAGACTTATGGTGCGATTGCTCTTGGTCCATACGCAGATCTTCCTGCAGGCAAGGTGACTAATCTTGATAATGAAAAGCTTCTCCCTGCTATTACTGAACTCTTGAAAGCATCAGGAGTAAATACCAAAGAAACAGCGTTTGCTATTCCATCTGCTGCGAGTCTCATCTTTATTGTGGATATTCCAGATCGTCTCTCTGAAAAAGAATACGATAGTGTGATTCAAACAGAAGCACGTAAATTTATTCCTGTGCCGATTGCAGAAGTAACACTTGATTGGTGGGTGATTCCAGAACGTGATAGTGAGACTTCTGGTCCAGAAGGTCTTGATGAAACAACAAGCACTCCTACTTCACATAAAAAAGAAGCATTGGTAGTCGCAATTCACAACGATACACTTACTCGATACAAAGAATTAGTTACTTCTCTAGAACTTGTAGATCCAGTATTTGAAATTGAAGTATTTAGTAGTATTCGTGCAAACTTCGGACATGAACTTTCACCTGTGCTTATTTTCGACATGGGAGCATCAAAGACCAAGCTTTCTGTCATTGAGCATGGTGTAGTGCGAACATTTCACGTAGTCAATCGCGGCTCTCATGATATTTCAAATTCACTTGCGACATCACTCGCGATTCCATTTGAAAAAGCAGAAGAACTCAAGCGTTCACAAGGCCTTACAGGTATTGGTGGCGATCAAAAAGCTGCTGAGATTATGAAAGCATCACTTGATTATGTTTTCATGGAAGCAAATAGTGTTGTCCTTGATTATGAGCGCAAGCAAAACAAAATCATTAGCAAGGTCGTACTCACTGGTGGTGGTGTTCTTCTAAAAGGATTTGTTGAAGAAGCAAAGAAAAATTTTAGTTGCGATGTTGTGATTGGTAATCCATTTGCAAAAATTGAAGCACCTGTATTTCTTTCTAAGGCACTTGAGAGTGCTGGACCTGAGTTTGGTGTCGCGTTGGGGATTGCATTACGCAAGCTTCAGTAATATACTAAGAGTGTAGATCTTCTCACACATTATGGAGCAACAATTTCAAACATCGTTTATTCCAAAGAAACCACTCGTCACCGAACAAAAAACGTCCGGTGTGAGTTCTAATATTTTCAACATTGTTGGTGTTGTTGTTTTTATTACTTCACTTGTTGCTGCTGGCGGTGCATACGCATACAAAACATACGCAACAAAAAAAGTACTGACTCAAGCACAATCACTCGCAGCTGCAAAATCTGAGTTTGAGGCCACACTTATCAACAATCTTCAACAAGTAGAAAGACGACTCAATGCATCGCAAGAAATTCTTTCAAACCATATTTCTGTATCACCAATTTTTGCTGCATTACAAGAGGCAACACTCAAATCAGTTCGATATACTAAGTTTTCATACTCATTAAATCCTGAAGCAGGTGCTGAAAAAGTCGTGGTCAAACTTTCTGGTCAAGCAACCAACTATACGTCTATCGCACTTCAGTCAGATCTTCTTGCAAAGAACAAATATCTTAAAAATATTATCTTTTCAAACCTTGCCCTTGATGAAAAAGGTAATGTGCTATTTGATCTTACATTTTCTGTAGATCCATCATTTGTCTCATATCGTATCAATGTTCAGAAATCATCTCTTCCACAGTCAGTCACACCTGCAATCTCGCAACAAACCACTGATATGAATACTGTCGATACGTTACCAGAAGATAACGGTACACCACAATAATTATATGTTTAGACTTATTATCCCAGTTACATTAATCGGCGTTGCGTTAGGAACATTCTTTTTGTTTACCGATAAAACATACAAAGAGGCACGATCTTTGATGGAAAAAAGTGCTTCGTATGAAGAGGCGCTTACGAACGCACGTCAGCTCAAAGAAACTCGTGACACACTCAACAATAAATACAATACTTTTTCCAAAACAGATTTGGATAAACTAAACAAAATACTTCCTGATAATGTAGACAATATAAAATTAATTCTTGATATTCAGCGTATTGCTCAAACATACGGTATGGACATTCAAAATATCAAATTTGATGCAAGTGTCACTGGTGAAAAAAAGGAAGATGGTGCGCAGGTTGTCCAATCAAGTGCGCAACTCGCAAACAAAAAAGATTATGGTATTTTTGAAATGCAATTTGTGACAACTCGTGCGTCATACAGTAATTTTGTGAGTTTTGTGAAAGATTTGGAAAAAAGTCTTCGTGTAGTTGATGTGAATTCGATTACTTTTAGTTCCACTGAATCAGTCGGTACATCTCAGGCGTCGAGCGATATGTACAAATATGAATTTAAGGTCAAAACATATTGGCTTAAGAAGTAAATATATATGCTTAAAAAATTACTTATCATATTAGTTATAGTAGGCGTACTAGGAGGAGGATATTATTTCTTCGTAGTACAAAAGCAAGGCGCAACAGGAACATCTTCTCTGCTCAGTACTTCAAATGGCGTGACACAGACAGTAAATCCTGCAGCAACTACTGATATAAGTGCAATCAGTGACACAGGTCAAGAATTCCTCTCATCATTACTGAGTCTCAGAAAAATGTCTTTGAATGATGGAGTTTTTACTGATCCAGCTTTTAAGAGTCTTCAAGATTTTACTCGTCCACTCGTTCCACTTGGAAATGAAGGTCGTGTGAATCCTTTTTCTCCTATTGGAAGTGACCCAAGTATTTCTGTGGGACTTTTGTCAGCTACAAACGCTGGTACAGCAACAACTCAAACACAAGCACCTGTTGATACAACTAATTTGTTGAATCAATTACTTAATCAAAACAATACACAATAATATCGTGTTACACCTATGACTTTTTTAGATGAACTTGCACAACGTGGCATTATCGAGCAAAAGCAAATACTTGAAGTAAAACGTCGCGCAAATGAAGCATTTGGGGGCGATATTGATCAAGCGCTTATAGAACTTGGCATGTCTGAGAAGAATCTCATTTCACTTAAGAGTGCGTATTTTAATATTCCTGCAACATCTGTAGATATTACACATGTCACACCAGAACTTTTGAAATATATTCCAAAAGACACCGTGGATCATTACCAATTTGTTCCAATTGGGTTACAAAACGGTATACTAGAAGTTGGTATTGTTGATCCAGATAATATTGCTGCGATGGATGCTTTGCGGTTTGTTTCCGGTAAATCAAATGTTCCATTCAAATTGTTCATTGTTTCTCCGTCTGATTTTAAACAAGCTGTTACTGCATATCGTCAACTCACCGCTGAAGTAGATCAAGCATTGTCAGAATTTAATACTGAATCATTGGCACAAGAAGATACTGATCTTGCGATTGAGCAAGCAAACATTCAACAATCACTCGCTCCTGGTGAAGAAGAACGTATCGTGGAAGAAGCACCGATTATCAAGATCGTTGCTGTGATCATTCGTCATGCGATTGAGGGTGAAGCGTCTGACATCCACATTGAAAATGGGGGAGACAAAGTTAAGGTTCGTTTTCGTGTTGATGGTGTACTGCATACCAGTCTCGTGCTACCACTCAATGTGTATGCGGGTGTTATTGCTCGTGTGAAAATTCTTTCAAAGTTACGTCTTGATGAAAAGCGTAAACCACAAGATGGTAATTTTTCTGCAAAAATTGATGGTCGCAAGATTGATTTCCGTGTGTCGACACTTCCAACCTATTACGGAGAAAAGGTGGTGATTCGTATTCTTGATTCAGAAAAAGGTGTTCGTTCTCTTGAGCAACTCAATATGTCAAAGAGAAATCTTGATTTGATTCGTAATGCAATAAAAAGACCGTATGGACTTATTCTTGTTACTGGTCCGACGGGTTCAGGTAAATCTACCACACTGTACTCACTCATTAATGAACTTGACCGTGAGACAGCGAACGTTGTTTCTCTAGAAGATCCAGTCGAATATCACATTCCAGATATGAACCAGTCACAGGTTATGCCAGAGATCGGCTATACGTTTGCGTCAGGGCTTCGCTCTATTTTGCGTCAAGACCCGAACATCATCATGGTGGGAGAAATCCGCGACAAAGAGACTGCAGAACTCGCGATTCAAGCTGCGCTTACTGGACACTTGGTGATTTCAACTCTGCACACCAACAACGCTATTGGTGTAATTCCTCGTTTGGTAGACATGGGTGTCGATCCGTATCTTATCGCACCGACACTGATTCTCTCTGTGGCACAACGTCTCTCGAGAGTTATTTGTCCAAGTTCAAAAAAAGCAGTACCTATCGATGAAAGTACAAAGATGTTTATCGATAAACAATTCACCGATCTTCCTGAAGAATTCAAAAAAGAACTCCCATTCAAATCAGAAGTTCACGAAGCTGTTCCTTCTGCGGAGTGTTCTTCTGGTGTCAAAGGACGTCAGGCGATTTTTGAAATGTTCGTTGTGGATAAAGAAATGCAGAGTATTATTTTGAAAAATCCCGTAGAACCAGAAATTTACAAGGCTGCACGAGCAAAAGGTATGATTACCATGAAAGAAGACGCCATTTTGAAAAGTATGGAAGGTGTCATTCCTTTCAATGAGGTGTATAATTTTAATTAAGATATATGAAAGAAAAAATACACATTCTGATAGTAGATGATGATACATTTTTTCTTGATATGTATTCGATGCGTTTCAAAACTGCTGGGTATGAAGTAGCTACTGCAAGTAATGGTAAGGATGCATTAGATAAACTTCAAACAATAATTCCGGATATTATACTGCTTGATTTGACTATGCCGGTGATGGATGGGTTTGAAACATTGAAACAGATACAAAAAGAAGATCGATTAAAAAAAGTAAAAGTCATCATGCTTACCAACAAGGGCGAACCAGAAGACATCACTCTCTGTGATAAATATGGTGCGATAGGATACATTATCAAAGCGAACTCGACACCGACAGAAGTTGTTGAACGCGTTAACACATTTTTATAATACATATGGATCATCAAGCATATATACATGAATTATTCGATACAGTGCTCCATGAAAATGGATCTGATATTCACATTTCAGCAGGACGATATCCGTCAGTGCGTGTGTCTGGTCAATTGATTTTTCTCATGAAGGCGCGCGTTCCAACAAAGGAAGATATGATGGGTATTTTGAAAGTAATGCTTGATGAGAAGAAAGTTGAGCGATTTATGGAAGATCAAGAAGTTGATTTTGCGTATACCTATCAAGAAAAGAATCGCTTCCGCTGTAATGCATATTTCCAAAAAGGTCAGATCGCTATTGCAATTCGTCTTGTTCCTACCGTAAAGAGTTTGCAAGAACTTCGCTTGCCACCAATTCTTGAAACATTTGCTCGCAAGAAGCAAGGATTCTTCCTTGTGGTTGGTCCTGTCGGACAAGGGAAGTCAACTACACTCGCAGCGATGATTAACATGATCAACAATGAACGTGCTGAGCGTATTGTTACCGTTGAAGATCCGATCGAGCATATCTACGAAGCAAATCGTTCCATTATTGATCAGCGTGAAGTTGGTATTGATACCAAGGATTTCAACACTGCACTTAAGTCTATTTTTCGCGAAGATATCAATGTGATTTTGATTGGTGAGATGCGGAGTGCAGAAACAATCTCGACAGCAGTTACTGCTGCTGAGACAGGACACTTGGTATTTTCAACCTTGCATACCAATAATGCATCTCAAACTATCGATCGTATCGTTGATTCATTTGCCTCATCAGGACAACAAGATCAGATTCGCACACAACTTGCATCAAGTTTGCTTGGTATTTTCTCACAACGTCTTGTTCCGCGAATTAGTGGTGGACTTGTGCCAGCGTATGAGTTGCTTATCAATAACA
>JADLDV010000007.1 GCA_020846455.1 Candidatus Nomurabacteria bacterium
AGATATGGATAAAATGGCACAAATAGCCAATGATCTTGATGTTGAAGTTAAAGCAATCAATAAACCACTTAGTGATATTGTTAAAGAAATACGTGAGGTACGCAATACTCTTAAGGTTGATGCAAGTAACTTTAAGGTCACCTACAAAACAAATCCGGATGGAACTATTGAAGAAGATGCTTATGGTGAACCAGTTGTAGAGAAAGTTCATTATGACACAGATGCCGCTGGTAACCCTACAGGATTATCTCCAGCAACTATCAAGTTAAATGAGGATAGTAGAATAGACTTCCAAAATAAAATTACTGATCTTGAAGGAAAACGTAAGCCACTTAGTGAAGAACAGTCAAAGAAAATGAAACTATCTTACGAGAATAAACAAAAAGTTCAAGAAATGCGTAACATAGATCAAGACACGGAAAGATTAAGAAATGAAGTAAAAGCCGAAGAAGACAGAAGGAAGGAAGCAGATGAGAAAAAATAACCTAATCTAAAATAAACATGAATGACACAGAAAAAATTGATTTTGAAGAAATGTTTGATTCACTTCCGCTCGAAACACAGAGTGCGATAGTTGATGTAGATATTCCAATAAAAGTACAAGAAGCTGGTTTGAAATTTGGTCTCCATGTGGATCAAATGGGTGCACTCTTCGATGCTACACAAGAGGTTGCACTCGGTATCGCAAATTATGATTCTTTTGCAAATGTTATTGAATCGAAACTCGCTATTTCACGAGACATGGCTCGACAGATCACCTCAGAAATGAATCAAACAGTATTCAAAGCTATTCGAGAAAAGATGATCGAAATGAGTAACTTTGACAACGAAAGTGAAAACAAAGAAACTGATGAAGAAAAAGAAATCGACCCAGAAGAAACAAGCATTCTCGAAAAAACAGGCATTGATCTTTCATTTTCTATTCCTCAAAAACAAGATTCACTGAAAGACATGGATTTAAATAGAGACTCAATGCTCAGTGGATTAGAAAACCCTCCACGATCTGCACCTATCATACTCAACCCAACAACGACAACTCCTCCTAATTCAACAACCACAACAAAAGATGGAGCAATACATCCATTGCAACAAAAAATCCAATCTTCAAGCATGTCACAAAGCACTGAAACAAATCATTCTCTCAAAGTAGATCAAAAAATATCTATTGATCCATACAGAGAAATGCCACTGTAATAAAGAATTCCTCATACAAAAAAAAACGACCAGTGGTCGTTTTTTTTGTATTCGAATTTAGACAGTACGCATTCTTATTTGTTATACTTACCATACATGCAATACCAACTTCCACAATTCATTGATATTGAAGATAAAATTGTCGGACCACTGACATTCAAGCAATTCATCTATATCGCAGGTGGTGCTGGTATTTGTTTTATTGCGTATAGATTACTTCCATTCTGGGTGGCAGTAATCGTCATACTCCCCACAGCGGCACTTGGCGCAGCTCTTGCATTCTATAAAATCAACGGCAAACCTTTCATGTTCACTCTTGAAGCATGGTTTAATTTTATGTTACAGAGCAAACTCTATGTATGGAAACAACGCAAACCAGAGAAAAAAGCTGAAGTAAAACCAACGGTTCCAACAACAGTAGCACCAGAGAAAAACAATGATCATATCATGACAGCATCAAGACTACACGATATTGCATGGAGTCTTGATGTGCTTGATACGAACAAAAGAAATAAATAGCATCTTCTCCACAAATTGTATACGTTTTAATGTATTATTGTTATACTAAGACTATCTATGGCACTCAATGCTCGACCAACACAAGATTTCGTTTCAATAAAAGAAGTACGCGATGGTATTATCACACTCAAAGATGGGGGAGTGCGTGCAATCATGATGGTGTCTTCTATCAATCTTTCACTCAAAGCATATGATGAACAACAAGCAATCATCATGCAATTCCAGTCATTTTTGAATTCACTTGATTTCCCGACACAGATTAGTTTGCAATCACGACGACTTGATATTCGTCCATATCTCATGACGCTAGAGAAGCAAATGGCTGACCAACCAGAACCATTGCTAAAAATTCAAACTCGTGAATACATGGAATTCATCCGCGCATTTACTGATTCTAATAGTATTATGACAAAACAGTTTTTTATCACTGTGCCGTATTCAACAACAGAACTTTCAAGCGATTCTGTCGTGAGTAGTATGTTCAAAAAGAAATCAGCACCGAGTGCAAAGACATCTGAAGATGTCTTGTTTGAAGAAAAGAGATCTCAACTCGAACAACGTATGGGCATGATCGAAGCAGGACTCGGACGTATCGGACTCAAAGTTGCACCACTCGACACAGAAGCTGTTGTAGAATTATTCTACAAAATATTTAATCCAGGTGACACCAGTACAGAAAACGCAGGTATGATGGGTCAATAACTATGATACACTTATACTAGTATGTCTTTTCTTGATACACTCTTTGGTTCCAAAAAGAAAAACACTGACAATGGTGAAGCGGCACTTCCTGTACTTCCTTCAGAGATTTATGAATCAGCGCTCTTTGAACTACAAGATCGCATTGCACCATCAGCGCTCAAAGTAGACCCGAAATCTCTTGATCTTGGAGACAAAATAGCTCGAACATATTTCGTTATTTCATATCCACGATTTCTTACTGATAATTGGTTTTCTCCTATTATCAATCTAGATAAAATCTTTGATGTCTCTATTTTCATTCATCCGATTGATACCGTTACTGCACTTCGACAATTCCAAAAGAAAGTTGCTGAAGTTCAAAGTCAGATCACTGCCAGAGAATCAAAAGGTCTTGTGCGTGATCCACTGCTCGACACAGCCTTTGCTGACCTTGAATCACTTCGTGACAGTCTCCAACAAGCACAAGAAAAGATGTTTGAAGTCGGTCTCTATATCACTATTTATGCTTCAAATGAAAATGAGCTCTACAAAACAGAGAATGAAATCAAATCTATTCTCGAATCTAAACTCATTTATCTCAAACCAGCACTCTTCCAACAAGAGGATGGGTTCAATAGTGTTATCCCGATAGGTAATGACATTCTCGGTGTTCACCAAAAGATGAACTCTGAACCTCTCTCAAGTATTTTCCCATTTACATCATTTGATCTTACTTCAAATAAAGGTATTTTGTATGGAGTAAATCGACACAACTCAAGTCTTGTCATCTTTGATCGGTATTCACTCGAGAACTATAACTCTGTCATCTTTGCAAAATCTGGTTCTGGTAAATCATTTACAACCAAACTTGAAATTCTTCGAACACTGATGTTCGATACATCGGTTATCGTTATTGACCCAGAAAAAGAATATCTCTATCTTGCAGAAGCAGTCGGTGGACGATACTTCAATATCTCACTTTCATCAGAACACCATATTAATCCTTTTGATCTTGCTATTCCTCGTGACGACGAAACTGCGGGTGACATCCTACGGGCAAACATCATCAACCTTGTTGGACTTTTCCGTATCATGCTCGGTGGACTAACACCAGAAGAAGATGCTATTATCGACCGTGCGATATCTGAAACATATGCACTGAAAGATATTACACCAGAATCTGACTTTGCAAATATTGAACCACCACTTCTTTCTGATTTTGAAATGGTACTTTCTGGAATGGATGGTACAGATACTCTTGTCCAAAAATTGAGTAAATATACACATGGTAGTTGGTCATCATTTATTAATCAACCGACCAACGTAGACATCAATCAAAAATTCATCGTCTTTTCTGTACGTGACATGGAAGATGAACTCAAAACTGCCGCAATGTACATCGTGACACACTTCATCTGGAATGCTGTTCGCAAAGAACTCAAGAAACGTCTTCTGGTAGTAGATGAGGCCTGGTGGATGATGAAGTCAGATGACACCGCTTCATTCCTCTATTCAATCGCAAAACGTGGACGTAAATACTACCTCGGACTTGCGACCATTACTCAAGACGTAGAAGACTTCATGAAATCTCCATACGGCATTGCTATTGTGACCAACTCATCAATGCAATTCCTTATGAAGCAATCACCATCGAGTGCTGAAGTCCTCCAGAAAACATTCAACCTAACTGATGAAGAAAAATACCTCCTTCTAGAATCTGGTGTCGGAGAGGGAATATTCTTTGCAGGGTTGAAACACGTTGCACTCAAAGTTATCGCTTCACACACAGAAGAACAAATAATCACATCAGATCCATCGCAAGTATTGGCGATTGAGAAATCAAAAAAAGATCTTTTGCAAAGTGAATCAGCATCAGCTGAAGCCCAAAAAGAAAAATACGCAAAAGAACTCACTGAGGCAGTACGTATCAGGGAAGAGAGTATTCTGCCAAAAAAAGAAGAACCACAAGAACAACCTGCAATAGAAGTGCCTGTTGTACAAGAACCACCAACTCTTGAGGAATCATTTGAAGAAACATTCAAAGAAGATCCGCTGTCTGATGAAGATACTCAGTCAGACAAAAAAGAACCCGAAACTGAAGAAAGTAAACACTCTATCGCTGATGAACTTAAGGATTTGGAGGAAAAGCTTTTTGGATAAAACACTGATAGAGTTTTCTAAAACCTAGTATCTATTGCCTAGTTTTTGCTATACTAATACATATGAACGATGAGAATAAACAAACAATCGCAGATTTAGAAGCTGAGGTCAGAAAAGAGCTTGGGATTACTACACCGATTCAAAACACAGCAGATCCTGTCGCCACACCTCCTCATGCAACAAATGATCTTACAGAAAAACTCGCATACCTTGAAACACTCAAAGGTAAAATTGATACCAAAATCACAGGAATGGAAGGGGATGTGAAAACCCAACTGACTGAAGTCAAAAAAATAAAAGAAACGATTGAGGAAGAAATCAAGAAAATCAAACACCTCGAAGAAACGAAAGAAACTGTTGATACAGAGATTGCGAAAATAAAGACTCTTGAAGAAACAAAACAGAAGATAGAGCAAGAAGTTGCTTCTCTCGAACAAACAATGAACGAAACACTCTAGTGTTTCGTTTTGTTTTTATGCAAGAGCGTTCTATACTATAGATATGATACGGAATATACATGCGTTTTCTCTTTTGTGTCTTTTGGGTATCTTTTTTGGTTTTACTGAAAAAATTCACGCTCAAACATCGGCTGATTCTATTTTTGTGGATATGATTCCTGAAACACCTGGCGCACTCCAAAATGTAACCATAAAACTCAAAAGTTATAGTTATAACATCCTTGGCTCAAAAATAACTTGGACAGTTGACGGAAAGATCGTTCTCTCAGAAATTGGAGCAATAGAATATTCCTTCAAAACAAAAGAAGTAGGTAAAACAACAAACATAGTTATCACCATTCTTACAGGAGGAGAAACGATCCAAAAAGGTATTAGCATACAGCCACAGGATGTAGATATGCTCTGGGAGGCACCTGATTCATATGTGCCACCATTTTACAAAGGCAAAGCGCTTCCTGCAACAGAAGGACAAATTCGTGTTGTTGCATTTCCTATCGTCAAATCTTCAGGAGGAACACCTGTCAAAACAAATGATTTTATCTACAAATGGAGTAAAGATTTTAGTTATATTCAAAATGCTTCTGGGTACAACAAACAGGCGTTTTCTTTGACATCTAGTTATTTTAACGACCAAGAAACAGTTTCAGTAGAAATCGTTGGTGTTTCCCAGCAATATACTGCAAAAAAGACAATCAAAATAAAACCAGTTGCACCAAAAATTATTTTTTATAAAAAAGATCCTGAGTGGGGTGTATTTTATAATAAAATACTTGGAAAAGATAGCTCTGTCACAACAGGGACGACAATTATTGCCGCACCATATAATTTTTCACCAAAAAACCCTTCAAGCCCTTTTCTTCGATACACATGGCTCATAAACAACAAGACGGTGCCTAAACTCAAACCATCAAATGAACTTCCATTGACTATCGGATCTACAAGTGAATCAAGTCTTGCAAAAATAGACATTTCTCTAGAAAACACCTCGAGACTATTCCAAAAAGTGTCTCACTATTTGGTGGTAAATTTGCTACAATAATCATATGAAAAAATCTTTTTCTCTATCCACCATACTTGCAACAACTTTTTTTGCTCTCTGTGTGTTTTTTGTACAAACTCCACACACACACGCCGCGTGTTCTATCACGAGTGCAAAATTTGAACCGAGTGGACTGCAACAAGATGTGAACTGGTTTAAAGATTCATCAAAACCAATTGTAAAAGTACACGTTGTATCCACTGGTTGTGAAGGCCAGACAATAGAGCTTAGTATTGTTGGAAACGATCAACTCACACCAGATGATGATGTTTTTGGTTTTGATAATAGACAGTTTACTATCCCTCAAAGCGGGAAATTGACTGTTATTACAAAAGCAGGAGAAGATGAATGTGAAATTGATACGAATGTTTTTGATTATTCTATTGGTAATGCAGATTGTGAATATTATTTGAATATCGTTGGAGCTGATGACTATAACTCAAACGGGGAGACAGAAGGAGAACTCGCCTTTGAGTGTGATGATGCTTGTGACGAAAACTGGACATACAGAAAATCTGGAGACACAGACACCATCACCATTGATGGGTCAGGAGATATTACCAATGAACAACTCAGTAGTAATACGTATACTTTTCTCGCTCCATTACCAGGACTAAGTGAAGTTACAGGAAATGAAGGTGTCGCAAATTTCATCGAAAGGTTGTTTATTATCATGATTTCTCTTGCAGGAGTCCTCGCTGTACTTTCTCTTATTTTTGCTGGTTTTCAATACATCACAACGGGTGTCTTTTCTGTAAAAACATCTGCGAAAGAACGAATATGGAATTCAATACTAGGACTCCTTCTTGCGCTTGGTGCATTTATTATCCTCAACACCATCAACCCAGATCTGGTAAATAATCTTGGTTTGAATATTGAAACAGTGACACTTACCACACCCGGAGACACAGAAGATCCACTCATTAGTAATTTTCAACCACTCTCAGGAATGGTTTGTCCAGGAAACGGAGGTAAGGCGCAAATACCAACTATCGCAAATAGTTTTGTAAACAAAGTAACATATAAAATGGGCGGTAAGGGTTCAGGAAACGGTAGTACTATATTTCTCGACTGTTCTGGTTTCGTAAGTCAGGTTATAAAATGTGCAGGGGGATCAGACCAAGGTGGTACAATAAACATTTTTTCAGGTAATGGAGTAGAAAATGTAGTAACGATTACAAACACAACGGTGAACGGTGTCGCATTACAACCAGGTGATTTGTTGGGCTGGAAAGTTGGTAGTACCGAACCTTTTGGCCACGTAGTAATCTATGTAGGAAATGGAAAAGTAATGGATTCACACGGGCCAGCAAATATAACAAACAAGGCCATTGGAACACTTGATTCAACATATTATAAAAATCAAGATGGTTCATCTCGTATAAAATTTATAAGAAGAACAACTTTAAACTAATATGTTCAAAAAAATTCTTATTATTATAGGTGTTCTCGTAATACTCACAGTGATAGTACTTGGATTCTTTTTTCGTGTATCTACTAACGAACAAGGTGCTCCTGTGGTAAATCAAATAAGGGAATTCAAACCATTTGATAGAAAACCTGCAGGTCAAGGAGGTGGCACAGACACAACACCGACACCTGGACAAGATACTCCACCAACAGACGAACCAATAGATACAGAACCTATCGCAAAAACACTTCCGAGACTTCGAAAACTTAGTACAACACCGGTTATTGGATATACTACATTTATAAGAGATCGAGAGAAAATTATTCCACCAGACCCATCAGCAATCTTTGTCACAGAGACACCTAAAGAAACAGAGGATGGAACAACAGAAGGAAAGAGTGCTCTTGGAGAAAAAGATGCACCCGTTACCGAAACACCAAAACCAAAAACCGTTATAGAAAAAATACTTACGGTACGCTTTGTTGAAAAAACAACTGGAAATATGTTTGATATCGATATAGACCAAGAAGAGATTAGAACCGCATCAGAAACAATAGTAGCCCTTGCAGAAGAAGCACTTTTAGGAAATACGGGTAGTACAATACTTTTCCGATACATCAACACAGATGAAGAAATAGAAAGTTTCCTTGCAAATCTCATTAAACCGACAGGTAGTGCGACAAAAAATAGTTTGTCGGGAAGTTTTTTGCCGAAAAACACCAAGACTGTCGCAATGACACGTGAAGGGGACACCCTCTTTTATATGCAACCATACGGAAATGGTGTTACTGCAACAGCACTCTCACTTAAAACAAAAAAGAAGGTGCAAGTATTTGAATCACCTTTTACTGAATGGAGTGCACAATGGTCAAACAATAAGACTGTAATCATCTCAACAAAACCATCAGCGTATGCAGGAGGATATGCGTATAGTATTAACACAGACACAAAAGCATTGAAAAAACTTTTTGGTGACATTCCAGGACTCACACTCCTAGTATCACCAAACAATAAACAAATCGTCTACAGCGAATCAGTAAACCAAACATTTTCTACAAAAGTCTTCACGCCAGAAACCCTTTCTACAAATCCTTTTTCCGTAAAAACATTCCCAGAGAAATGTACTTGGTCAAAAGATAGTATTACCATGTACTGTGCAGTTCCCTCATCTATCCCAAAAGGAATATATCCTGATGACTGGTATCAAGGAGCAGTGAGTTTCTCTGATGCAATCTGGAAAATAAACCAGAAGACCAACGTAGCAACACTTCTCGTAAATCCACAAGAAGTCGTTCAAGTGAGCCTTGATATTGAAAACATGAAGCTCTCAGATACTGAAGATTATCTTATTTTTCGAAACAAAAACGATCTCATGCTGTGGGGGTCCAGTTTGAACTAAATTCTACATACAAAAAATCGACCCATGGGTCGATTTTTTGTATCCTATATTTTAAGAAATTAGTTATTTCTTAAAAATTATTTTTATTCTTCGTTCTTTACCTTCACCTATAGACTCCGTAGAGAGATCTTCACTGTCTTGCAGGTACTCGTGTACTATACGACGCTCAAACGCATTCATAGGAGGCATTTCAAGCGAATCCTGATAGTATTTCACACGAGATGCATACATGTATGCGGTTGATCTTATTTCTTCAATCTGTTTCTCATATGCATCATTGATATCAATGATAGCCCTAAGAGGGTATTCATGTTTCGCAGTTTGTTCGTATACAATTCTACCTACTAGATGATTCAATGCTTCCACGTGCTCATTATCTTTTCCTGAAAAATATTTTATATTGGATGTTTTTATACGAACCCACAACGTGTGCTTTTCTTCATCGATGACAACCTCAAGCGACTCTATTGGCAGGGTCGTTTTTTGTATCAAACCTGTGATATATCCAATAAGTGCTTGTGTTTCCATAATTAATTCTTGGTAGGAGTTACTGAAACATCTATAATGTCGGGTTTATTTTCTGAAAATTTTGAAAACACTGTTTTACGAATGTACAATTCTTGGAGAATTGTCATGATGTTTGTTGTTATGAAATAGAGCCCAAGTGCAACAGAAAGCTTGTACGAGACAAAGAATAGAACAACAGGGAGCACGTATTTCATCTGTGTAGTCATTGAACGAGCAAAATCTTCTTGAAAATTTGGTTTTTCAGTAGTTTTTATTGGTGCGACTTGATCTTTTGTAGCAATATAGAGTTGCAAGAATTGAGTTACTGCAACCGCAAGTGCAACACCTATTGAATGAATACCGACAACATCAATCATACCCAAGAAAAGAGTGTTAAGCGCTTCTGGTGGCTGAACAAAAGCATACAATGCGTCATATGTACCATCGATTCCGTGCATAAACACACGATATAGTGCGAAAATCACAGGAAGTTGGAGGAGGATAAGTAAACAACCTGAAAAAGGATTGACGTTGTTCTTTTTATACACTTCCATTGTTTTTTGAGCTTGTATTTGTTTGTCTGGAAACTGTTTTTTGATCTGATTGAGCTCTGGTTCAAGTTTTTTTAGAGCCATTTGACTCACAATAGATTTTTTACTGATAGGGAAAAGAACGATTTTAACCAAAATAGTAAGGAGTATTACCGCAATACCAATATCTGCTTTTGGGACAACAGAGACAAGGAAAAATAGGGCATTATAGAGCGGCTCATAAAAAACATTCATCCAGAGTGTGTGTAACATACGCTGTATTGTACTTGATTTTTTACCAAAAAGAAAGTTGCAGGACGAGTATTGTTTTTATTTTTCAGGAACAGGATCAATATGTTCCTTTTGCCATGGATGGCAACGAGTAATTCTCTTAATTGTCAAAATTGAGGCTTTTATTGCCCCGAATCGCTCAAAACACCCTATTGAATACTCAGAACAGGTAGGGTAAAAGACACATACTTGTTTTTGAACCAATCCAAGTTTTTTTGGAAGTCCTGTATCAGGAGAAAGAACTATTTGATAGATACGGATAAGTCCTATTATTCCTTTATTTATAAGGTTTTTAGACATATTTATAGATTTTTCCAAATATGTTGTATTTGTGTTTCGAAAGCAGTGAAAGAAGTTTGCTTGAATTCTGGTTTGATAATAAAAACAGCATATACTGGTGGTGTTTTTTCTAAAATATCCTTATTTTTATGAACTATTTCATACCCCCACCGTTTGATTGTGTGGCGTTTTGGAGAACTTTTTGCAACTTTTTTAGATACAACAAAAGAAAACCTCGAATGTGAGGTTTCTTTATTATCCTTGTATATCAAGGTAAAAAGAGGGGAATGGGCTCTTTTTCCTGTTTTACTTACAATTAGATATTCGGCTCGTGGTATTCTATGCGCTTTTTTGAGCATAGGAAATAAAATTATTTCTCAGAAGATACACTGAGCTTTGCGCGACCCTTACGGCGACGATTTTGGAGGACACGACGTCCTGTCGCAGATGCTGAACGCACCAAGAAACCATGAGTGGTTGCGCGCTTTTTCTTAGAAGGTTGGTATGTTTGTGACATATGTGATGAGTATATAGCATAAAGACCTTTTTGACAAGGTTTGCACAGACGAAGGTAAGGGTATACACTTTATCCACAGCTTATCAACAGTTTTTTCCACAAGTGTCATTATTCACGAATATTTAAGGGAGTATAATCAACGATACATATGATAGAAACCAAAGAATTATGGGGTCGCTGCCTAAAAGAGATTGAACAAAATGTGACGAAGGCAAACTTCAGCACATGGTTCAAAAACACCGCTATTATAAAAGAAGATGAAGGATCTATTTATATTGGTGTCCCAAATGAATTCGTCAAAGAATGGCTTCAGAACAAATTTCACAAACTTATTGTAAAAACACTCGTAGAACAAGTCCCTTCTATCAGATCTGTCGAGTATTCAATAACAAAACTCTCAGACAAAAAGGAGATTCAAGAATCAAGACCACTTATTACTGAACATAAAACTGAACTTCCACTCCGAGATCTATACATCAACAAAGACGACAATCTTAACCCAAAATATACCTTTGATAACTTCATAGTAGGACCATTCAATCAGCTTCCATATGCGGCTTCTCAAGCGATTATAGAGCGTCCAGCGAGTATTTATAATCCATTCTTTGTCTATGGAAATACTGGTCTCGGAAAAACTCACCTAATCCAATCGGTAGGGAATGCACTCAAAAAAAATTTTCCAGATAAAAAGGTATTTTATGTAACACTTGAGAAATTTGCTATTGATTATACTGATTCATTAGCAATGAAGAACACAAATACGAGTTTTAAGGAGAAATATAGAAAATATGATGTACTTATTATTGACGATATTCAATTCATCGACAAAATGGAGAAGACACAAGATGAATTGTTCCATTTATTCAATGTATTCTACGAAAACAACAAACAAATCATCTTTTCTTCAGATAAACACCCAAATCACATCAAAGGATTGGAAGAACGTTTAAAATCTCGCTTTGCACAAGGAATGATCGTTGATGTAACAGAACCTGATTATGAATCCCGTGTTGCTATCCTTAAAGGAAAAGCTGCTCAACAAATAACTAAAGTTTCTCAAGAGGTTGTTATGTACCTTGCTGGATTAATACAAGGTAATATCCGAGAACTCGAAGGTGCACTCAATATCATTGTCTGTCAAACAGAGATAAAAGGGAGACAGTTAACAGAAGAAGAGGTTCGATTGTTGGTCAAAAACAGTATAAAACCGAAGAAATCAGTCTCTATTGAAGAAGTAACCCGTAAAATAGCTGAACATTTCCATCTTGATGAATCCAGTATTTACGAAAAAACACGAAGAAAGGAAATAGTAGAAGCGCGACAAATGATTATGTATATCTTACGAGAAGATTTCAATATCTCGTATCCGTTAATCGGACAGAAGTTAGGAGGAAAAGATCATACAACAGTTATGCACTCATGTGATAAAATTAAGAGGGAATTAAAAGACAATATGGTACTCAATCAGGATGTTGAGAAAATACGAACAATGTTCAAATAATGTGGATAACGTCTGGATAACTTACGTATAGCTATATGAATAAATAGTAATAAGTAATAAAGTATTCCACAGTGTTAAAAAGATATCCCAGTAATTCCATAGTTATGCTTACAGTTTTCCATAGGTATACATCCTGAAAAAGTTTTATATCATAAATGTTTTTATGACTTATCCACTTATCCACACGACTAATAAGACTAATATATTTTTTTATCAATAATTAATACCAAACCTGTGTATATGAAAATAGAATGCTCAATTGAAAAAATTCGTGAAGCGATTAGTTCAGCAGATCGTATCACAGGAAAGAATCTAACGTTGCCGATTCTTGGTGCAATACTATTTATTGCTGAAGGTAAAACGATAAAAATTCGTGCAACAAACTTGAGTCTTGGTATTGAAATAGAAGTTCCTGCAAAAATCGAACAAGAAGGCACTGTAGCAGTAAAAAGTGATGTCATCTCAACAGTGTTCGGAAGTATTCAAAATGGTACCGTTTCATTCCAATTAGAGGGTGATATGCTTCGTATTACTACAAAGCAAAATACCATCTCTGTAAAAACTTTACCGTATGATGATTTTCCTACAATACCCGTTGTTTCTGGTGATTCATTCTCTATTCCAGGTAAAAAACTTATAGAAGGTATTCGTGCTGTTGCATATAGCGCTGCTGTTTCTGATATTAAACCAGAAATTTCAAGTGTATATATATATCCTGATCAAAATAATCTTGTTTTTGTTGCAACGGATTCATTTCGCCTCGCTGAAAAAAAGATTGCACTCAAAAAAGTACCTGAATTCGGTGGTATTCTTATTCCATTCAAAAATGTTGCTGAAATAATGAGAATTATTGGGGAATATACTGATGATGTGGCGATTTGTTTTTCAAAAAACCAACTTTCTATTCTCTATGAGTCTGTTTATATTACTTCTCGTTTGATTGATGGTATTTTTCCAGATTATAAACAAATCATTCCAAAAGAATTCACTACAAATGTTACCGTGTTGAAGTCAGATATTGTTCAAGCACTCAAATTGTCACATATATTTTCTGATAAATTCAATCACATTACCCTTTCTGTTGATCCTGTGAAAAAATATTGTGCAGTCTATTCAAAAAATGTTGATGTTGGAGAAAATAATACTATTCTTGATACAGCAATTTCAGGTCTTCCTGTTGAGGTATCGTTGAATCATCGTTATATGATTGATTGTTTTCAATCAATTCACGCAGATTCATTAACTCTTTCATTTACTTTACCTAATAAACCAGTTGTTCTTCAGGGAGTTTCTGATCAGACATTTATGTATCTGATTATGCCAATGAATCGATAAGTATATATGTCCATAAATAACCTCGCACAATTTCTTGATGGATTTAAAAAGAAATTTACTCAAGAAGAGGATTTTCGTGCAAATATTGAATTTGTGTTGAAAAAATATGCAAAGTCACAGCCTGTTATATTCTCTGTCGAGAGAGATGTGTTGTTTATTAAAACATCACCTAGTGTAAAACAAGTATTGTATCTCAATAAACAAAAAGTATTGGAAGAAATAAATCTTCTTGTCATTCCTCGAAAATTTTCTGACATTAAATAAAAAAACACCGTGATTGATCATGGTGTTTTTTTATTTTTATTGAATTGTAGAAAATGTTACTTCTGTTTCATTTTTATTAAAGACACTATCTACTATAACCGCTTTTAGATTATGTGTTGTTTCCGTACTGTATTCTGATGGAGTGAATGAAATATTCCATGGTGCATTTTTACTGCTCCCAACCAGTTGATCATCAAGGTAATAATCAACTCGCTGTATTGGATACACACCTTGAGTAGAAACAATTACTGTTATAGGTGTTGTATTTGGTGATGAGATTGTTCCTGAAGGAGATAGTATTGTAATACTTGGTCTGTTTGCTTCCGTGTGAACATCATCATAGAGTGTTGGTTTTTCTAGAGCACTTGTAGTGTTGTATGTACTTTTGTTTTGTGACCACCAGTTTTGTACTGCAATTTCCCATCTTTCGTATTGGGGATCAGATTGAGGATTGTCTTGGATTGGTCCGAGAGGATTATTTTTTTGCACCCAGTGAAGAATAGAGTGTACGTTAGTAATAACTTTTTCTTGTCGTGTTTCTTCTGGTGTGAATTCTGTTGCGAGTTTTTGTGAAATGGTGTCTATAACAAATCCTTCTCCACCTTGCCATAATCCTCGAATCATCGGTGCACCCGCTGTTCCTGTATATACTTCAGGTTCTTCAAATCGTTCTACAGGGACAGTTTTCAAAATCTCATTCATAAATGCACGCCAGAGTGGTCCAGCAATTGCTGCAGAAGATTTGATCATCGGAGTATTCTCATTGTTACCCGCCCAAACACCCACTACGATTGATGGTGTATATCCCATGACCCATGCGTCTTTGTTATTGTTGGTTGTACCAGTCTTTGCTGCTACTTGTCTGTTGCCGAAATACAACACTGAATTTGCTCCAAATGTTGGTATTCTTGCATTGTTGTCAGAGAGAATACTACTCAATTTGAGTACTGCTTGTCTGTCTAGAACTTGTTGTGGTCTGTCTTGGTATGTTTCAAGTACGGTACCTTTCTCATCTTCTATACTGAGGATTCCACTGTACGGGCGATGTGTGCCATTTGTTGCAAATGTTGCATATGCACTGGCCATATCAAGTAACCGTACTTCTCCACCTCCAAGTACAAGAGTAAGTCCATATTCAGCTGCATCTTTGAGTGAGGTGATACCGAGATCTCGTGCGGTTTTGAGTGCATTATCTATTCCAACAAGGTAGAGAAGTTTTACTGCAGGGATGTTTCGTGATTCACCAAGTGCACTTCGAAGAGAAATTGGGCCTTTGTATTTGTTGTCGAAATTGTCGGGCATATAACAGTTTGATTTCGGTCCACGGATAGGTTGTCCATACGCATTACAACTTCCGCTAAATTCAGTTGGTACATCAAAGAGTGCCGTTTCCGGTTGATACCCTTGTTCAAATGCAGTCACATACACGAATGGTTTGAATGAAGATCCTGGTTGTCGATATCCTGTAGTGATATTAAAGTTTCCATCTATTTCTTTATCGAAATAATCTCTAGATCCTACCATTGTCAGAATCTGTCCTGTTTTTGGATCAATTGCGACAAGTCCTGCATTTTTGGCTTTGTATGCTTTTTCGTTTTCAAATGCGTATTTTTTGACAATTTCTTCAGCTTTTTGTTGTAATGTGTAATCAAGTGTTGAAATAATTTTTAACCCACCTGTTGTTACAAGGTCTTCACCATATTTTTCCTCGAGTGCTTCTGTCAGAAAAAATACAAAGTGTGGTGCCTTGATACCAGTTGTTTGTTGTGGTTTGAATGTCACCACTTCTACTACTGCTTTGTCATATTCTTCTTGTGTAATAAATCCAAGTTCTTTCATACGAGAAAGCACGAGATTTTTACGAGTATCAAGTCGTTCACGATTTTTCTTATAAGGCGAAAGGACTGTCGGAGATTGCGGTAGTGCTGCAAGGTATGCAGCCTCTGCAAGAGTTATATCTATTGGGTTTTTTCCGAAATATGACTGTGATGCTTCTTGTATTCCATAAATAGCACCGCCATATGGTGCTTCATTGAGGTACATTGCCAAGATGTCTTCTTTTGACATTGATTGCTCAAGTTTGAATGAAAGCACCCATTCTTTGAGTTTGCGCGCGATTGTTTTATCTTTAGTGAGGACAGAGTTTTTGACAACTTGTTGTGTGATTGTTGATCCTCCTTGCGTAACACCGCCTGGGGTGAGGTTGGCAATAATCGCACGGATTACTGATGTTGGTCGCACCCCTTTGTGTGAATAAAATTCAGCATCTTCGATTGCGATAGTGGCATTCTTTATTTTCGTGCCCATAAGGTCTGGTGTGATAACTGTACGTTTGATCGAGGTATTTGCATCATAGAGAAGAATCTCACCTGTACGGTCATATATTTTTGTTGAGCTTTCTATTTTACGATCCTCAAATGATTTGAAATCTGGAATTTGAAGTGTACTAATCCAGACAATAATACCACTGAAACCAATAATTCCAGCTCCAAGGATTAAGAATAAAATATTTTTGATACGATGCGTGTGCTTTTTTTGTGTACTCATATGTTCCTTTAATAGTAGCATTGTTTGAGGACAAAATGTATAAAATATGATAGAGTATCGTATATGATTTCTACTGATAAAAAACATATTACTGACCTTCTTACACGCGGTGTTGAGGATTTGTTTGTAAAAGAACATTTAGAAACAGCCCTTCTTTCAGGTAAACAACTTCGTGTAAAATTCGGTATTGACCCAACAGGACCAAAACTACATCTTGGCCGTGCCGTAGGTCTTCGAAAATTAAAAGCGTTTCAAGATCTCGGACATCAAGTTGTTATTATTGTTGGAGATTTTACTGCACAGATTGGTGATGCATCAGACAAGACTGAAAAACGCCCAATGCTCTCTCGAGAAATGGTGAATGAAAATTTTAAAGATTATAAAGAACAAATTTCAAAAATACTCGACATTTCAAAAGTAGAATTTGTATACAACAGTGATTGGCTTGATAAACTCGGTTTTCAAGAAATTACACAACTCGCAGAATGTTTCAGTGTGCAACAAATGTCTGCACGAAGAAATTTTAAAGACAGGCTTGAGCGTGGAGATGAGATATCTCTTCGAGAATTTTTATACCCATTGATGCAAGGATATGATTCTGTTGCGATTAAAGCAGATGTTGAAATTGGAGGATTTGATCAATTGTTTAATTTGAAAGCAGGACGAGTAATTCAAAAACATTTTGATATGCCAGAGCAGGATGTGCTCACTGTACAAATGCTCGAAGGAACAGATGGTCGTAAAATGTCTACTAGTTGGGGAAATATTGTAACAATAGTAGATGAACCATCTGATATGTATGGCAAGATCATGGCTCTTCATGATGAGTTAATAGTAAAATATTTTACTCTGTGCACTGACGTTTCTACGGAAGAAATTGAAATAATTACAAAAGAATTAGAAACAGGAATAAATCCTCGCGATTTAAAAATGCGACTCGCGCGAGAAATTGTAAAAATGTATCATTCTGAAGAATTGGCAGTACATGCCGAACAGGATTTCGTCAGTAAATTTCAAAAGAAAGAAATTCCAGACGAGCTTGAAAAAATAAGTATTTCGGAAGGGAGCACTCTTGTTGAAGTCTTGCTTGAAAAAGGAATGATTGATTCCAAAACTGCATGGCGAAGACTTGTAGAAGATGGAGCTGTGACAAATCTTGAGACAAAAGAAAAAATTACTGACATAGATTTTGTACCACAAGGAAAAACACTCATTAAAATAGGTAAGAAAATATTTATTGAATGTGTTATAGATTAATATAAAAACATCCGCTATTGTGCGGATGTTTTTATATTAGTAGTCCTCTTCAGCGCCACCAATAGGTATATCTTCTTCGTCTTCATCTAATGATAGATTGTCGTCAAACACATCAAGTATTTCGTCTCCACCACCAAATCCAACAAGTTCATCTTCAAGACCAATTGGAGCTTTTTTTATCACTTCATCTTCGTCAGACATATATGTATATTATTGTATATATATTATAAAAACATTACTTATAACTGATTGTATATATGTACCAAAAGGAGGTTTTCTTTGCAAGTTTTATATATAAATCCTGTGGAAAAGTTTTGAATCTTAATGATTAAAACGTTCGCAGGCAAAACAGGTAAGCCCAATTGCGATCGCATCTACTTCATCGTCAAGCATTTTTTTGTTGTTAGTATTGATTAACTTTGTTGTCATCGTATGTACGTTTTCTTTTGTAGCGCTACCGTATCCAGTGACGGCAAGTTTAATTTGATTCGGTGCATATTCATAGAAGATGAGTCCATGTTTTGCTGCTTCGTATGAGATTACTCCACGTGCTTCGGCGACACCGAGTGCTGTAGTGGTATTTTTTGCAAAAAATAATTTTTCGATAGCAATACTTTCTGGTTTGTGCGTAGTAATAATACCACTAAGTGCATCGCCGATTTCTTTCAATCTGTTTGGAAACGTTTGTTTTTTGTCTGTGATAATACATGTTGAAAAGAGGAGTGTCTCTTTTCCTCCAATGTTTTTTTCGAGTATGGCGACACCAACTCTGTCGAATCCTGGGTCAATAGCAAGAATAATCATTATCAGTAGTGTATAGGTTTTACCGATTTGCTTCAAGGAGTATCATTTTTTCTAGAAAATTTGATACGATATAGATATGAAGAAAAATAATTCTCCGTGGCTTACTCAATTACATAAAGATCGAAACAGTGTTTCTTTGCAAAAAGATATACATACTGATGTGGTGGTTGTTGGTGCAGGAATCGCTGGTATTACTACGTTGTATTTTTTACTTACACAAACAGACAAACATGCTGTGGTTCTTGAAGGTCATAAAATAAGTCATGGCGCGACTGGTCATAATGCTGGGCAAGTGGTTGCTGAATTTGAAAAACCATTGAAAGAAATCGTTCTTGAACATGGTATTGAAAAAGCTGTTGCAGGTGTTCATTCTATTGAGCTGGCCTGGGATTTGCTCAAGGAAATTTTAAAAGAAACAAAAATCACCGTTCCTTTTCATGAGTTTGTTGGGTGTGGTGGGTATTCAGAATTAGTGCAACTTGTTAATGATCTTGAAACAGAAAAGATAAGAAAAGAGCACGGACTCCCTTCTTTTCCCGTCCTTGTTTCTTTTGAGTCTGGATGGTTTACACAAATTCCAGAAGTCTATAAAACTTTATGTAAAGAAGTTCCTCAAGAAGAAATTCTTGAGCGACTCGAAGTTCTACATCCTGATTATCATGCTGTTATACAGCAAAATAAAGCAGTGCTCAACAGTGCGCTCTTCACGGAGAAGCTTGCACTCTGGTGTCTGGAAAAATTTCCTTCACGATGTAGTATTTTTGAATATAGTTTTGTGCATGGTATTGAACTAGAAGAAAAAACCCCTGTAGTGATTACCAACGAAGCAAAAGTGTCTTGTGAAAAAATAGTTTTGTGCACTAATGGATTTGAGAATTTCTATATTCACGATACAAAAGATATCGACATCGATGGAAAGTTTCACCATGTCGTACAAGGTGCTGTGGGGTATATGACAGGATTTGTTTCTGAGCACCCAGAAAAATATATGGCAAATTATTATTATGATACAGGTAAGATTCGCGGTAATGATCCGTTTTCTTCAGACCCATATTTTTATGTAACAAAAAGAAATTTTAATCACGATGCTGGTATGTTTCAACTCACAACAATCGGTGGTCCAGAAGTGCGACTGGATAATAGAGAGATATATCATCGAGAATTTGAAACAGCCGACGAATTACAGAATGCTAGTGTACGATTCGCAGAACAACATTTTGACATGACTGATGTTGAGCATAGATTTTTCTGGCATGGACTTATGGGATATACCACAAGTGGTGTCCGATTGGTAGGAGTGGAACCTCTTGAGCCAAGACTTCTCTATAATCTTGGGTGTAATGGGGTTGGTATTTTGCCGAGTATTATGGGTGCTCGAAAAATAGCGAGACATGTGAATGGTGAAAAGGTAGAAGAAACCATTTTTGATCCAAAAAGATAAATAAAAAAAACACTATGTAATATAGTGTTTTTTTATTTATCTAACACATCAAACCCTAAATGTTCATACGCTTTCTTTGTTGTAATTCTTCCTCGAGGGGTTCTTTCGAGAAGTCCGCGTTGCATGAGGTATGGTTCGACAACGTCTTCAATTGTTGCATCTTCTTCAGAGAGCGCTGCTGCGATGGTTGAAAGTCCAACAGGACCACCGTTGAATTTCTCTATAATAATTTCGAGTGTTGCGCGATCGATTTCAGAAAGTCCGAGTTCATCAATGCCGAGTAGTGACAGTGCGAGGAATACTGTTTTCTGATCCAAGTCTTTTTTGTGGACTTGAGCATAGTCACGACATCGTTTGAGAAAATAGTTTGCAGTACGGGGAGTAAAACGACTACGTTTGGCGATTTCATCAAATGCATCATCGTTTACCTTGATGCCGAGAATATCTGCAGAGCGTGCGAGGATTTGTTTGATCTGTTCTTGGGAATAAAATTCTAGACGAAATACACCACCAGAGAAACGAGAGCGAAGTGGGGCAGAGAGGAGTGAGACGCGAGTTGTCGCGGCGATAAGTGTAAATGGTGGAAGATCAAGTTGGATCGTACGTGCAGATGGACCTTTGCCGATAATGATATCGAGCACACCAGACTCCATGGCAGGGTAGAGAACCTCTTCAATCATTTTGTTCAGACGATGGATTTCATCGATGAAGAGAATATCTCCTGGAGAAAGATTGGTGAGGATGGAAGCAAGATCACCAACTTTTTCAATTGCAGGCCCTGAAGTAGATTTGAGTTGTCTACTCGTCTCTTTTGCGATGAGGTGTGCAAGTGTCGTCTTACCAAGTCCTGGTGGGCCATAAAAAAGAATATGTTCAGCGGTGTGTCCGCGTTCTTTTGCGGCAGTAAGCAGTATTTTGAGATTCTCTTTTATGGTATCTTGACCAATATAATCATCCCAATTATTTGGACGAAGTGCTTGGTCCAAAAACTGCTCATCTTTTATTGGGTTTTTATTTGAGTCTTGTTCCAGAAGGGTTTTTTAATATTATACAAGATGCCTGCGTTAGGTGCTTGACAAATATTTAGAATATGCTATACTTCCATTAGAAGGTAGTATATTCTCATTCTAACACGGAGATGTGCATCTTGTAAGCAAGAGTGCAGAAATCTCTAAGCAATCAGCCTCTGGTTATATGTACTTGAGGAGGACGTTCTGGTTTTTATTTATAAAATACTGGTGCTATCCTTTGAAACTATATTACTTGCGTCTTTGATGTAAGGATTGTTTAGAGATTTCTCTATTTTTGTCTCAATAAAAAAACTTCACACAAAATTTTGTGTGAAGTTTTTTTATTTAAATTTTTTCTTCAAGATCAACGACACTTTGTGCTTCTTCTATTGTCGTGATTCCTCGGACTATTTTTACAACAGCATCTTCATGCATATCGAGAATGCCTTGTGCTCGTGCGACGCGTTTGATTTCACGTTCACTCGGATTACTTGGAACAATTTTTTCTATCGATTCATCGCTGAGTATTGCTTCGAATATACCGATACGTCCTTTGTATCCAGTGAAATTACATACCTTACAACCGACTGCTTCGTGCACACCGAGTGGTTTGGTGAGGTCGATATTATAATCATCAATATTCTTACCAGCATCTTTGGCATCTTTGAGAATTCCTCGGAGAAGCCCATCTTCTTCTGGTGTGAGTACTTTTGGTTGTTTACATTCGTTACAGAGTTTACGCAAGAGACGTTGTGCGATTGAGAGTGAGAGTGCTGATGGAAGTAATTTTGCTTCAACACCGAGATCAATCAGACGAGGAATAACTCCTGCAGCATTGTTGGTGTGCAGTGTTGAGAACACAATGTGTCCAGTCAGTGCTGATTCAACGGCAATTTTTGCAGTTTCGTCGTCGCGGATTTCTCCGACCATGATTACGTCTGGGTCTTGTCGAAGCGCTGCGCGCAATCCTTCGAGGAAGGTGTAGCCCTTCTCACTATTTGTCTGTGTTTGAGTAATACCTTCGAGGTGATATTCAACAGGGTCTTCGATGGTAATAATCTTGATTTGATCAGAATAGATTCTGCGCAAAAAGGCATACAATGTCGTGGTTTTACCAGATCCAGTTGGTCCTGTGACCAGAATAAGGCCATTTGGTTTACTGATTTCTTTTTCGATAATAGCAAACAGTTTTTGATCAATACCCATTTCATCCAATTTGACTTGAATTGATTTTGGGTTGAGGAGACGCATAACAATCGATTCACCAAAGGCACCCGGAATGACAGATACACGCACACTCACTTCTTCATCACTGATAAATATCGCAAAGCGTCCATCTTGAGCGATGGCTTTTGCGGTGAGTTTCATCCCAGAAATAAGTTTGATACGAGAGTTGATGAGCTTTTCGACATCGCCAGAAAAAAAGTATATGTCTTGTAGTACCCCATCGAGTCGGTATCGCAATCGAACACGATCTTCTTCTGGTTCAATGTGAATATCTGAAACACCAAGCCCAATTGCTCCTGCAAGAACAATTTCAAGAATATGAGACGTTTTGTGAGATGTTTTGTCTGTGACAACACCTTCGAGCAATCCTTTGATATCTTGCATGTTGTGAATTTTTGAACTGATTTCCGCAAGAGTGTCACCAGAAATATCGACACCTCCACTACGAGATTGTTCGGCAAAAGAAAGTTCTTTGTATCTCTGCCATGCTTTTTCCATACTTGCATGTGATGCAAGATAGACTGTCGGTTGAAATCCTTTTTTCTCAACACCTGCGATAAATGCTTTGAATTCATCACGTGAAGGTGAGAGTGTTGCGACGTGTAAATGTTTGCCGAGAATTTTGAATGGCGCTATTCCGAGTTCGCGAGCTTGTGTTTCAGTAATCATGCGAAGTGCCTCACTTTCAATGAGTGTCATGCCGAGGTTGATGTAGGGAATACTGTATTTGGTCTCAGCAAGTACTTGCAACAATTCCTCCTCTTCTTGTTTTTTGAGTTCATCCAGTTTTCTTTGTTGTTTTTCTTCATCAAATGCGAGCATAGTATGTATTTATTATACAAGGTTTTGAGAAAAGGTAAGTTATTGACAAAAGTCTTTTAATGTGATAGGATATAGTCAGAATTAAGTATAAACCTCGAAAATCAAATAAAAAATGAAAAAATCAATTTTTCTCGCACTGCTATTGCTGTGCACTGTAAAACATACCTTTGCACAACACAGTGGGGGTGTAGCAAGGTATAAAGTCGAAAAAGATGGTGTTCCTATGAAAAAGGAAAACTTCGAAAATCGATTAAGTGGTACAAACGATGATTTTACCAAGTATTTCAACTGGACGCCTGAACAGTATGCTGTTTTGCTTAACAATGAAATCTTGAGTTATTACGCAAAGGAAGCAACGGGTGTTGCAAGATATTGGTCACTTGAAGATATTAAGAAAATTCTTCGTGACAGTACTGTTATTTTACCACCCTCACATTTTAATGGGTGCTGGCAAACTTGTGGTATGGTTGCAGGTAAAAACGGGCAAGCCATTTTTAAATGGTTTTCTCGAAACGCACGAAGTGTTGCCAATGGTGATGCAAAAACAGACGAAATGTTTGTGTGTGTTGTTATGAACACCTTTGGTGGAAAACCGCTTCCGATCCTTTCACTTAATTGTGGAAATGGTGTTCGATCTACTTGTGTAGAGCGAATTGTGTATGAAGAACCAGAGCGAGAAATTCCAAATCTTGGAGATGATGTTCGTGAATATGAGCCGGTTGAAACCGTGGAGTATGAGTATGTCTATGAAGACGTAACTCCTCAAGAGATTCACACCACGGTAATTAGAAGGCAAGTAGATGTGCCTCAACAGCAGGTTGTGTACAACAATGAACCACAACAAATTGTATATCAAAATCCTCCTCAAAATCGTTTAATGTACAACTATTATGGTGGAGGAAATAATGCGGGATGGATTGGGGGAGGATTTCAACAACCCTCCAATTACTCTAATCAGCAGAGTTGGGCAAACAACCAATCTGCAAACAGTAGTAATGTTAATGACAATTCAAATGTTTTTAACAATAATACAAACGTGAGTTACACATCTCAACCCAGACCAAACACGAGTAATCCAAATACTTACACGAGTGGAAGTCCTGCCGGAGTCCCTGGTAGTAATGGATTGGGGTGGAATGGTCCAGGAGGAGTTCCTCCTTCTGGAAATAATGGTGGCCCTGTTGGTGTCCCTGGAAACGGTGGTCCTGCCGGAGTCCCTGGTTCCGGAAACTATGCCTCTGGATTTGGTTCTGGTGGTGGACCTTCTGGTTCAGGAGGTAGTGGTGGAAGAATGTCTTGGCACTAAATTTCATTTTTAAAAAATTAACCGTATATCGAAAGATATGCGGTTTTTCTTTTACCTCATTGACAAAAAATACATAATACTATATAATGCAAACATTACCAATTCGGTATTGTCATTAACATTTTACATTCAGTATGAAAAACAACAAACGATTTTTTGCGTTTCTGTTTGCTGTACTCGGTTTCTTTGTGACTAGTCACAAAGTAGAAGCAGCTGTTTCCTTCAATAACGTAGGAAATGACTGTCGTACCGTTGCAATTGCAAACTTCACGACCAACCAAGGGTTTACTAATCCTTGTTGGCCAAATAGCACAGTATCTGGCTCAGCCGGAGATGTGCTTAATGTTCGTATTTATTATCACAACACAGGAACATCATCAGCTGCAGATACTCGAATCAAGTTGATTCAAAATACTTCTGGTTCTGCGACAACACACTCACTTACAGGAAGTGTTTCTTCATCAGGGGTGGTTGCACAAGGTGGTGTGTCAGCGACACTTTCGACCGCACAAACACTGACTCCTGTATCTGCACTCTGGTATCCAAACCAAACATCATCAAATCCGACAAATCTTCCGATCAATGATGTCATGTCTGCAAATGGTGCATCTATCGGTACGATTGCTCCAGGATGGGGAACACAAGGATCTGTGGTTATTGTACTTCAAGTAAGTGCACCGACTGCGCAAACCTGTACAGACACAACTGCAACAAACTATGGTGGACCATTGCCATGTACATATCAAGCGCAAACGTGTACTAATCCTGCCGCGACTAACTACGGAGGTGCGCTTCCATGTGTCTTTCCTCCGGTAGTACAAATTCCTACAGTAACAACAAACACTCCAAGTGCTTCTTCTGCAACAACAGGGTATTTTTCTGGATATTATTCAGGTGCGAACGTCACCTCAACTGGTTTCGATTACTATCAATCTGGTTGGACAGGTAATGTGATGAGTGTGAATGCTTCAACAAGTACTTCTTTTACTGCATCTGTAAGTAACCTTACTCCGAACACGACATACTATGTTCGCGCAAAGGCGACAAATACTGCAGGTACTGGATATGGTATCTATATGCCATTTACAACACCAGCAAACCAGCAAACAATATATGCATGTTCTGATGGTATAGATAATGATGGTGATGGGTATACTGATTCACAAGATCCTGCATGTGCTGGTAACCCAAATGGATCTACTGAATATCCTTTCAACAACCTACTGCCTACTGTATATCAATGTTCAAATGGCATTGATGATGATGGAGATAGTTTTGTAGATATGCAAGATCCAGGATGTTCGAGTTCGACTGACAATACCGAATCTCCATTCAACTATCCTCAAGTAACACTTCCATATGTGACGACACTTTCTGCACAAGCAGGGCAAAATTCAGCAACATTGTATGGAACATATTCTGGTACAAGTGTTACATCAACCGGTTTTGATTACTATCAATCTGGTTGGACAGGAAATATACAAAGTGTAAACGCACCGCTAGGTACATCATTCTCACAAGTAGTGAGTGGTCTTCAAGCAAACACGACATACTATGTTCGAGCAAAGGCAACAAACAGCGCAGGAACAGGATATGGAACATATCTTTCATTCACTACAAACGCTGTGGTCGTTCAAACTTGTACAGATTATTCTGCAACAAACTACGGTGGTCCATTGCCATGTGTGTATCCACAAGCTCTTACTGTGGTGACCAATCAACCGACAAATATCGGACAAACATACGCAACATTTTCTGGTAGTTATTATGGTGGATATAATGGATCCGGCGGTATTTTACTTCCAGTGATGCCTACAGGATATTTCCAATACGGAACATCTTCATCGTTTGGTATGATAACACCAAGCACAATCGCTTATTCATCAGGGTTTACTTCATATGTAAGTAATCTTACTCAAAACACGACATACTATGTGCGTGCATGTGTGAATGTAATGACTGGAAATTCAGGAGTTGTTTGTGGCAATACTGTGACATTTACAACCACTGGTACTATTTATCAGCAATACAATCTTCCGTCAGTGACGACATATACTGCGACAAATGTTGCACAAAACTACGCAACATTCAATGGATATATAGACATGCAAGGCTCATACGGATCTCGCTACTTCCAATACGGTACGAATATAAATAGTTTGAATTACAGCACTCCTTCACAGACTGCATACACAGGAAATGTATCAGAATTGGTATCGAACCTCATGCCGAATACGACATACTACTTCCGACTTGTAGGAACAAATACGTATGGAACAAACTACGGACAAGTGTACTCATTTGTCACAAGTGGTAATACTAATATTCCATACAACGGACCACAATCAACACTCGTGCTCACTACTGTTGCAACAAATGTTGGTCAATCAAGTGCACGTCTTAATGGTGTTATCCGTGATGCGGTAGTTGGATCACAGATGTGGTTTGAATATGGTGCTGATACAGGACTCGGACTCACAACTACAGCACAAACTGTACAAAGTTCATTCGTTCCGTATTATGATGCAGTATTTAATCTTGAACCAAATATTGGATATTATTACCGAGCAGTTGCTCGTATCAATGGGGTGGTGATCAACGGTGACATTGTGTCATTCCGAACACTCTCTATCAAGGCACCTGTTGTAGTAACTCCAGCTGGTACAGGTACAGGCACTGGGTCAACAAATCTCATGCTTGAAATCAAAAACAAGTACAAGGTTGCATGTGCTGGTGACTCACTTGATTATGAGATCACTTATAAGAACTTGAGTAAGAAAACACTTACTGATGCAGTGATTCAAATACATCTTCCAAAAGAATTGAAATTTGTTCGTGCAACAGATGGTTCATATGATAGTAAAGACTATACCTTAACTATTGCGCTTGGAACACTTGCTCCTGATGCAACAGGGACACATTTTATGCAAGTGAAAGCAACAGAAGAAACAAAAGACACTACTGTTGTTTCTGGAACATTGCAAGTAACTATGCCAGACAAAGTGCAAGACAGTATCATCGCATATGATATTTCTGACGATGCAACTTGTGCAACTAATGGACTTGGTGCAGCAGCACTCTTTGGTGCAGGATTCTTCCCTCAAACACTTGGAGGATGGTTGCTTCTCATTCTTATTATATTATTGATCATTGTTGCGGTGCGACAAACGGTTCGTAAGACAGTCGTTCAATAATATATAGTTTTAAAAACACCACCAGCATTCTGGTGGTGTTTTTATATTCATGATACAGTGACGATATGAGACATACTTTTCACGTGAGGGATATTGATACTGTTGCAAGAGATTTTGTGAAAGAGCTTGTTGCTCGACATGCTACAGGTCCTTGCATAATACTTTTTTCTGGAAATCTTGGTGCAGGAAAGACAACTTTTATACAAACTCTTGCAAAACAACTTGGTGTAGTAGAACAGATCACATCTCCAACGTTTACTATGATGCGTAGATATACAATTTCTAATCATGAAAAATTTGAACAATTGTATCATTTTGATTTGTATCGTATTGAAGATACTCACGAACTTGATCGAATTGGTTGGGAAGAAGCACTCTCTGATCCAAAAGGTTTGGTCTGTGTTGAATGGCCAGAACGCGCAGGGGATAGACTGCCCGAAAAAGTTTACGATGTGGTACTTGAGCACACTGATGATCCAGACATGAGAACACTTGTGTTTTAGAAAAATGCCCCATTTCGGGGCATTTTTCTTTGGGTGCTATACTGTACCTATGGCAATAACTACCAAAAAACACGCAAAAAAAAGACTCGTCCTTCTGGATGCACATGCAATTATTCATCGAGCGTACCACGCCTTGCCTGAATTTAGTTCTAGTACAGGAGAACCGACAGGTGCATTATATGGTGTTGTAACCATGCTCTTCAAATTGATAGAGGATTTTCATCCAGACTATATTGTGGCATGTTATGACTTACCACAAAAAACATTTCGACATGAAGCGTACACTGAATATAAAGCAGGAAGAGCAAAAGCGGACGATGCACTCAAAGCTCAACTTGCAAGTTCACGAAAAATTTTTGAAGCATTTGATATTCCTATATATGACATGCCTGGTTTTGAAGCAGATGATATGCTTGGGACGATCGTATCACAACTTGCAGATGACAAGGACGTTGAAATTATTATTGCTTCTGGTGATATGGACACACTCCAGCTTGTTTCAAAGAAAAAAGTTCGTGTGTTCACATTAAGAAAAGGGATTACTGATACGGTTATCTATGATGAAGATGTAGTTGTAGAACGATTTGGTTTTCCTCCGATACTTCTTCCGGATTACAAAGGTCTTCGTGGTGATCCGTCTGATAACATTATTGGAATTAAAGGTATAGGAGAGAAAACCGCAACAACTCTTATTGCTACGTTTGGTACAGTTGAAAAACTGTATGAGGCAATTCATTCTCATCCTGAAAAAATTCGAGAAGCTGGAATATCAGAAAGAATACTTACGTTAATAAAAGAAAATGAGGAAGAAGCACTTTTCTCTAAAACACTGGCAACTATCAGACGTGATGCGCCAATAGAATTTATTCTTCCTGAAAAACAATTTACTGAAGGTGTCATTTTTGAAAAAATAGACGAATTGTTTGTTGCACTTGAATTTCGTAGTTTGCGCACAAAAGCAAAAGCACTGTTCGGACCAATTGTTCCAGAAAAAGAAATTGTTCATGCTTCAGCAAAAGAAATTATCGAAACAGGTATTGCTCTTTGGTTGCTTGATTCTGATCGTACTAATCCGACAGAAGAGGAAATTCTCACCTATGCAAAGAAAGATGATTTTGCTTCTGCAAAAGAAGTTATTTTTGCTGATCTGAAAAAAGATGTGAAATTACAACAAGTATTTGATGAAATAGAAAAGCCACTTATGCCGATTATTGCTCGCATGGAAGAGCGGGGAATTGCTATTAATCAACCTTTTTTCCTTTCCCTGAGTAAGGAATATCATCAGTTGCTTGATCAGAAAACAAAAAAAATTTACGAGCTTGCAGGAAAAGAGTTCAACATTAATTCACCGAAGCAATTATCTGAAATACTATTTGATACACTTGGACTTAAAACCAAAGGTAAGCGTGGCGCGACGGGATCTTTCTCGACTAAAGTTGAAGTGCTTGAAGAACTTTTTGATGTCCATGCAATTATTCCAGTTATTATGGAATATCGTGAAATGCAAAAACTCCTTTCTACGTACATTGATGTCATCCCTCACATGGTTGGTGAGGATGGTAAGTTGCATGCATCATTTATCCAACACGGCACAACCACTGGAAGATTTTCTTCAAATAATCCAAACTTGCAAAATATCCCAATCAAAACAGATCTTGGTAAAATTATTCGCAACGGGTTTACTGCATCACCAGGGCACACGCTGATTGGTTTTGATTACAGTCAGATCGAGCTTCGTGTCATGGCGCTCATGTCGGGTGATCCATATATGGTTGAAGTATTCAAAGAAGGAAAAGATATTCATGCAGGTGTAGCATCCCGCGTGTTTGGTGTACCTGAGGATGCGGTTGATCACGATATGCGTCGCAAAGCAAAAGTGATTAACTTCGGTATTATTTACGGCATGGGCGTTTCTGCGCTTAAGAAAAATCTCAATACTTCTCGAGAAGAAGCAGAAAAATTTTACGAACAGTATTTCAAAGAGTTTGCTGGTGTGCGTGCGTACCTCGATGAAACAAAAGCTTTTGCAATGGAGCATGTCTACACAGAAACATTGTTTGGTCGCAAGAGAAGATTTCCTAATATTCGTTCACGCATTCCGTTTATTAAAACTATGGCAGAGCGTACCGCTACAAATGCACCGATTCAAGGTACTGCTGCTGATGTGATAAAACTCGCAATTCGTTTTGCAGAAGAAGACTTGGTGCAGGCAGGTATTCGTGAGCAGGTGCATTTGTTGCTTCAGATTCATGATGAACTCATTTATGAAGTCGTTGAAGGTTTTGAAGAACAGGCAACCAAAATTATATCTATAGCTATGCGAGGAGTTTTTGCACGATCATTTTTGCACCTACAATCAGAAGTACCACTTGAGGTTCATTTTGGTTCTGGAAACCATTGGGGTGAGCTTAAGTAGCCTCTCTCGTCTTGTGGTGGTATACTCATCCTATATGGAAAAATCAATTTCAAAACTGACTATTCACAAGGTATTGGCGTATTCTTATACGATTCATTCGATTTTTTTCTTGATCGGTATTATTCTCGACCAGGTATGGCATCAGACATTTACCTATGAACCATATGCTTCTTTCTTCGGCTTCCTGTTTCTAGTCATTGCAACAGCGCTTGTCTTTTGGGCACAATACACTTCTCGGGTGACAAAATATATTCGTTCAAAGATTCATTTTCGTACGCCGCACATGTTTGCAAAAGGACCATATAAAGTTCTTAAAAGTCCAACAAATCTTGGACTCATGATTCTTATGATTGGATTTGGTTTTTTGATGAACTCAGTAATAGTTGTACTTATGGCACTGTTGTCATATATCATTTCACAATGGACATTTATTCGTAAACAACAAGCGTTATTGAAAGAAAAGTACGGGGATCATTATGTTGAATATACAGAAAACGTTAAATTGTAATTACCATGCTTACTTTCCTCCTGGGTACTGACAGCGAAAAAAAAGGACAACGACTCAAAAATCTGATTTCAGATATTGAGAAAAAGAATATCACGATTCGTACTATACGTATTACTCCAGAAGATGTCTTTTCCGGAACACTTGAATCATATGTCAGACATCAGTCCGGACTGTTTGCTGAAACATATGCTATTATCCTCCCGTATCTTTTTGACGAGAACAGCGTTCCTGTTTTAAGTGAGCTGTTCAAGGTGATGGTTGATTCTGATCACTATTTTTATGTTCTTGAGCACGACATGTCAAAAGAGTATAAAGCGATACTTTCTCATAAAGATGTTGTTGTTCATGAAGACAGTCATCAGAAAAATAAAAAACAATCAATCACTCCTTTTGCGATTACGGATGCGATTATTGCACGAGATAAAAAACGAGCCTGGATTACTTGTCTAGAACTTCGAGATGCTGATGTGGCGATTGAGCAGGTAATCGGAATTGTTTTTTGGCAAATTAAAACATTGTATGCGGTAGCTTGTGCAAAAAATCCTTCATATCTTTTGCCACTTA
>JADLDV010000008.1 GCA_020846455.1 Candidatus Nomurabacteria bacterium
TCATTCTTTTCTGTACAACAGGAACTTGTTCTGGACCAATTTCAATAGCAAGATCACCACGAGCAACCATCACGCCATCAGTTCGTTTGATAATTTCTTCAAGATTATCAACTGCTTCTTGTGTTTCAATCTTTGCAATAATTTGTGCATCAGACTTATGCTTTTTCAATAATGCACGGAGTTCATCAATATCCTCAGGTCGACGGACAAATGACAATGCGACGAAATCAACATTGTTCGCAACACCAAACACAAGATCTTTTTTATCTTTTTCTGTAATAGAACTGATTTTCAAATATGCACCAGGAAGATTCACTCCTCGTCGTCCTTTTGTCTCACCTCCAACAAGGATTTTACAGAACACTTCTGTTTCTGTGGTTTTCAGTACTTCGAGTTTTTTCTTACCATCATCAAGCATGACAATAGACCCTTTTTGTAATTCTTGTGGCAAGGTTTTGTAATTGATAAATACTCGTTCTTTTGTACCGACACATTCTTTTGTGGTAAGTGTGATTGTTTCTCCTGGAACAAGCATCACCTTTGGTGTATCGAATTCACCAATACGAATTTTTGGACCAGAAAGATCTTGTAGGATAGCAAGCGGTGTGCCAAGTTTTTTTGCAACCGCACGAATATTCTTTACTCGAGCACCATGCTCAACATGATCACCGTGACTCATGTTCAATCGAGCAACATTCAGCCCTGCTTCAACAAGCTTGGTAAGCATTGCTTGTGATTCTGTTGCGGGACCAATTGTTGCAACAATTTTTGTTTTCTTTTTAGTATATACAGTATTCATAAATATCAGCGTACCACGTTTTGACTATTCACACAAAAACACGATTAATCGTGTTTTTGTGTGAATAGGACTATCTATTAGAGACCACCTCCTTTGTATTCTTCGTCTTTAAAATCAGGTAATTCTTTTTCCACCTTTTCTATAACTCTTTCATGATATGGTTTATACTCACCTGTCTCTGGATCGGTATTCTTTTCAACTTCATATTTTAACGCACCTGTTCCAGGTTTAAATCTTTCTACAGAATCCTTATATTGTTCTTGTTTCAATGCATTTGAAAATTTTTCATTCATGTTTTCCATATACCGTAAGTATACGCTTGCTTTACAAAAAAACAAATCTTCATGATATACTAAATCTATTATTATAAATATATTTTAAACCATCACATGATGAATACAAACAAGTTTCTGTTGGGCGGACTCGTTGCTATTATTGCAATCGTGTCTGTACAAATCACCAACCAATTACAAATACAAGATCTTATTGAAAAAATAGATTCTGTGGCAATTCCACAACAAGCTGCGGTAGTAACTGCAGTTGAAACAAAAACATCTGTTCCTACTCTCAGTGAAAACACCTGTCTTAAATCAACAATAACCCAATCATTTGGGACAAACATGAAACAATCTGTTGAACAAAAATTGACAGTAACTGCAACCTGCGACAAAACTGTACTTAATGAAATCATGCTTGGTTTTTCTGCTATATCAAAAGAATCTTTAATGAATTTGCAATTAAAAGAAACGGTGACAGGAAAAATTTACCCAATAGTACTTAAAAGCACAAAAGAAGAGGTTGCAAATAATGGTCAAAAATTTTTTGTAGCAACATATAAACTTGTCACAAACTTAAATCTTACAAAAAACAGTACCCGTACATTTTCACTAGTAAGAACACCTAGTGATGTTCAAATGTATATACCTGCAGTTACCATAAGCACAAGTGATACAAAAAACCTTATTCCTTATAGTAATTACACATTAAATACCAATAACGGTCCTATTTCAATACCAATAGAAGTACTCAACGAGCTCTGTGATACTTACGGTGGACCATGGACAATAATATCAGGAACGACTGTTTTTACTTGTACAGATGCAGTATTTTAAAATTACTTTCTTATTAAAAAACACCCACACATGTGGGTGTTTTTTGTTTGTAAATTTTTATACCCAATAATTAGGTACAATGAGTAATCTGTGTCGTAATACAATTTACATTGCTATTTGTCAAATACAAGCGCATACTGAATATGTAGTAAAGGTATCTCATTATATGTTCTTTCGTAGTCTCACTTCTTCAGAAGATCGATTACCACATTTCTCTCAAATTTGTATACTGAAAAAATGTTTCGTACAGTGTATTTAAATTATATCTCAAAATAATTTCATAATGATTCACGGTATTTTTACTTCTTAGTATTAAAGAAAAAGAATTACATATGAATAACACAAAAAAAGCTTTATTTGGTGCAAGTCTATTACTTGCCACAATCACTCTTATGAGTACACCTTCTGTCGCCCGTGCAGAAGCACTCACCCGCTCACTCCATATCGGTATGTCAGGAGCAGATGTCAAAACAGTGCAACAATTTCTTGCACAAGATAACGAACTCTACCCTCAAGGTAAAGTGACTGGATATTTTGGTTTCCTCACAAAATCAGCAGTATCAAATTTCCAATCAAGAAACGGATTGGGTGCTGATGGATATATCGGCAACAGTACACGTCCTGTCATGAATGCACAAATAGCATCAGGAATGGGTAGTTCAAACGCCGCTCCAACAATCAGTAACAATGTTGTGAATACTACAATAAACGGCGCTACTGTGAACTGGAACACTGATGAGCAATCAAAAGGTGTTGTATATTACAGCACTACACCACTTACAACATACGAATATGAAAATTCAGTAACAGTAAGTGGCATGACTGCTATGACAGACAGTAATTTCCGTACAACACAAAATGTATGGATTCAAAATCTTCAAGCAAACACTACATACTACTACATGATCTACACAACAGATCAATCAGGTAATGTGAGTGTGACTGTCCCTGCTACTTTCCGCACAACAAACTAATAGAGTACTTGTATTAAAAAACACCCAGATATTGGGTGTTTTTTAATGAACTATTTAGCTCGCTTTTTTCCTTTTGATTTCGCTGCAAGCATTACTTGTTTGACTGCAAGACGCTTTTTTGTTTTTGGTGATCCTTTTGATTTCTTCTTTGGACCAAGTGTTGTATCTCTTTTTGCCATACTATATGTATTTATTACTAATATACGTATAGTATACGTGAAATATACGAATTATACTATTACAGGAAACATTAGAACGTAGCGATTTTATTACTTATATATGAAATAGTGTTCAAATAAAAATAAAAAAACTAACAGCACAGGGCTGTTAGTTTTCATAAACTTATTGAATAACGGCTTTAGTAATCTTTAGGATATATTCACCAGAACCATACAAATCACTATCACGTCCACAAAATGGGAAAAGGTAGAATAATGCATTATATTTTACACCTTTTTCATCTTTAAAAGATAGAACTATAGACGTAATCTGTTCGTGTGTTTTTTTAGAACTTTCCTCAATGTCTTTACGTGGCGCTAGTAACTGACCAGATTCTGGCATGCCAATATTTACAGACACAAATTCTATCTCACCAGAACTTAACGTAGAAGACGTGAGGGAGAACATGCATATACTTTGATCAGCTGATGAAAAACTAACACGGTACCTTGAAGGAAATTTTCGTACTTGTATACTAACAACATTTTCTGATAGTTCTTCTCTTGATAGACCCGAAGTCATGCGTTTGATGCTCACATCCTGTAAAACATGATACAGTCCAGAATACAGGCCGATTCCCTCTGTTAAAATATTGATTAATTTATTTCTCATTTTTCTATTTAATTGTGAGTATTTTATCTACGTTCAATATACTAGAGAATGTATATTATGTCAACACTCCTTTGTTTGGCGGAAATACTTAAGAAAGGTTTTCTTTTATATATTCTTTTACTTTTTGGTAACATATCTTTAACCACTCTGTGTATAATTCTGGATTTTTTTCAATACTTTCTTCTAGTGAAAATATATTTACCCACTTATACTCAGCCACCTCAGCAAGATTTGGAATTGGGTCTTTCTCATAGTTTCCAATAATGACATGGTCGAGTTCATGTTCAGTTAATCCGTTATCGAAACTAACTTTATATTGGAAAGTAAATATTTCACTCAAATCACAATCAAATCCCATCTCTTCTCTAAGTCTCCTGTGAGCTGACGCAAGGACATCTTCATCGGGTCGAGGATGACTACAACACGTATTAGTCCACAAACCAGGAGAATGATATTTACCAAGCGCTCTCCGTTGAAGCAAAAGCTCTTTTTTTGAGTTTAATATAAAAACAGAAAAAGCTCTGTGTAATATACCCTCTTGGTGTGCTTTTAATTTCTCTTCTACGCCTATCTGATTATCTTTTTCATCGACCAATATAACTAGTTCTGACATAACAAAATGTTATCAAAAAAAAATATAAGAATACAAATAAAGTATGTTTTAAATAAGGAGCCATATTTCCAAAATAATCTTCAAAAAAACCACTAAAGACAATAAATCTCTTTAGTGGTTTAGTTTTTTATTTTACAGTTACGTAACAATTAAACATAAATTTTGTCATATCCTCAAATGACAAAGATTTTATTTCACCTCTATGTCCTTCATGTAAAAGAGCTTCTTTATCTACCTGCGAATGAATTATGTTATATAAATAATCATCTTTACTAATTTCCTCGATTGTTGATAATCCACCTTTTACTAACCCACCAAGATATCTCGGTAAATCTTCAGAATATGAGATAGGAACAAATCGTATCATACGTTGAGTAGCAATAAAACAGATATATTGGCGCAACACTGGTAACCAATTCTTACATAGGGATTCTACCTCAGATAAAAGATCTTCAGTGTTTTTACGAAGCGTAACATTTATTTCACCTATCAGATCAAAAACTGCACGCATCATTCTTGCAAAATTCATTTCATACATAGTGTAGCAGTAATAATGACACTCATAGAATTTTTTCATTACAGAATCTTTTCCAGCGGTAGCCCGTATCTTTTCACAAGTTTCCATAAAAACTGAATGAATTAAACCGTCATGACTAGTCATGTGATACAACAAATATATTATTTCCAAAACCCTTGGCCATTCTTTTTGATTAACAAGAAATGGTATCAGTTTTTCATCAAAAATAATCGTTGGTTGAATAAGCCTCAAATGTGGAGTAAATGCATCATGTTGTGCAGGAAATCTATCGGCAACAATCTTTGCTTCACCCAACGCGTATCTTATTCCGTCAATTTCTACATATTCCTCTCCTGTGTAGCAAAACTGAACATCAACAGGTCGTGTCATTTCTTTTGGGGGTATGAATGAATAATGAGCAGAACTTGTTACAACATGCATCCACGGTAGAACAATTTTCATACCACCATTTTGAAATTTTTCATGTCGAACAATTGAAGCCTTGAGCATTTCTTCCCATGAAACTTTTGTCAGAATATTAAATGGACAGAAATCAATCTGATAAAGTGTTTTGTACACAGCTTTTTTAGTCTCAATGATTTCATACAAGATCTTTTCATCAGATTTTGAAAAGAATAAATTCCACATCAATTCTTCAACTTTTGGAAAAGGATTTTTTACCCCGGTAATATCCAGCATTTCATTTGAAACACCTGATGATTTTGTAAGGGTTTGGAATTGTGTTATTAGTTTATTTTCCATATTTTTTATTTATTTGTGAGTAACTATCTGATTTTATATTAATAGATAATTTATGTTTTGTCAATATACACCCTGTCTACAGTAGAATGTTGAGGCAAAATAAAAAAGTACGATATTGATTCGTACTTTTTACTCTTTACAATAATCACTTATTCTTTTTTATGCTTTTATCTTCAATAATATCCATGATCTTTTCTTTTGTTAAGTCAAAAGAATATACAACGCAACGTTTTTTGGATGCATGAATTGCTTTAACAATTTCAGGTAGGTTTGCTCCTGCAAATCGTGAAAGAGCACTTGAACCTATTAGCACAATAGCGATTAATTCACCTGGTTCTGTGTGAATCCTATTCAACCCAACCCTTATTGAATTAGGTGCTTTACTCCAAAAAATAGGATTTGTTTTATAGCACACTATTCCATGAAATTTTTTATCCTTAACTTCAAAGGTAATTATTGAGCCGAGTTTGTTTACACCAACATTTCTCAAACCAGGAACATGTTTGCATACTTTCGCTGAAAAACCCTTGGTGTTGTAGCCGTTAGCAGCAATTCCAAAAGCGATATGATTAAGAGCTGTGTTGAAAACATCTCCACGAGTGACATCTACTATCATGATTACATATATTAAAAAGTTAGTACTGAATGAATTATCTGGCTCTATCCTAACATATTTATATAGCAAAGTCAGTGCTTATAGTGCTATCTCATATAATCTTCCTTATATTGAGAATCTCCTCTATTTACCAATCCCTCATTGAAATTTCTTAAGATCTCAGCATTTCTGGATTCAGTAACTTTACTAATAAGATCTTCTGGAATAGTCTTGCCTTGTAGGTACAACACAGTCCCTTCAATATATGCAATCCAACTACTTCCAAAATTCCCTTTTTGTGCTTCTGTGAGAGCTTGTTGGAAATACGATAGAGCTTCTGTGTCTTGTTTCAATGCGAGAGATTGTCCAACATGAAATGATGTAAGGCTGATGAATTTATGGTATGCGTCTCGGATATCTGTATGTTGAGTATCAATGTGCGCAACAATATCTTCATCCATTAAAAAGTTGAGGTTATCGATAGACGCATCCCTTGTCGGTGTTGATTGATCTAATTGCATTAACGCGTCTCGTACAGCAAGAAATGAGATGTGGTTATGGAGGAGTTGTTCTTTTAAAGATGAATGTAATTCATTATTCATATAGAAAGTATATCAAATTTTATGTTTAAATAATTTTTGAAAGTAAATTATTTAAAGAAAATAAAAACCCTTCACTTGGTGAAGGGTTTAAAAATAAGTTATCAAAAATACATTGTAAGGTATTAGTTACGGAAAAATGATCTGTATTTTATAGATTTTTACTAAAATATTAAAATTAAACTTATTCCCTCTTCTGAGGAGGTATGTACAGATTTTCCTTCTTAGCAAACTCTATGAGCTGTGAAGGAAACCATTCTGGTTCGTATGTCATTTGAGTCATATATGATTCCATGTAAGACCTGTAAATAAAATCTTCGTGCTCTTTCTCACTTTTCTTTTGTAAGTATAATTCGAGAGGATTTTTCCTATCTATCATCCAATTTTGGACATCTTCTTTTGGAACACTATATCCCACATAAAATTCTGGTTGAATATTGTACATAAGAGCCAGTGGGTCAATTACCATACCTTGTGGCCATTCTTGATACTTAACCATTTGTTGAACAACAAAAAAAGTAGCACGTACCAGTTTGTTATCAACACAGGCATATCCAAAATGAAGCAAGGAAGAAGGAATAAGAGGAGGAGCAACAACATCCATTATATAACAATAAGTTGAATAATTTGGCCAAATCATAAACTGTTCATAATGACGCTCCATATTCTGAAATTTTTGTGGCCATTTTTCTTTTTCAAGAGGAAAACATAATTCAAATGCTTGTTTTTCAATATAGTGATGAGTTTGTGAATTATAAAAATTCTTTGATTCTTCATCGTTATCGTATATATGATCACGAGCATCCTTCATAAGTTCTATAAACTTAAGATACATAAGATCACGTGTCTTTTCATCTTCATAAGGTTTCATGTGAGGTGTATTTATTTGTGAGTGAATATCTAGTTTCAAGATACTAGATATTTTTTATTATGTCAATAATGCTTCGCTCGAGACAATATAATGCCCAATAAAATATCCATCTAATACCACTCTTTCTTGTTGCTTTTTTGATACTAGTTTGCTATCATGATGAAAGTTATACGGATACCTTGTTCCGGAGTAGCTCAGCGGTAGAGCAAACGACTGTTAATCGTAAGGTCACAGGTTCGATCCCTGTCTCCGGAGCAAGTTATCGGTACATCAAAAAACCAGCCAAATGGCTGGTTTTTTGATGTGTTATTACAAGAGACTATACAATGCCCCAATAGCGGCCAATACCATAAGTAAAAAAACGGTCCATCCTACAAAGGTACGAGATCTTGAGTTTACCCATTCCCCCATAATTTTCTTATTAGAAGAGATTTTCACAATGAAGAAAATGATGAATGGCGCGATGATTCCATTACACACCGCTGAAAAGATGAGTACCCGAATTGGGTCAAGGTGGAAGAAATTGATTAGTAGCCCCACAATCACCGAAATGATGATGATACCATAAAATGCTCGAGCTTGGCGCAGTGTGTAGAACAACCCTTCTTTCCAACGGAAACTCTCTGCCATCGCGTACGCAGTCGAACCAGCAAGTACCGGAATTGCGAGCAACCCCGTCCCAATAATACCAACAGTAAATAGCAGTGATGCATATGGTCCCGCAATAGGGAGCAATGCTTGTGCTGCATCAGCAGCACTGGTAATATTGGTCACACCACTTTTGTGCAACGTCGCCGCACACGCAGCAATGATGAAGAACATCACAATATTTGAAAAAAACATACCGAACCACACATCGATCCGCATATTTCTCACTTCATGTGCTGTCGTACCCATCCGATCGATGACGCGAGTTTTTCCATCCTTGATCTGCTCTTCGACTTCTTGAGACGTCTGCCAGAAAAAGAGGTATGGAGAAATGGTTGTTCCAAGGATTGCCGTAATCAACAAAAGCGTGTCTTTATCGAAATGAATCGTCGGAATAAACGTACCGCGAAGTATTTCTGGGAGCGGTAAATCTACAAGTAACGCAGAGACAATATATGCAAGTAATACAAAAGCAAAAAATTTTAAAATTTTTGCATACTTATTGTATGGAATAAAAATTTGCAATATGAGTGAAAATACCGCAAAAAAGATCACACCGAATGCAAATGGCATTTGTGGAATAAGAAGCTTTGCTGCAGCGGCCATCATACCCAAGTCTGCACCAATATTAAGCGCATTGGCAAAAAAGAGTAACCCTGTAGAACCATAGAGCATTTTGCGAGGAAAATGAAGGCGAATATTTGCAGCCAATCCCCGACCAGTCACCAGGGCAATACGAGCACACATTTCTTGCACCACAGCCATAAGCGGAAAACTAAGCACTGACATCCACAAAAAACGAAAGCCATGTTGTGCCCCTGCTTGTGAATATGTTGCGATACCAGAAGGATCATCATCGGCAGCACCAGTCGTCAGTCCCGGACCAAGAATCTTCCAAGAACCACGGATTTTTTCTATGAGCGTGGTTTTGGTTTCTATATCGTCTGATAACTCAGTCTTTTTCATACAGATTATTTTTTAGAAGATTTTTTCACTGGTACTGATGATTTTTTTAAAGCTTTCTTTTCACACGAAAGACATTTGCAGCCTTTTGGTTTAATATACTCATTCCAAAATTCCTTTCCATAGTCATAACTGAATTCTTCTCCAGAAAGAATAGGTTTGATTGTGTGAATAAACACTCGTCCTTTTTTAATACGCACTTCGCAATTCTCACCCTTACATGCATGATTGATATAGCGAGCAACATTTGACCGAAGACTTCCATCAATCGTAATCTTTCTATTCACTTCAAATAAATATTGTCCTCCTCGACGATTCGCTTCTTCTTGATCAATAATATCGCCTACATACTCAATGACAAACTCACCTTTCTTGTACGGACGAGATGCAAAAAGCCCAAGCCCTGTTCGTGATTTCTTTACTGTGTAATCCATAGATAAAAATAGTATACACTATTATCCACACCCCTGTCTTCATCCACATGATATACTAAGTGCATATTCATAATAATACTTTCATCATGAACGATTTTATTTCAAAAGAACAACGTCAATTCAAATTTAAACTTGGTCAATATATCGCATCATCACTTTCAGGATTTATTGCAGGAGTTATTGCTGCAAGTCTCATCTGGATCACTGCGCTTCGCATGTTTGGATACTAAATCAGGCATAAGAAAAGCCGTTACGAATGTAACGGCTTTTTTGTATGTCTATAACATGCAAATTATAATGGTGCAAAAAATATTGCCGGAGTATTGCTACCCAATTGAGCAAGATTCAAACTTCCATCTGCTTCTTTGTATAAGGTATACCCACCATTCCACTGAGTTAAATCCAAATATCTTTGGACCGAACTACTCAATGGATCAAATGTAATATCTAACCTCAAACCTGAATTGAAATTGATACTATACAGAGGTAAATCATTTGTATTTTTACCTGTATATCTTAAAGAAAAAGATACACTTTGATCTTGTGTGACGTACAAATTACCATTATGATCAATAGCAAACGGAACCAGACAGCGATACCGTAAGATCCCGGTACTATTACCATCCCATGACATTTCAATTCTAAAATTTCCAGAAGAATACTCATCAGCCGGTATAGACAACCTATCTTCAACAGTGATTCGCTTAACCTTATAAGGAAAACGAAGTACATCTGATGTATGTATAGGTTTCATTGCGTACACACCAGCAGTGGTATCTTCTTTCATCTTAAAAACAAAATCGTCATGTAAATAAAAATTCTTAACAGACATCCATGTACTTACAAACATACGGTAATACCACGAAGTATCAATCGATGGAGGATTTACCGTTACTGTGTTCACGGGACGATTGTTGTTATTGTTATTATTAGGACCTGTTGAATTATTGTAATTCGGTGACCCATAATCTCCTTTTTCACAAGAAGACATACTGGCGCATATCAGCGCTAAAAAAACTATTTTTCTCATTCTTTTTATTTTTTGAGGGTTTGTATTTAATGAACTTTTGCTGGCATTATTATATCAGATTCATTATAAAAAGTCAATACATACAAAGACTAATACGTATAGTCGATACTCCCTCTTTTTGATACAATTTACAGACATGAAAATACATCGATTTTATACCAAAGAACCACTCAGTGGAGACATCTTCACTTCTGTAGACAAAGAAACCATACATCAAATACGAACAGTATTTCGTATGAAAAATGGCAGTCATATTATCGTATTCAACGGAAATGGAACGGATTATGAAGTAGAGATTACTGACATAACCACAAAAAATATGTCTGGTACTATTGTAAAAAAGATCCCTACACAGGCACCATCACACAAAAGAGCACTTGTTCTTGCAGTACTCAAAAAAGATAATTTCGAACTCGTCTGTCAAAAAGCAACAGAGCTCGGTATCACCGACATCTACCCCATCATCACTGATCGTACCATCAAACAACAGCTCAATGCTGATCGATTGCAAAAGATTATTATTGAAGCAGTCGAGCAATCTGGTCGAGGAGATATCCCGACACTACACAGTACACAAACACTCGTGGAAGTATACCAACACACAAAAGATTCATATACATCCTATGTTGCTGATATCGGAGCACCACTTCCTTTGCGAAGTCATCATGAAGATACTCTTGTATACATAGGACCAGAAGGTGGATGGAGTGACGAAGAAAAACTGTTTTTCAAAGAAAAGGATATTGTCGCAATCAGTCTCGGGCAATTCGTCTTACGAGGAGAAACAGCAGCAATTGCCACAGCAACATTTCTCGGGCAATAAAAAAACGCGTAGAAATATTCTACGCGTTTACTCTTTTTGATAGAAAAACTATCCACTTGACGTCTTTTTAACTTTGCGTATAAGTTTATAACGATTTTTTACGTCATAATTATACACAACAAACGATTTACCTTTTCTCACTGCAAGAATAGTTTTAAGAAAATCAAAATTTCTTTTGTTTGAAGCAACTAATTCACTCAATTGAATAGTTAGTCGTTCAACATTTTTTCTTCTGGCACGCTTTTTAATTCCAGGATGTTTTTGCTGATAATATCTAATACTATCTTTTACAAACTTCTCAGACTCTCGAAACATGTTTCCAAATTCCATTTGAATTTGCATGATTCTCGCATCATCCAAAACGGGACCTTCAATTACAAGAAAAGTTGAATCAGTGTCAAAAGTTTTTGCTTTACCTGCCAGAGTACCATCATAGGTTAAACCTAAGACTGGCTCACCGGTTGAAGTAACAGCATACAACTCAACAAGTTGAACTACTTTTTTCTTACTTCCTTCTTCGGTGACTTCTACGGTAAAAATTTCGGCTTTATTGGCTGCATTCATTTTCACGGTTGCGTTTATCCCTTCTTGAGCAAAACAAGTGTTTGAAAACAAGCTAGCGAATACCAAAAAGGTAACACTTGCTGATAAAATTCTATTTTTCATTTTATTTGGTTTTTAATTGGTTAGTTGTGTGAATTATTCCAAAAATCTCTTTGAGACGATCAGAATACTTCACACAACACTACCTGTACATCTAGTGGTATTATATCAGATTTAAATATAAAAGTCAAGTACCCGTATTGAAGTACTCCATACAAAGAAAAACACTATAAAAACCTTATTTTACAACGTTTTTTAGAAATGACCGTCTATGAAGTGGCGTTACTCCTTGTATAGCGATTGCATCATAGTGCTTTTTTGTACCATAGCCGACATTGGTTTCGAACCCATATTCTGGATATTTTTTTGCCATTTTTTGCATATATCGATCACGGGTAACCTTGGCAGCAATAGACGCAAGTGCAATCACCTGCTCTTTCTCATCACCTTTAATAATTGTTTTTTGTTTTTTATATTCAAACGGTGCTTTGAGTCCACCATCGAGGAGAACTAGGCTCTGGGCTTTAGGCGCTAGAGAACGCAATGAAGAATTAAGTGCTTTCTGAATTGCAGGGACAATTCCAATTTTATCTATCACCACTGCAGACACAGACGAAACCTTGAAATCAGCAACTCCCTCTTTTTGCCATGTTTTGATCTGGGCGAACCATAATTCACGCTGCGCTGGAGAAAGTTTCTTTGAATCTTTGAGTTTTGGTAGTGTTTTTGGGAATGAAACTTTTTTATAAAAAGTAAACGCACAAACAGTGACAGGTCCTGCGATTGGACCCCTTCCTACCTCATCAATACCGATCGAGTATTTCATAATTTTATACTAGCAAATATAATAAAAATAGTTATATATTTTTAATTTTTTTCAAGATTCTTTACAAGGTGGTATACTCGACCTATGACACTCAAAAAAGTTCTTAGTATTAGCAGACCTCGATTTTGGCTTTATGAAGGGGCGACATTTGCACTCATCGGAGTACTTGCCAGTGCGACAGGTACTGCTTTTATACAAAACCCACTATTTTGGATCTGGAGTTTTTATTTCTTGATACCTGCAAACATCCTCATTTATGGCGTGAATGACATGTGTGATTACGAGACAGACAAGCTCAATCCAAAGAAACAATCTTACGAGACACTCGTAACACCGGTGATGCATCCAGCACTCTGGAGATGGATAGCATTCACAACAATCCCATTTCTCTTTTTCTTACCATACGAAAAACCAGCACTTATCTCTTTTGGAGTTTTTATTTTCTGTGCAGTATTTTATTCACTTCCTCCAATTCGAGCAAAGGCACGACCGTTTCTCGATGCACTTTTTTCTGCTGGTCACTATGTTGCGACAGGTGTCTTCGGATACTATATCGGGGGTGGAGATGGTGTTCCGTACGTGGGCATACTCGCAGGAATGCTCTGGGCCACTGCTATGCATGCATACAGTGCAGTCCCGGACATAAATGCAGATACAAAAGCAGGAATACCAACAATAGCAACCTTCCTTGGAAAAAAAATGACACTTCTGCTGTGTGCACTGTTGTATACTGGTTCTGCTCTCACACTAGCCTCACAGATGCCAATTGTAGCCGTCACGGGAGGAATAGTATTTCTTACGCTTATGTACCTTTCATACAGAACAACCACTGATGACGAGCTTTTTACACTGTATACCTATTTCCCTCTTATTAATACAGTTATCGGTGCACTAGTATCAATAACACTGATATACGGAATTATAATGAAGTAAGCGGTGCGTGATCGGTGTTACCAACAATGCGCTTATATGCGAGTTCTGCTGAAATCAAACAGATGGGCATACCAATACCAGGATTCGTTCCTGCTCCTACAAAAAAGAGGTTTTGAATTTTCTTATGAACGTTGTTTGGGCGGAAAATTGCTGTTTGTTTTATCGTATGCGCAAGTCCAAGTGCTGTACCTTTGAATGCATTATAATCAGCAGAAAATTCTTTTATGCTGTAAAGTTTTTTATATACGATTCTTTTTTTGAAATCAGGAATATTAAAATGTGTTTCCATTTGTGTAAGGATTTTTTCACTATATGATTCTAGGTACTCATCAGTATACGTCAGTCCAGATGCGACAGGAACAAGTACGAACAAGTTTTCCATACCTTCTGGTGCAACAAGTGAATCTGTTTTTGACGGTGCACATACATACAAAGACGGATCTTCTGGCCATGTTGGACTTGTCGTAAGTTCATCAAAATTCTTATCCCAATCAAGCGCAGACAGGAGGTTGTGATGAGTAAGTGTATCTATCTTGCCTTCTACTCCCAAATACATAATGAGTGCACTTGGTGCGAGTCGTCTTTTGTCCCAATATTTCGGACTATGTTCTTGGTATTTTTTGTCGATCAAATCTGTATGCGTATGAACAATATCAGCATTAGAAACAACCATATCAAAATACCGAGTCGTACCAGATGCAAATTGTATTCCTTTAGCAACATCATCTTCTATGATAATTTTTGTTGCAGCATCACCACAGACTATTTCAACACCATATTTTTGTGCCATGCGCATCAGTGCATCAGGCACCTTGTGAATACCGCCACTTGGATACCACTCACCTTCCACAAGATCAACATAATTCATCAGTGTATAAATACCTGGTGTCTCTTTTGGTGCCGTACCCACGAGTAGTGTTTGATATTGCATGATACGACGCAATACATTTGTCGTAAAAACACTATTTACAATATCTTTTTGACTTTTGAATAATGGAAGTTTTCTTCCGACCTCAAATACGCGCTTGTTAAAGAAGTCAAAAATACTATCGTAATTTTTGAACATAAATTCATTGTACGCAACATGATATTGATACTTGGTTTTTTCCAAAAAATCTTCGAGTTTTGCACCTGCGCCTGGTTCAATAGATTCAAACAATGTTTTATTTTTTTCTGTGTCAGAGTAAATATCTATCGGCTTTTGTGTGTCCTTAAAAAATACACGGTATGATGGTGCGAGTTTTTCAAGTGTATAATACTCTTTCATGTCCTCTCCCATTAGAGAGAAGAAGTGCTCAAAAACTTCTGGCATCATGTACCAACTTGGACCCATATCAAACGTAA
>JADLDV010000009.1 GCA_020846455.1 Candidatus Nomurabacteria bacterium
ACGACACGTTCCATACGCATATCCTGAGATCCTTTCACGAGGATAATATCCCCTTCTTTCAAGATTGTTTTTGCATATGCGCCTGCCTGTGCGGACGTACTGAAGGTCATGATAGACGAACGACGCTTCATGCCTTTCTTGCGTGCATTCTCTGCGATAAACTGCGCACGAACACCAACAGCGATCACAATATCAGCAGATTCAACAACTTCTTCTCCGACAGTACGGTGTGCTTGTTCTGCATGACGACCAAGATCAAGCATGTCTCCAAGAATAGCAATTTTACGTCCACGTGTCTCAAGGTGCGCAAGTGTCTTCAGTGCTGCACTCATTGCAACAGGAGATGCATTGTATGTATCATCGATGATCATCGTGTCATAGACACCATGAATGAGTTTCATGCGACCAGGTGGTGCATCGTTTGATTCAAGTGATGTAAGCGCTTGAATGAGTGAGATCTCAAGCACTTCTGCAGTAGCAAGTGCGGCAGCATTCGCAAGGACATGAGTGACACCAAGAGCACCATACAAAATAGATGGAAGACTTTTTCCTTCAAAGTTAGCACGAAAACGCATACCAATCGGTACACCATCAGCGTAGGCAATCTCAGGATGAGAAACGACTAAGGTGCTTTGAGGATCGAAACCATATGACACAACAGGTAATTTTATCTTTCGTTTTATGTCTTCAAGATATTCATCGTCTTGAGGAAGCACCACAATACCACTTCGTTTCATTTGATCGATAATCGCAATCTTTTCAGTAATCAATGCTTGAACAGTATCAAAAAATTCAATATGTGTTGGTGGTGTACCAAACGGAGTGACCACAACAACATCTGGTTCGAGCATCTGCGCTATCCGAGCAGTATCACCCGGATGTTTTATACCCATTTCAAAAACAAGTACTTGTGGGTATGTATCTTGCTTCTGAATACACACAAGTACACATCCACGCCACAAAACACGAAGTAACGCACCAAGACGCTTTCCAGGGTGTGGTACGCCGATAATCGTACAGTACAATGAAAACTCACTTCGAATACTTCCCTCGGATGAGTACACAGAAGAGACATCGGCAATGACTGAAAGTAATGCTTGTTTCGTTGAGGTCTTCCCTACACTACCGGTGATCACCACTTGCTGTGGCTGATATTTTCGCAGAATACGCTCGGCAAGTTGCCGTGTTATTCGAAGAAGTATTTTTTTGTACAATGGAGTATTCATAGAAAATTATCGGTCTGGTGGAATATCATAATAACTAATAAGGAAACGTGCAACATCAGTGAATGGCGGAATTAATGTCTGTGATGCGAATTTTACTCCTTTCGGATCAGACGTGAATAAGACGACTAAAAATCGTGGATCATGGGCAGGAAAGTACCCAAAGAATGAGTGGAAGTGCTTGTCATCATAATACCCACCTCCCTGCTCTTTCGCAACCTGAGCAGTTCCTGTTTTCCCTGCGATTGAATAATGAGAGAGAAGTGTATTATGTTCTTTAACATTAGTATCGAATACTACGGTAAGCATTCGAGTAATCGTTTCAGATGTTTCTGGTTTCAATACCTGTCGTCCTTTCTGGTACACAATATCTTTTTTTGTCCCGTTGGTGTAGCGAACTTGTTTGACCACATGCGGAGTAATCAGATAACCACCATTGGCAAGCGATGCAAACGCTTTTGCTTCGGCGATTGGAGTAATCGCAATACCTTGTCCGAATGATGCAGTCGCATACGCAACATTGCTTGGTGTTTTCAAATTTGAAAGAAGCCCCGTGATTTCATTCGGAAGATCAATACCTGTTTTCTCGGCAAGATCATAATTGAACATATAGTCACGGAATTTTTCTTTACCAAGCTTTTGCATCACAAAGACCATACCAGTATTGAGTGACTGTGTGAGAACATCTTGCATAGAGGTGTTCGGACCACGACCAACTTTGTCGAAGTTGCTAAATGTTCTGTCATCAACATCAATAAACCCCTTGTCAGTATACGTTGTCTTCGGAGTGACTACACCTGCATCAAGCGCAGCTGCCATAACAAGCGGCTTCACCACAGACCCTGCTTCAAACACACTCTCTACAATCTTATTTTGAAATACATCAACACTCTCTTCTTTTTGGAATTGATTGATATTAAAATCAGGAGAAAGTGCCATGGCATATATTGCACCTGTTTTTGGATCAAGAATAATACCACCACTAAACGCTGATTGCCATTTTTTATCTACACCACCAAGTGTTGTTTCAAGAAAATTTTGCACAGATGGCTCTATCGAGAGAACAACATCACCTTCCTTACTCTGATTTTCAAAAAACCGGTCAGTAATATTGGTGAACACTTCAGCAAAGAAGTTCACATACGCAGTATCTTTTTTACGAGACAAGGTATCGTTATAGAACCGCTCGAGACCATATCGACCAGCAAGTTCTTTTCCTTTGAAACCCACAAATCCAATACCATGAGAAAACAGTGCTCCTCCTGGATAAAAACGCCACTTTTCTTTATAAATATATACTCCCGGAATTTTTTGAGCTGCAATACTATCTGCATGATCTTTTGGTAACTTTGTTGCAATTTCTTCGTATGGATCATCAGATTTCTCAGCTTTAGCAAAAAAATCTTCCTCTGAAAGATCAGGAATAGATTCAACAAGCGTACGATATGTGGCCGCTTTATCAAGGATTTCTTTTGGTCGAATGGCTATTTTATATCCTGTCTGTAACGTTGCAGCAGATACAAGCTCGTTTGTTTTTGTAGAAAAATATATTGCACCCCGTTCAAAAATTGAACCTGAGGGTGTCGCGTATTGACGATCTGCTTTTTCTCGATATGTAGAACTATAGAGAATCTGAACAAAAAACAATTTTATAATAAAAAGTACTGCAACAAAAATTGTTACAGCAGAAATAATATGAATGCGTGAAAAAGATTCTTTAGAAATCATCAGGCGTACGGAATGACAAACCTTTTTCAGTTGTCACCTTTTGCGCAAAATGCAATTCTCGTGGTTCGACAAAGCCACGCGCCTGTGCATATGCCAAATCAAGTTCTTGAGTACGAGAAAGATACCGGAGTTCAAGTGTCCCGATATCAGAAGTGAGGACTCGAGCCTCTTGGTCAATCGTTTTACGATTGATAATATTGAAAATAATAGTACCCAAAAAGTACATATATACGACAGAACATAGCCCAAAAGAAACCATCAATCCTTTAAAAAAGGTTTTGGTAAATGTGGGATGCTGTACGGTTTTTTTAAGTAAATGTGTCATAGAACTTTTTGGATAATGCGCAACTTTGCACTACGAGCACGAGGATTAGCAATAAATTCTTCTTCTGTTGGACAGACGGGCTTCTTGGTGATAACCATGGCGTGAGTATCACCGAGCTCATCTTCCTCTGCAAATTTTCTAAATGCAGTTTTGACGATTCGGTCTTCTAAACTATGGAATGAAATAACCGCCAATCTTCCTCCTGGTTTCAAATGCCTGAATGATGCATCGAGACCGCGAGTAATGATTTGCAATTCATCATTCACTGCAATACGAAGGGCTTGAAATGTTCTGGTCGCTGGATGAATCCGTCCGTGTCTATACGACACAGGAACCGCTTGTTTAATCACCTCAACCAATTCATGTGTAGTCTTAATCGGCTGTACTTCACGTGCACTAATGATTGCTCGAGCGATTCTTCTCGCATATCGTTCTTCCCCATAACCGAATATAATATCGGCAATAGATGATTCACCCCAGGTGTTGACGATATCTGCTGCACTGAAATCACTTTCTCCGATTTCTTTTTGCATTGTCATAAGAAGTGGTTCGTCTTTGAGAAACGTAAACCCTCTTCCTGAATCATCAATCTGAAACGAACTCACACCGAGGTCGAGAAGTATCGCGTCAACTGCTGAGTATCCTGCTTGTGCAAGATATTCACCAATCTTGTCGAATGTTCCGTGAAAAAGTACTGGTGAACATCCTACAGACTCGAGTCGTTCTCGAGAACGCACTAGTGCGTCTTCATCTCGATCACATCCAAGCACGGTAAGTGCACCACCGACTGATTCATATGCAACAGCAGCATGACCTCCAGCACCAAGTGTGCCATCGAAATAGACCATGCCAGGTCGCAATACAAGCCCTTCTATTGATTCCTTTAAAAGAACGGGAATATGTGCCATATGTGACTAGAGGACGCCGCTCTGACCGAGTTTCTCAGCCAATGCATCCGCCTGTGTTTCGACCTGCTTCTTGTATTCAATCCATAGAGTATCGTTCCAGAGTTCAATACGATTTTGGACTCCAAT
>JADLDV010000010.1 GCA_020846455.1 Candidatus Nomurabacteria bacterium
AGGAGGATGATGTACTTACACTTCAATACTTCTTATAACGCAATTTATTTTGATATAAATTGCGTTCTTTTAATTCCTTGCAAAAAAAATAGATATAAGGTATAGTATTTCCATATGACAGTTCGAATGAGACACACCCGTGCACATACGGCAAATCGCCGTTCACACCACGCTTTAAAAGCGACATCTTTTTCTGTTGACCAGAAGACAGGTGCAACACACCTTCGTCACCGTGTAGATACCAAAACAGGTATATATCGTGGTAAAAAGGTTCTTGATGTTGTATCAAAAGTAGAAAAAAAGCAAAAGAAATCTAAAGCTTCTGCAAAATAATTTTATACACATCTAGATTATCATTGTTCTTTTAATCAAATCAACTATCGCATTTATGGCAAACCGACATTTATCACGATCAATCGTCCTCCAAACGCTTTTTGAATGGGATTTTATTGGTATGCAAGATGAGCGTATTCAGGATATCTTGAGACGTAATGTAGAAGAATTTGCTCCTGAAAATAATGACATGCCGTTTATGCATGAGCTTACTGATACTGTTATCAAGAAGCGTACTATTGTGGATCAGATTATTGAAAAAGCCGCTCCTGATTGGCCAATAGATAAAATATCAATAGTTGATAGAAATATTCTTCGACAAGGTCTCGCAGAGCTTCTTTTTGGAGATCGTGAACAAGTGCCTCCTAAGGTTGCGATTAATGAAGCAATTGAACTTGCTAAAACATTTGGTGGGGAAAATTCAAGTAAATTTATCAATGGTGTACTTGGTGCAGTCTACAAAGAGCTTGGCGAACCTGGTAAAGAACAAGTTAGTAAACACGCAAAAGCACCCGCTGAACCAATTGATATCTCTAAGTTACCTATTGAAAAAAAGGCAGGAGGTGTTATATATGCTATTGATAATGGTATGTTGTATCTTGCTTTTGTACATGATGTGTTTGGTCATTGGACTCTCGTCAAAGGAAGTATTGAGGAAGGTGAGGATGAACCAACTGGTGCAATTCGTGAAATGAAAGAAGAGGTTGGCTTGGACGTCACTATTGTTGAAAAACTTGGTGAAAATGAGTACATAGCTTCTCATCCAGAGAAAGGTAAGATTCGCAAACAAGTCATGTACTTCCTTGCTGAAGCAAAATATGAACCACTGACACTCGAGTCTTCTGGTGGTCTTAATGATGCAAAATGGTTTCCTGTAAATGAGGTCGCAGACCTCACGATGTATGATGATATTTTACCTATCGTGATGAAAGCGATTGAGTGTATTACAAACAAGTAAGTATTATGTAAGTATATGTTTTTAGCATCTTCGGAATGAGTTTGTTTCTGCCGATGCTAAATACTTCTACTCAAAACTATATGATTGATTTTTCTGTATTCGAAAAAAAGACTGGCGTTATCTTCAAAGATGCACAGTTACTTCAGCAAGCATTCTTGCACCGTTCCTATCTTAATGAAAATCCAAATCTCGGACTCGCACATAATGAGCGTCTCGAGTTTCTTGGTGATGCTGTACTTGAACTTGCTGTAACTGATTATCTCTATAGAAAATTCCCATTACAAGCAGAAGGTGAATTGACTGCGTATCGTTCAGCTCTGGTGAATGCAGTGATTATTTCAGAAATTGCGACAGAGATCGGAATGAATGATTTCCTCCTTCTTTCAAAAGGGGAGAGTAAAGATACTGGCAAGGCTCGTCAGTATAGTCTTGCGAATACGTATGAAGCATTTGTGGGTGCAATCTATCTTGATCAAGGATATGATGCAGCAGAGCAATTTATGGCACGGACTCTCTATGGACGTATTGATGACATTGTGAAGCACAAGCTTTGGCGTGATGCAAAAAGTTTGATTCAAGAAAAAGCACAAGAGTATGTCGGAGTAACTCCACAGTATAAAGTTATCAAAGAAAATGGGCCAGATCATGACAAGCATTTCACTGTCGGTGTATTTTTTGATACACTACAAGTGGCGACAGGCAAGGGTAAATCAAAACAGGAAGCAGAACAACAAGCAGCACGCACTGCCCTTGAACAAAAAGGTTGGCTCGATTAATGTGATTCATTTTGTATTTCATGCACCTCAAACGTATCGACATTGTTGGATTTAAATCATTTGCCAAAAAAACAACGCTTACTTTTGAAGCGCCTATTACGACTATCGTTGGACCGAATGGTTCAGGAAAATCAAACGTCGTGGAAGCGATTAGATTTGTTCTTGGTGAACAATCAATGAAATCACTTCGAGGAAAAGGTGGTTCTGATTTGATATTCAAAGGATCAAAAATTCTCCCAAAGCAAAACCGTGCGTATGTGGCGATGGTGTTCGACAATACTAAACGCATCTTTTCATATACTAATGAAAATCTTAGATCGTCACTGCTTGAATATGATGAAGTGACTATTAGTCGTGAAGTATTCCAAGATGGAAGTAATGTGTATGCAATCAATGGTACGCAAGTTCGACTGAAAGATATTACTGAACTGGTGGCATCTGTAAATATTGGTACATCAAGTCATCATATTATTTCTCAAGGTGAAGCAGATAGACTCCTCTCCGCTTCTTTGAAAGACCGTCGTACGATGGTAGAAGACGCACTTGGGCTCAATGTATACCAGTATCGTCTCAAGGATAGTGAACGCAAACTCGATAAAACAAGAGAAAATGTCAAAGAAATTAATGTGATGCGAAGAGAGCTTGCTCCACATCTCGCTTTTCTCAAGAAGCAAGTTGAGAAAATAGAAAAAGCAGGTGAATTGAGAAAGGAACTCGAAACATGCTATTTAGAATTTTTTAAAAAAGAAGAAACATACATAGAACAAGAACGAGCTGTTGTGCATGAAGAACGTGCAATGATAACACAAGCTCTTAATGAGATAGATCAAACCCTTGCAGTACTTACTGAGACAGAAGAGCAAGTACCTGTGGTACAGACACAGAGTGCTCGACGAGAAGAACTTTCTGCGCAAATTCGAAGTACACAGGCAAAAAAAGATGAATTAGTTCGCAGTATGGGTCGCATCGAAGCCTTGATTGAAATGGAAACTGCGCGACTTGCAGCTCCGGTGTCTGTTGAAAAGGTAAAAAATACTACAGTTGAGTTTGTTACTGTTCGCACAAGTCTCGAAGAAATCATTGGTGGTATTGATCGAGTACTTGCAGGTGAACATACGATAGACTCTTTAAAACATGAATTAGCTCAAACAAGAGATACGCTTCGTGCGTGTATTGTACGATATACACCAATGAGTGATTCTGTGCGAACAGAAGTTGTCGAACCAGACACTACGCAACTACATGAATACGAAACAACACTCGGTTCATTGAAATCAAGTGACATGGCTCTCGAAGAAGAGATTCGTCGACTTCGAGGAGACTTGGAGGCTATTGAAAAAAATGTTCGTGATGCACAGATGCGTACCACTGAGGCAAATAAAGAACGACTCGAGTTGTCTATTAAGAGAAATGAAATTCTTCAAAAGCAGACAATGGTAACCATTAGACATGAACGATTGAGTGAAGTTATTTCTCGTTTTGAATCTGAAATGCGTGATGCAGTTGAGCTTGTTGGTCAACCAATTACTGCATATGTTCGATTTGAAATAGATCAAAAGAGTGCTCATGATAGAGAAGGTCAACATGCACTACTGCGCAAGATTGAGCGATTGAAAATAAAACTTGAAGAAAGTGGCATTGGTGGAGTAGGTGATATTATGAAAGAATTTGCAGATACTACTGAGCGTGATCAATTCCTCGCACGTGAATTACATGATCTCGAAAACAGTATTCAATCACTCGCTGTACTGATCACAGAACTCAAAGAAACACTTGATCGTGAATTCAAGCAAGGTGTTGAGAAGATCAATATTGCCTTTCAAAAATTCTTTGAACTCATGTTCGGTGGTGGAAGTGCATTCTTGTCTATTGTTTTGGAAAATAAACGTACACGAAAAGGGGATGATGATACTGTAGTCGCTGATGAGCAGGCAGAACTTTCTTTTGAACGCGGAATTGATATTCATGTATCATTGCCACATAAAAAGACCAAGGATCTCCATATGCTTTCAGGTGGCGAACGGTCACTAACATCAATTGCACTCCTTTTTGCATTATCACAAGTCAATCCGCCACCATTCCTTGTGCTTGATGAAACAGATGCTGCGCTCGATGAAGCAAACGCTCGCAGGTATGGTGATATGCTTGAACGTCTCTCTGGATCATCAAATCTTGTCGTGGTAACACACAATCGTGAGACGATGTCACGTGCTGGTGTGATCTACGGAGTGACCGTGGGTGCTGATGGGGGATCAAAACTCCTCTCGATTAAATTTGAAGAAGCTGAGAAGATGGCAAAATAACATACGTATTGAATTAAAGTTGATCACTTATTTATTTTTATATATAAATAAAGACGTTTTAAGTTTTTTCGTTTGATATAAAAAAATGTTATTATTGAACATAATAGTATGTAGTCGCCTTGAATTATTAAAGTTGTATATATGTTTAAATATCATTCCCTAAAATCTTATCTGTCATATTTTTCAGTAATTTCGAGCTTTTTTTTTGGAGTGATGTTTTTTATGCCATCATTTGTGCAGGCAGCATACAGAGATGTAATTCAAGCAAACACACCTCTCTATTATTGGCCAATGGACGAAGCAGCTGGTGCGACGAGCTTGTCCGCTGCTGTTGGTGGAACTGCAATCAATCTCACTTCCGCTACGGCTGGTGCAGGTGGTCAGGTTGATGGAACTGCTGTAGAGTTTAACGGTACATCTAGTTTTGGAGCAACAGCGTCAACTCTTAATTTGACTGCATATAACAAAATTGTTGTCGAAGCCTTGCTTTATACGGATTCTTATGATGATACATATAGATCAACATGGGAATTTAGCTCAAATACAAACAGTCAACTCACTGCTTTTTTATATGCACAAAACCAAGGAAGTGGAGCAAATTCAGCAAATGTGATGCTTAGGGGTAATACTGGATACAACTATGCTCTATATACTAGACCTTCTGCTGGAAGCTGGCACCATGTTGTTGCTGTGTATAACAAGGGTGCAAGTTCAAATGAAGTAAGTTTGTATGTTGATGGAGTGTTACAAACAGCATCATCTCGACCGTTAAATGCAAACAATACAAATAATTTTGGTAATTTCACTCTGTATCTCATGAGTCGCGCGGGAACAGCGAGTTTTTCCCAGGGGAAAATGCAACATTTAGCAATCTATAGTGATTTAAGTGCTAGTGATATACTTGCTCACTATGAAGCAGCAGTTTCATCTGGAGTTTTATCTGCAGGAACATTGTCGGAAACAGGTTATTCGAGTACCACCGCTAGTGTTTCTTGGACAAATGCGAGTGGTGGGACAGCGCCCATTACTGCACAGTTGCAACGAAGTCCATCAGGAGCAGGTGTCTGGTCAAATGTTAGTGGGGCCACCGTTAGTCCGGTGACTGATATAGGATTGACGGCATCTACTGCGTATGATTATCGTGTTGCGTATACAGACGCTACACCAACTACTGTTTATTCTAATACGATTACTATTACAACGAGTGCGGCTACCACGACGTATATAGTTCAAGAGTCTGATTTGTGGGATAATGGGTATGATAATATTTCTGCGCCACGACAATCAACTTTTTCTCGTTTTGTTTTTACCACAAACGCAGCAAGTGTTACAGTTGGGGGAACCACCTCGATATATGCAAGCTATGCACCTTTTGCACATTTAGGTTTACGTGTTGATGGAGTAAACCAATCATCATTGGCTTTCACAACAAATGGTTCACAGAATTTTACTGTTACCCTGGGCACGGCGGGTACGACAAGAACAGTGGAGATTATTTCAGGGGCTGAAAGTAAACCTTCTTCTACGGTAATCGGTTCATTTATTGACAGTATTACTTATGCAGACACTGCTTCGTTTTCAGTGGTGACACCGACAGTTCAAGCAGATCGCATTTTGATTTATGGTGACAGTATTGCTTCTGGTGGAAATGCTACAAATCCAGAAATTGAGGCGTACGTTCCGTTGCTGAGAGATACCTATGGGCACAGTGTAATGTTGGAATCATGGGGGTACCGTGCCTTGTATGATGATGCAAATACTTCTGGATTAAGAAGTGCTTTTGTTGGTCGTGTCGCAGGGTATGATCCAGAGACTGTTTGGGTTGCAATTGGTACGAATGATTACGGATTAAATAAATGGAGTGCAACGAATTTCGGGACTGCATATGCGGCGACACTTGATGATTTGCATGCGGCGTTGCCATCAGCGAGAATTGTCTGTCAAACACCAATTGTACGAAGCAGTGAAAGTGCTAATAGTTTCAGTAACACACTAAGTTCTTATAGAAGTCAGATTTCTACCATCTGTAACGCACGTTCATGGACAACTTTGGTTGACGGGAGTACTCTTTTAACAACTTCGGATTTGGCGGATGGAGTTCACCCCTCCACTTCAGGGCATGCAAAATATGCATTAAAGATAAACGATATTTTGACAACTACTCCAACACTCACCACCTCTGATGCTTCCTCAGTGTTGACAACCTCGGCAACGCTGAATGGTTCCATTAGTAGTATTGGTAGTACAACACCCACAATTCGTGGATTTGCATATGGTTTAACAACTGCATATGAAATTGCAACGACATCTAATTCAGGGTCATTTACTACTGGTGATTTTAGTGAATCAATTTCCGGTTTAACACCCGATACAACGTATCATTTTAGGTCATATGCAACTAATTTTGCTGGTACTGCCTATGGTGCAGATGAAACGTTTACAACTCCTCCAATACCAACCTACACTGTCGGTGGTACAATTTCCGGATTGTCTGGCACTGTCGTTTTACAAAATAACGGCGGTGATAATTATTCTGCTTCTGCAAACGGTTCTTTTGTTTTTTCCACTGCATTAAATGATTCTGCAAGCTATGCTGTTACCGTGTTAACTCAACCTACTGGACAATCTTGTACAGTAGGAAATGGTTCTGGAACGGTCTCCGCCAATGTTACAAATGTTTCTGTAACGTGTGTAAATACTATTCACACCATCACCGCATCTGCCGGAAACAATGGTTCCATCACTCCTTCTGGTACTGTTTCTGTAAATAATGGATCAGATCAAGTATTCAGTATAACAGCAAACCCAGGGTATAATATTTCTGATGTTTTGATTGATGGTTCATCTGTGGGGGCAGTCTCTTCGTATTTATTTAGTAATGTCACTAGTACTCATACGATATCTGTAACTTTTGCTGGTGCTTCAACGGGAGGAGTTGTTTTGCCGACTAATTGGGTATTACCAATCATGCCACCTTCTGGAGGTTTTAAGGTCATTGTCAATAGAGGAAACACAACCACTTCAAGCAGAAATGTGGTCTTAGGGTTTAATGCTGGAACAGATATAAAAAAAATAGCAATCTCAATGACAGGTGATTTCACTGATGCCGTCCAAGAAGAGTATGTCGCTTTCAAGCAATGGGATATATGCTCGAAATTTGGTGGTACAATTAAAAACTCAACTTGTCCTGATGGTCTGTATACTGTCTATGTAAGGTTCTATAATGCCTATGGTTTAAATTCGGGAAATAATCTTGTTTCAGATACCATCTTTTTGAAACAAAACACAATTTCAACAAAAAATTTGCAATCAAATCAAGTAAATCCCCTTAAGTCGTTTACAAAACAGCTTAAACAAAATCAAAATAACTCAGAGGTAAAAGCGTTACAGGTTTTTCTTAACTCTGACCCTGATACAAAAATTGCTCCTTCAGGAGTAGGTTCTCCGGGAAAGGAAACTAATTTTTTCGGATTACTTACTAAAAAAGCAGTTATAAAATTCCAAGAAAAATATGCGGATGATATTCTTACACCATGGGGACTGAAAAAAGGAACCGGTGTGGTTGGAAAAACAACGATACGTAAAATTAACGAATTGATTAGCCAGTAATATTTATGAAAGTATGTATAAACTTGATTATATGATGATTTTACTATATAAAAATTCGCATAAGTTTGAAGAAGCTGAGAAGATGGCAAAATAATTATTCCTTTATTTTATTTTTATGTATAACAAAAAAGACAACGCGATATATTGGATCAGTACAGGGTTGCTCGCACTATTTATCCTTCCAGGAATTTTCTTTATGAATAGTGAAATGGCAATAGAGGGTACGAGACACCTTGGTCTTCCAGAATGGTTTAGAATCGAAGCAAGTATTGGTAACTTCATTGGTGGATTGATTCTCATTATTCCACAGATAGGGAAGCGAATTAAAGAGTGGGCATATGTTGCATTCGGTATTACCTACATTTCAGCGTTTATTGCACACATGGCTGTTGATGGTATTGTTCCAATGTCATTTGCGCCATTGGTGACACTCGCGATACTCATTGTATCGTACGTGTACTATCACAAAACACGAGTACAATAATATTAAAAAAAACGACACACAGGTGTCGTTTTTTTTAAATACATGTATGCTTATAACCAGTTTGCAAGATATGCAATGAAGAGTATCGCACCGACAAGTCCAAGAAGTTTTTGGACGCGGGTGAGTATCGCGATAATGATAACTGCGAGTAATAATTTACCCCAACCAAGTGTGAGGATTGATGCCCAGATTGTTTGGATAATTGTTTGAATTGTTGTCATGAATATAGTATATCCTGAATACATATATCTGTCTCGTATAATACGTCTCTATCTGTACATATCGTGCTATACTGAGAGTGTTTCAGGGCGGTCTAATCGGGTCGATTTTGTGCAGTACTTTTAACGTAAAATATCTCTTATGCTTACTACAATTGCGATAATTCTTATTATCTTCTGGTTGCTCGGTATGGTGACTTCATTTACTCTCGGAGGATTCATTCACATCTTGCTTGTGATTGCTATCATTTCTATTCTTATTCGATTGATTCGTGGAGAAAATCCTATAAAATAATCATACTAAAAAATACTCAGTAATGAGTATTTTTTAGTATGATTTCCCTAGCTGCGTTCGTTGCGGTGAAATTGTATCCTTTGCGCGAACCTTTTTTGAGAAGAAACCCTGACGGCACCCCGCCTCTTTTTTCTGGGGAAATGGTGGCGGGGTGCGGAATGCGGTCTCGCCCGCGCGGAGGAGGGGTCTGGGGAGGAATCCGCGCGGGCTTCGGCTTTCTGTTTTGGCGAAAATTTCGGCGCAATCC
>JADLDV010000011.1 GCA_020846455.1 Candidatus Nomurabacteria bacterium
CCAAGCACCAACAGATTGGTCCGTCAAAACTTTCTCCGCTACAAAAAAAGAAAAGATATATGCACGTTCTGTTGGTGCTATTACTGGAGGGCAGGTTGGAATGATTGCTGTACTGGATGACAGTGTTCGTACACAAGTGATAGATGAATTAACTCAAACACTACGCCAAAAGTTACTTTCTCAAGCAGAAGTCCAAATTCCAAAAGATTTCCTCTTTTATCCAGAAAGTGCCAAGATTTCCGTTGAGACAAAAGAAATTCCAATAGAGGGTGATCAGACAGCCATTTCTATGGTTCAGTCTGGAACAATGGATTTGGTTTTGATGAATAAAAAAACTTTATCAAAATCAATTGCTCAGATTGCTGATAGTGAGTATGATAATGCGCCTATATACATACCTGAATTATCAAAACTTGTATTTTCATATGAACCTACTGATGTTCCGAGTATAAAAGATATTCCAGAGATACGTTTTCATTTAATTGGTGATGCACGTGTCGTTTGGGAAATTGACACCGTTTCCATTCAAAAATCACTTCTTGGCGCACGGGAAAAAGACTTTAAAAAGATGACAAGTGAATACCTTTCCATCGATGCTGCAGAGCTCACTATTACACCATTTTGGATAAAAACTATTCCAGAAAAAAGTGAAAAAGTCACCGTAGTGATAAAAAACATTGATTTGTCAGAAAAATAATAGGATATATAGATACCCCCAGATGCATTTGTTGACTTATTTTTATTTTTTTGTTACTATAAAAAAGTTCAATGATTGAAAAAAACGAAGGAGTTATAACAAAAATCGGCATTGTTACTGAAGCGCTACCAAGCACGTTATTTCGAGTAAAGCTAGATTCTCAAGAAGAGATTCTAGCGTATCTCTCTGGAAAAATGCGCCTAAATCGTATTAAGGTTTTGCTCGGTGATAAAGTTGATGTCGTTATTGATCCGTACGGCGGAAAGGGTCGTATTGTAAAAAGATTCTAAATAAGGTATACTCTCCTTGTTTTTGTACGTTAGGCGTACTTGTGCTTTTTTAGCGTATTTTATAAAAAGATAAAAATATGAAAATTCGTGCCTCAGTTAAAAAAATGTGTGATAAGTGTAAGATGGTAAAGCGCAAAGGTCATTTGCGTATCATTTGTGATAATCCAAAGCACAAGCAAAAACAATAGAATTTAATCATTATATTTCCATGCGTATTTTAGGTATTACTATTCCAAATGAAAAGCGTCTCGATATTGGTCTTACAGAATTGTATGGCATTGGCCTTTCTCGAGCTCGTAAGATTCTTGATGAGGTAACAATTCCTCATGACAAGAAGTCAAAAGACCTTACTCCTGATGAAGAAAATCAGATCCGTAAGATTGTCGAAAGTTTGAAAATCGAAGGTAACCTCAAACGTGAGATTACTGCCAATATCAAACGCCTCAAAGATATCAAGTCATATCGAGGAAGTCGACACATGAAAAAACTCCCATCTCGTGGTCAACGTACCAAAACCAATGCTCGAACATTGAAAGGTGTGAAGAAGACAATGGGTAGTGGACGAAGAAAAGAATCGAAGACGTAATATATTTCAGATAAACATTTTATTATTTTAAGTTTGGCAACATTAAGTAAGTATACAAACAGTTATGGGCAAAAAAAGAATTGCAAATCAAGAGGGAACAGCATCAGAAGGGCAATCAGCTCGCACTGGTGCACGAACACCAAAGAAAAAGATTTCTGCGGGTACACTTCACGTTGAAGCAACCTTCAACAATACAAAAGTTGTATTTTCAGATAAAAAAGGAAATACACTCTTCTGGAGTTCAGCAGGTAGTCTTGGTTTTCGCGGAGCGAAAAAAGGAACACCATTTGCTGCTTCAAAAGTAGGCGATATTCTTGGTGACAAAGCGGCAACGCTTGGTATCAAAGAAGCTGACGCTGTTGTAGTGGGTGTCGGTTCTGGTCGCGAACCAGCAATTCGAGCATTTATGGCACACAACATTGAAATAACTGGTATCAAAGATATGACTCCAGTTCCTCACAATGGACCAAAGCCTAAAAAGCCACGACGTGTATAGTACTAAGTAATGTAATAGATCAAGATTGAGTTATGAAAAACGGACCAAAATATAAAATTTGTCGAAGATTAGGATCAGGAGTGTTTGAAAAATGTCAAACACAGAAATTTGTTATTTCTGAATCTAATCGTGGACGAGGAAAAAATGGCAAAAAGCCAAAGCAACCTTCTGAATATGGCTTGCAACTAATCGAAAAACAAAAAATTCGTTTTAGTTATGGTATTTCAGAAAAACAACTTTCAAACTATGTGAAAGAAGCAACTACCGCAAAAGGAGTAGTTGCAGCAGATAGATTGTATGAGAACCTCGAGCGACGTCTCGACAATGTTGTCTACAGACTTGGACTCGGACATACTCGAGCCCTTACTCGTCAAATGGTAACTCATGGACACTTCACTGTAAACGGCAAGAAACTCAATGTTCCTTCATATCAAGTGAAGACAGGAGATGTTGTTGCTGTTCGTGAAGGTAGTCGTAAGAGTGTATTGTTTGCTGATGTTACAGCAAAGCTCAAGACATACACTATCCCAAACTGGCTCTCATTTACTCCTGAGAAGCTTGAAGCAGCCGTGAAAGCATATCCGAAGAACACAGAGACGTTCTTGAATTTCAACACAGTCCTTGAATTTTATAGTCGTTAATTGTGCTAGGTACTCACTTTAGTAGTAACCAAAAAGAATGCATATGTCACACAACATTATTTTGCCATCAAAACCTCGTATCGTTTCTGAAGACATCCAAAAGGGTGTATATGAAATAGACAACCTTGCTCCAGGCTACGGCCACACGCTAGGTAATTCATTGCGCCGTATTATTATCTCATCACTTCCTGGTGCTGCGGTAACCATTGTGAAGATTACTGGTGCAACGCACGAATTCTCTGTGCTTGACGGTATTAAGGAAGACGTTATTACAATCCTCCTCAACCTCAAGAAGATTCGTTTCAAGCTTGTAACAGATGAACCACAAACAGTAACACTCTCTGTAAAGGGACCAAAAGTAGTTACTGCAAGTGACATCACACTCTCTGGTCAAGTAGAAGTTCTCAATGGTGATCAATTCATCGCTGAGCTTACTGACAAGAATGCAAAACTTGAAATCGAAATCACTATTGAAAAAGGACTCGGGTTTGTACCAAAAGAAATTCACCAAAAACCAAAGGTTGATATCGGCACAATCGCTGTAGACGCTATCTTCACTCCTATCCGCCGTGCAAGTTATGAAGTAGAGAACATGCGCGTGGGAGACAAAACAGACCACAACAGACTTCGTCTCACTATTGAAACAGACGGTACAATCAGTCCTCGAGAAGCACTCGAACGATCAATTGATACTATGATCACTCAATTGCAAGCAATCGTTGGTTTCAAACAACCAGTTGATGTAACTGCAAAAGAAATCTCAACAAACAGTGAAGAAGAAATTTCAGAAGATATCGATGAAGATATGTCACCTGAAAAGAAAGAAGAATTTACTGATGCAATGAAAACTCGCATCGAAGGTCTTGATCTCGGTACACGCACGATGAATGCGCTTACTGCAGCAAACATCCGTACAGTCGGCGGTCTTGCTCGAAAGAAGAAAGAAGACCTCCTTGAACTTCCAGGTATGGGAGAAAAGGGAATTAGTGAAATTACAAAAGTATTGGCAGAGTTTGGCGTTACGCTAAAATAAGCGTAACTTAATTAATAAAACGAGTATGAGACACCACAATTCAGTACGAAAATTTGGACGAACACGTAGTCAGCGAAACGCACTTATCAAGTCGCTCGCGCTCTCTTTGATCGTGCATGGTCGCATAGAAACAACTGAAGCAAAAGCTAAGGAAGTTGCACCATACGTTGAAAAATTGGTTACAAAAGCAAAAGAAGGAACACTCGCTTCACAGCGTTTGGTAACTTCACGCTTAATCAATCGCAAAGAAGAAGCGAACAAACTTATTGATGAGATCGCTCCTCGCTACAAGGATCGCACTGGTGGCTATACTCGCGTATTGAAACTGCCAAAACGTCTCAGTGACGCAGCTCCAATGGCGCTAGTTGAATTTGTATAACTTTTAATGTATGATGACCAACAGTATGAATCACACAATTGACGCAACAGGAAAGACACTCGGACGAATCGCTTCACAAGCGGCGGTTCTTCTCATGGGTAAAAATGAGGTTGATTTTGCTAAGAACAAAGTCAAGGCAGTTACCGTTGTCATCGAAAACGCTTCAAAAGTCACTATGACTGAAAAGCGTAAGAAAACAACCCTTCATGAACGATATTCTGGATACCCAGGAGGACTCAAGTTTCAAACGAATGAAGACATTATTTCAAAAAAGGGCTACAAAGAATTGTTCGAACTCGCTATCTACGGCATGCTTCCTGCAAACAAGCTTCGCAGTCGTATGATGAAGAACCTAACAGTGAAAGAATAATATGGAGACAGCAACTAAGAAAACAACAAAAAAGGGAGGATACATCGAAGCAATTGGTCGTCGCAAGACTGCTACAGCTCGTGTGCGTATTACTCCTGCAGCAAAGACTACAATCATGGTCAATGATGCCGAATTACAAAACTATTTTAAAACAAGTGAATTGATCAAGATCGTTCAAGATCCATTTGTAAAAGGCAAAATTGCTGAAAAATTTGAAATCACTGCAAAGGTTATCGGTGGTGGTGCAAACGGTCAAGCAGAAGCAGTTCGTCACGGTATCACTCGTGCACTTACTGAATTTGATGAAGAACTCCGTGGTACACTCAAAAAACTCGGATTCCTCAAACGTGATCCTCGTGCAAAAGAGCGCCGTAAGTTCGGTCTCAAGAAAGCTCGTAAGGCTCCACAATGGAGTAAGCGTTAATACTCAAAAAAACCTCTCACTCGAGAGGTTTTTTTTTATTCAAAAATGAGTATACTGAAGTATATGAAAGAAGAAGATACTACAATACAAGATACTCACGAAGAGCCTATTGAAGATATGGTTTTTGAAGAAACTACTGAAGATGGCGATATGTTGCCGACTAAGGATGTTGTTAAAAAACTTCGTGAAGACCTCAAAAAAGCACGAGAAGAGAAGCAAGAGTATCTTACTGGTTGGCAACGTGCAAAGGCAGATTATGTGAACCTTGAACGATCTGAAGAAACAAAACGCAAAGAACTCCGTGCGCATATTACTGCAGGATTTGTAGAAGATCTCCTCCCGACGCTGGATAGTTTTGACATGGCATTTGCCAATAAAGAAGCATGGGAAAAAGTAGGTGCGAATTGGCGTGCTGGTGTAGAGTATATCTATCAGCAACTTGTGCGAACTGTAGAAGATTACGGTGTGAAAAAAGTAGGTGTACTCGGAGAAGTGTTTAATCCGACAATCCACGAAGCAATTGAAATGGTTCCGACAGAACAAGAAGATCAAGATCACATGGTTGCATCAGTGATTCAATATGGTTACATAGCAGGTGAACGAATCATTCGTCCTGCGAGAGTGAAGGTGTTTGAGGTAAAGAAATAAATAAAAAATCCCTATTAGGGATTTTTTATTTATTCACCATTTCAAAAAAAGTTTTTTCTGATTCTTTGTCAAGTTTATCTGTGACGAGAATAATCATTTCTGTGGTCAGTCCAAGATCATTTTTTATATTTGTGAAGAGGTGTTCAAAAGGGTACATGGATATCCAGACTGCATTTTTCACACACACGAATCCTGCTTTTTTGAGCAAGTAGCGGAGTGATTCACGTTCACTTTTGCGATCCTCTGGAACATCGAGAATAATGATACGCCAGTAGCCGTCCCAGACATTTGAGACGAGTCCATTTTCTGATTCAAGGGTGATGTTGTGAACTTTTTGCTTACCGTCCGGTGTGAGTCGGAGATATTCATGGTGATCAGATTGGAATACCTCAATAAGCCCTGCCTCAGTAAGGTTTTTTATAGAACGAGTAATGGCGTAATCCGCCTTGTTCTTTGCTTCGTATTCGCTTGAAATTGCCTCAGAAACGGTCTTTCTCAGAGAATCAGTACTAGACAGTTTCTTTCCAGAAAGGGTCTTTAAAACGGCTTTTTGGACAGGAGTTTTCTTATTCATGTTTATATGATAACATATTTGTATATTTTGACAATAATTCAGTGGTCGCTAAATACTTGTCAAAAATAAATGGTGGGTGTATACTATTCACATATTTATTAATAATTAATTTTACACAACACATTATGTCAAAAATAATTGGAATAGACTTAGGAACAACAAACTCTGCGGTTGCAATCATTGAAGGAGGACAACCAAAGATTATAGAAAATATTGAAGGTGCTCGCACAACTCCTTCTATTGCTGCGATTGCCAAGAATGGTGATCGTCTTGTGGGACTTCTTGCGAAGCGCCAAGCAGTGACCAATCCAGAAAATACTGTCTACGGTATCAAGCGATTCATGGGTCATCGTTTTGCAGACCCAGAAGTACAGAAAGATCTCAAGATCGTCTCATACAAAATTCAACAAGATACCAATGGCGGTGTTGAAGTAAAAATTGGAGATTCATGGCAACGTCCAGAAGAAGTGTCTGCGATGATCCTTGCAAAAATCAAGGCTGACGTAGAAGCGAAGCTCGGAGAGAAAGTGACTGAAGCGATCATTACTGTTCCTGCATACTTCAATGACACACAACGTCAAGCCACTATTGATGCGGGCAAGATCGCAGGACTTGATGTGAAGCGTATCATCAATGAACCAACAGCCGCTGCTCTTGCATACGGATTCAGTGCACGTAAAGATGAGAAGATTGTCGTGTATGACTTCGGCGGAGGAACATTCGACGTAACTGTGCTTGAGGTCGGCAATGATGTGATTGAAGTGAAATCTACAGACGGAGACTCACACATGGGTGGACGTGATATCGACCAGAAAATCATTCGCTATATTGCAGATGAATTCAAAAAGGAAAGTGGTATTGATGTGACGAATGATCCGCTTGCTCGTCAACGTCTCGATGAAGCAGCAGAAAAAGCAAAGATTGAACTCTCTACAACAATGGAAACAGAAATTAATATTCCATTCATCACTTCAGATGCATCTGGTCCTCGACACTTACTCCTCAAGATGTCTCGTGCAACACTTGAAAATCTTGCACAAGAATACATCACACGTTCTATTGAAATCACGAAGCGTACACTTACTGCATCTGGATTCTCAATGAGTGACATCAATGAAGTAATTCTTGTCGGTGGACAGACTCGCATGCCGAAAATTGTAGAAGAAGTAAAGAATCTCTTTGGTAAAGAACCGAATCGTACAATCAATCCTGATGAAGTGGTAGCACTCGGTGCAGCGGTACAAGGTGGTGTATTGAAAGGTGAAGTACGAGATATTCTCTTGCTTGACGTGATCCCACTTTCTCTCGGTATCGAAACACTCGGTGGTGTTGCAACGAAACTTGTAGAACGTAATACGACTATCCCATCAAGTAAGTCTCAAGTATTCTCAACTGCAGCAGATAATCAAACTTCCGTAGATATTCACATTGTGCAAGGTGAGCGTCCTATGGCAAGTGATAACAAATCTCTCGGACGCTTCGTGCTTGATGGTATTCCACCAGCACCACGAGGTATGCCACAAGTAGAAGTAACCTTTGATGTAGATGTGAATGGTATTCTTAACGTATCTGCAAAAGAAAAGACTAGTGGTAAGGTGCAGTCTATCCGTATCGAAGCTGCGAGTGGTCTCTCTGAAGAAGATATCAAACGCATGCAACAAGAAGCAGAAACATATGCTTCTGAAGATGCGAAGAAAAAGGAACTTGTTGAAATCAAGAACACTGCTGAGATGACTTTGTACAGTGCAGAAAAGTCTCTTGCTGATGCAGGTGATAAAGTAAGCACTGATACCAAGAAAGGTGTTGAAGATCAGATCACTGCACTCAAAGGTGTAAAAGACGGTACTGATGGTGATGCTATCAAAACTGCTACAGAAGCTCTCTCAAAAGAGATGAGTAAGATTGGTGAAGAAATGATGAAAGCACAATCTGCTGAACAAGCAGCACCAAAACCAGAAGACAATATCCAAGACGCTGAAGTTAAAGACGCTGGATCTTCTGAAGAACAGAAATAATCTAGATATATAGAATAATAAAAACACCACGAATATGTTCGTGGTGTTTTTATTATTCTTCGTCCTGACTTGGTGTTTCTATGAGTAGTGATTCAAGTTCTGGGGATACGCCAGATATGCGCATGACATCCTTGTCTACTTTTTTGAGTTCTTTGCTTGCGGTATTGAAATGATTGACTGTAGTTTTGAGTGCGTTACCGAGTTTGCTGTGATACTCTTCGTATGCTTTCAAATGTTTGCCGAGTTCACCAACTCGCTTCACAATGTCTTTTGCACTTTCTTCTATTTGCATCGCTTTCAAGCCTTGGAGAACTGTCTGAAGATATGCGAGGAATGACGTAGGGGATACGATAATCACTTTGTATTTCTGTGCCGCCCGTTGAATGAGGTTTTCTGTATTTTCTTCTATTGCACCAACTTTGTTGATCAGGAGATCGTAATAGATTGCTTCGTGAGGAATGAACATGAATGCGAAGTCCATGGTGTTTTTCTCTGGTTTGATATATTTCGATGTTTCAGTAATTCTATTTTTGAGATCACTGACGAAGAGTTTTTCGAATCGCTCTTTTTCACTCGGGTCTGTTGCTTCAAGAATACGATTGTAATTCTCAAGTGAGAATTTGGAATCAACAGGAATAATCTTGTCTTTGACGAACACGACTGCGTCCGGAATTAATTCTTTCCCGTTCTCATCTTGTCCGAGTGCGTATTGCATTTCATACGAACCAGGAGGCATAACATTTTTTAAAAGTGTTTCAAGATAGTATTCACCGAGAATGCCACGTTGTTTTGGATTCTTGAGAATGTCTTGGAGATTCTGGAGTTGGTCTGCAAAAGAGACGACTTGTTTGTTGGTCTCATCAAGACGGACGAGCTTCTCGGTAATATCACGAATAATTTTCTGAGATTCACTTGTCTGGTATCGGACTGCTTCAGTCATATTTTTCTGTGATTCACCGAGCTTGTTATCAATCGTACGGGTAAGTTCATTCATTTGAGACATGAGTATCTGAAACCCAGCGGTATTTTCTTGTGATTGAGGGTTTGTTTTTTTTGATAGGATCACCCATATAATCGCCATTCCAATAACAACTCCCATAATGATGTATATAATCGTCATGATGATATTTTAGCACACCAGTACATTTTATGGAGATAGTTGCACCAAGGTATATTTTGTGGTATTGTGTAATCAGAAAAAAACGTCCTTCTTATGAACAAAAAAGATTTCCTATTTTTTAACTCTCATTCTAAAACAAAAGTTAATTTGAGTGTGTATCACGTAGTACTCAAAAAAGCTGTCAGAATTCGTCCTGATAATGGAAAAATTACTGCATTATCTGTAGAAGAACTCTCTAAGGAAATTTCTAATTTCATTAGTGTAGAAATTTCTGGGATATCAAAGCATGAGTACTCCGAGAACAGTGTATTATTGGAGCAAATTTTTACTGAGCTTCAAAAAGCTCAAAAGATTGTTCCTAAAACAGTACTTCAAAACTGTCATGAGGTTATTACAAACGCAGAAGAAGTGCAATCTCTAAAAAGTTTGAGCTTAAATGAAAGTTGTTTGATTTTCCTTCTGTATACACCAAGAAGAGGTGGAGATGAACGAATTCGTGTATATCACACAGAATTACAAAGAGCTGTGACGATTTCAAACAACAAAGATGTTTCTGAAATTACCATTAAGAGTCTTTGTGCTGAAATTACAAAACAAAGCACAGAAGCAATGGAGGTGCATGATGTTGAGGAATATCTTAGCAACAAAGCTCTCATGGTTAAAGTTTTTGATTGTTTAAAAAATCAATCAAAAGAAACAAGCGACCTTTCTCCTGTTGTACAAAAAGAATTTCATGATCTTATTTTGAGTGTAACTACACACTCTTTAGCAGATTTAGAATTAGAAGAAGACGAAGAATAGTAAAACACAACAATTTTAAAAATCCGGTATAAGTACCGGATTTTTTTATTGCAATGCTTTCTCTAATGTATAAATCCAGTCTTCTTCATCTGCTGGATTTTGTCGTTTTTGTTCAAGCATCCATTTGAGATATCCTGGATCAAGGGAAGCGACTTCTTGTACACTCATGCCGTTGTATTTACCAAAGGTGAACATGTGCATCAGCGATGGTCGAGTCGATATAGCAAGGAGTTCTTCTAGAAGTACATCTGATACTTCAGAACCAATATCTTTGATGAGTTTTTGTTTGAGGCGAGGGAAGAGTTCTGCAAGAACGAGAATATCACCCTTTGCATCGTGTGCCTGTGCGTCTATTTCCATTTCGAGGAAATACCGTAGGTATTGCAGGTTGTAACGAGGAATTTTATTTTCTTTGTCGAGGTGACGAGCGAGACGAAGTGTGCAGATAACATTACTCGGAGTAATACCTTCTTTGACGAGCATGCCGACATCAAATTTGGCATTGTGTGCAACCATGATAGTGTCTGGGTGTTCAAGGAGTGTTTTGATGTCAGTATATTCAGGACTATCTTTGAATGCTACTTTATCCGCAACCATTCTGTTGGTGATGTGTGTGACTGCACTTGCTTCTGGGGGAATTTTTTTGTGTGGTTTGTAGAGTTCGCAAAAGATACTTCCAGAATCCATGATTCCTGTTTCAAAGGGTGCTGTGCCGTAGGCAATTTGGCATAATACATCTTCTGGTGTATTGCCAGTAGTTTCAGTATCGAGATAGACAAGTGTTTTTGACATGGAATTATTGTAGCATGACAGTATAGATAAATAAAAAAATTGGATTAAAAAACACCTATTTATAAGGATTATTACTACTATTGACAGATATGTATATATTATGATATAATATAATTAGAATAAAGACGGATAGTTTGTGTATTGTTCTGATCTCGAAAACTACGATCTCAGAACAATACATACTAACTAATCACTTAACTTTAAAAACAGAAAAAATGAAAAATGTAATCAACTCCACAATTGTTATTTTAACAATATTAATTCTTAGTAGTTGTAGTAAATCAGGTAAAAGACATCCCTCTAAGTCTATTACAAAAACTGAATTTAATGACTTTGATCATGCTGTTATAAAAGAGGAACCTAAAATTATTACGTTTACTCCAAGTAGGGTAGAGGTAACTGAATTTCAAGAAAATCAACATAACACATTAGGTGAAGGACAATATCCTGCCCACACTTTTGAGTGTGACATATTCTTTATTGATTCGACAGGAGCAGAATATTCCACTCGTTTGTTTGGTAAAAAGTATTTACTTGATGGTAGTGTACAGGATGATGGTAGTGATTTGAGAAAAGTTAAACAAGTTTACAAAACAATTACAGATGCACTGCCTTCAGATCTTACAATAACTATTTCTGCTGATAGAAAAGACATTATTGTCAGTAAAAAAGAAAAGATTACCAAAAAGAAAGCAGGTAACGCAATTGTGAGAACCGTTGCCCGTCCCGATTTGTGTTTATGGAAAGGTTCCTTATTACTTTAATATTATTACTGTATGGTTTTTGAAGCACTCTCGTTAATTCGTGGAGTGCTTTTTTATATACGTAATATACTTTGGAAATAATTCTTATTTTTTGTTATACTATACGCATGCAAACACTACATGAAAAAATCAAAGCAGGGATCAAGGAAGCCCTACTTGCAAAAGATCAAATCAAACTTGATGTGTATCGAGGTATCAGTGCTGCGTGTACCAATGAACTCGTTGCAAAAGGTCGCAAGCCGCAAGAAATGCTTTCTGATGAAGAAACACTTGCCGTTATTACTCGTCTTGCAAAACAACGCAAGGATTCTATTGAACAATTCCACGCAGGTGGACGAGAAGATCTGGTAACTGAAGAAACAGCTCAGCTGAAAGTACTCGAAGTATTTCTCCCTACTATGATGTCTCAGGATGAGATTCGAACATTTGCACAAGCAAAACAATCAGAGCTCGGTATCACTGATCCTATGAAGAAGGGTATGCTTATGTCTGCACTTATGAAAGACTTGAAAGGTAAAGCTGATGGCACAGATGTAAAAGTAGTTGTTGATTCATTATTTTAATTTTCTATTATGAAATTATTACTTCATTGGATTATTGTGAGTCTTGCGGTATTTGCAACTGCATCAGTTATTGACGGTATCAGTATTGCACCGTTTTGGGTGACGTTTATCGTTGGCGCATGTTTGGTGTTTATCAATATGCTCATCAAGCCGATCATTACTATCGTGACATTACCACTCACGATTATTACACTCGGACTTTTCTCACTAGTAATCAATGGATTGATATTCTGGTTCCTTGCCCAATTTATTACAGGCTTTACTGTGTCAACATTTACGGCGGCGTTTTTCGGAGCATTGGTCGTATCGATTCTCAATTGGATCTTGTCGAAAATTTTACAGATAGACTAAGTACACCATATGCATCAATTATTTGTTTGGGAATATTTTGTTGCAACACATGAAGTACTCGGGTACGTATTATTGTTTATTGGGTTGATTATTGAAGGGGAAATAGCGGTTATTGTTGCAGGTATCTTTGCATATCTCGGGTGGTTTTCTTTTCCGGTTGCCTATACTGTTGCGATTGGTGGTGGTGTAGCAAAAGCATGTATTGGGTATTCTATTGGACAATACGCACGAGCTCATATTGGAACTCGGCCGTGGGTTCAAAAAATCGAAGATCGGATTGTGAAATTTTTCCCGAGATTTGAAACGAAACCCTTCTGGTCAATCTGGGTTTCCAGATTCTTTATACTCGGAGTACATCTTTTCACTACTATTTTTTCTGGTTTGAGAAATGTTCCTTTCGGTACTGTTCTTAAAGCAGATATCCTGTCACTGGTTCCATGGACAGCGCTGATGATGGGTATTGGGTATACTCTGGGGTATACTGCATTGACGATTACCAAGGATATTCAAACAGGGTCACTTATTATTTTTGTATCAATTCTTACATATGTCATCATTCAAAAATCTGTTCGGAGGTTTTATGAACTTCGTCGCCGGAAACAATAAAAAAACAATCATTGCACATAGTGGTTCGTGTCATGCGGATGATGTCTTTGCTGTGGCAACACTTGTACTGTGGTGCAAGAAACACGGGTATCAGTATCAGATCATTCGCACTCGAGATGAAAAGAAGATTACAGAAGGGAACTTTGTCGTAGATGTCGGCGGTGTATATGATGAGACACTCTCTCGTTTTGATCACCATCAGAAAGGTGGCGCAGGTGTACGTGAGAATACTATTCCATACGCGTCATTTGGACTGGTTTGGAAAACATATGGTACAGAACTTGCAGACGACAGAGAGATTGCTCTACGTTTTGATACACAATTCGTATGTGCGATAGATGCTATAGACAACGGTGTATCAGTGTACAAAAAACTTTTTGACGATATTGGCGTAACTGATATCTCATCTATTGTCAGTATGATGCAACCGACATGGCAGGAAGCTGATACTACCGACGAAGCGTTTCTCGACCTTGTCGTCCTGGCACAAAAAATTATCACACGCAAACTTGCTCATATTCGCGGACAAGTAGCACTTGAAGTTCTCGTCAAAGATGCATATGAAAAATCATCAGATAAGCGAATTATTGTTCTCGATACACATGTGCAGGCACGATATGCACTGATCGCATATCCTGAACCACTTTTTGTGATCAGTCCACGAAGTGATGGTGGGTGGTCTGTGTATACAATCCCTGTCGAATTTAATAGCTTCGAAAGTCGGAAATCTCTTCCTCGTGAATGGAGTGGATTGAAAGGTGAAGAATTACAATCACTTTCTGGTGTATCTGATGCACTCTTTTGTCACAAAGACTGTTTCTTGTGTGCGGCAGAATCTAGGGAAGGTGCGATTGCTCTTGCAGAAAAAGCATTGCAATAAACAATGTTCTGGTATTGACTATTTCTCATTTTTTGATATAGTTTTTTTAGAAAATTAAACTATATGAACATGAAAAATTCAATATCTCTTTATGTAATAGCTATCGCAATGGCTATTAGTACAGTAGTGCACGCACAACATCGCGCACCTGCGGTCCCTTTTGTTGATACGATTCAATACGAGAATACAGTACTTATTCGAAGCTATACTTATTCACAAGCAATTCCTATTCCGTATGAAGGAGCAGATCCTAAGGAAGTATACAGAGCTGCAAAAAGTGGAAAAAAGTTAGTGACTACAAAAGAAAATATTTTATTTAATCTCCATTCTGTTCAAACAATTACAGAATATGTGTATGAAAATAATTCTTGGAAGCCATTAACTACAGTTACTGATGTAGGAATTCAAAAAAGCACTATATATTTTTGGTGTGTTTTATTTTGTTTTTTATTGGAGGATTTGTATATTTTAAGATTAAAAAAATCGATGATATTCTTATGCCTATGCATTTGATATCCGGTTTTTTCTTTTTTATTATTTATCTTTTTGGTTCTTTGGCCATTTTTATTTTCTTAGACAGATATATGAATATATCTGAAATTTTTAGTATGGGTCATGTATTGCTTATATTTATTGTCTCGTTTTTGTTACCATATATTGCTCAAATAAAAATAAGAAAAAATAAAAAAGATACAATAGCCGAACCCTCCCCTCATTAGAGAGATGTTTCTTTCAAAATCCTTGAAATTATTCAGGGATTTTTTATTTCCTCAGGCATGCGATTTATGCTATAGTCAATACATATGGCATTTATCGATGAGTTTCAATTTTTTGCAAAAGCTGGCGACGGAGGCGACGGTGTTGTGCGATGGCGTCATGAAAAAGGGAAGGAATTCTCTGGTCCTTCTGGAGGCGACGGTGGTCGTGGTGGCGATGTCTATGTAATCGCAATCAGTGATATTCACGTGCTTGCAAAATACCGTCATGAGCGGGAATTTATCGCAGGACGAGCAGAAGACGGTGGAAGTAATAGTTGCCACGGATCAGATGGTAAAGACATTGTTATTGAACTTCCTATGGGTTCTATTGTGACCAATACCCGCACAGAACGGAAATTCATCCTCGAACGTGTAGGTCAAAAAGAACTTCTTCTTGAAGGTGGTTTTGGTGGATTCGGTAACGAACACTTCAAAGGTTCTACTAATACAACTCCGAAGGAATCTACTAAAGGTAAACCTGGACTTGAAGATACCTTCTTCGTAGAACTACAACTATTTGCAGAAGTCGGATTGATTGGATTACCAAATGCTGGCAAATCAAGTCTCTTGAATGCGCTTACTCGTGCACAAGCCAAAATTGGTAACTATCAATTCACCACACTTGATCCGAATCTTGGTGATTTTTACGGACATATTCTTGCAGACATCCCGGGACTTATTGAGGGAGCATCAGGAGGAAAAGGACTTGGTATTAAGTTTCTCCGTCATATCAAACGTACGAACACATTGATCCATCTTGTATCTCTTGAAAACGAACATCCTCGTGAAGTATACGAAACAATCCGCAAGGAACTCGGACAATACGATCCATCACTCCTAGAAAAAGAAGAAATCATTCTTCTCACAAAGACTGATATGACTGATCTTGGTCATACAGAAAAAGTTCGAAACGATTTTCTTGATTTGAAAAAACCTATTCACACTATTTCATTGTTTGATGATGCATCAATAAAACAATTTTCAGATTATCTTGCACAAACACTTGCAGATAAAAAAATGCTCGCTGAACAAATCTCTATTGAAGAATAAATTATATTATTTTATGTCAAAAACCTACTATACAACTATTGGGCTTGAAGTACATGCGGAATTACATACCAATCGCAAGATGTTTTGTGGCTGTAAGAATGATCCAGATCAAGAACAACCAAATACAAACGTCTGTCCTGTTTGTATGGCTCATCCAGGGACACTTCCTGTGCCGAATAAACAAGCAATAGAGCATGTGATTCGTGTGGGACTTGCGCTTGGTGGTGCGATTGCTGATTTCAGTGAATTTGACCGTAAGAACTATTTTTACCCAGATATTCCAAAAGGGTATCAGATTTCTCAATATAAATATCCTATCGTGACTGGTGGGGAAGTCGCAGGTGTTGCGATTACTCGTGTACACCTCGAAGAAGATACCGCAAACAGTAAGCATGACCGTGGCGCTTTTTCACTTGTTGATTTCAACCGTGCAGGTGTGCCACTCATGGAACTCGTCACAGAACCAGTAATTCACAGTGCAAAACAAGCAGGTGATTTTGGTCGTGAATTACAATTACTTTTCCGGTACCTTGGTGTATCAGAAGCAAATATGGAAAAGGGACAAATGCGTGTTGAGCTCAATATTTCTGTGTCTGATGATCCAGAAAAATTTGGCACAAAGGTTGAAGTGAAGAACATCAATTCATTCCGTGCAGTAGAACGTGCTGCTGAATGTGAAATTGCTCGTATGACTGCATTGCTTGAGGATGGAAAGGGTGATGAAATTGTGCAAGAAACTCGTGGATGGGATGAGAACAAACAGGCAACATTCTCACAACGCAAAAAAGAAAACAGTCAGGATTATCGCTACTTCCCAGATCCAGATATTCCAAAGATGAGACTTCATGAAGCATTTAATCTCGATGCACTTCGCGATGGACTTCCTGAATTACCTACAGAGAAGCGCGTTCGCTATGTTGATAATTTTGGTATTAAGAGCGAAGACATAGAAGTCTATATTGCAGACATGACTCTTGCAACATGGTTTGAGGGTGTCGCAGGTGCACTTACCGATAAAGATCAAATAAAAATTGCTTCCAATTTCATCGTTAGTGATATTCTTGGGTTTTTGAAAAAAGATGCAACACTTCAGCTTCCAGATACAACTTCATTTTCAACTGTGGTAAAAATGTATACAGAAAATAAACTTTCTTCTCGTGCAGTAAAAGACTTGCTATTAATTATGATGTCACAGTCTATTGATCCAGAAACATACGCACAAGAACACGGGATGATACAACAAAATGACGAAGGTCCAGTAAAAGAAATGCTCGCAAAGCTCATTGAAGCACATCCGAGTGTTGTTGCGGACTATAAGAGTGGTAAGGAAAACGCACTGATGTTTTTTGTTGGACAAGTGATGAAAGAATCAAAAGGCTCTGCTAATCCTGCAATGGTGAAAAAGCTTCTTTTGGAAATGCTTGGATAAATCTTAGACATAGTTGCTTTTTGGTCATAAATGTATATTATGGTTGTAAATAGGTGTTCTTCATTGCCAGTATATACATGACCAAAGGTCTTTTAGAGATCTTTTCCTTCAGCGAGAGCAAGTCTGAATAAGGCGAATTGTAAGGATAGTTTAAATTGGTTAGTTTTATGTCATGTATGTACATGGTAAATAGAGTTTTTAGCCGTTTCTCTGGTGTGCTATCATGCACACAAAGAACATCTTACCAGCCCTGTAATTCAGGGCTGGTTTTTTTATGTGCATGGGCTGTTTGGTGGATTTTGCAATTTGTGGTATAGTATAAGAGTAGTAGAAAGCGCGGGCTTTTGTTCTACGTATTATAGATAATAACTTTCTCTCGTATTATATTCTGTATAGTAAGAAAGAACGTTTTAGTGTTAAGTTTTATGGCAAAGAAATTATACGTTGGTGGTCTTCCTTACTCAACAACAAACGATGAATTGAAAGATCACTTCGCTCAAGCAGGTGAAGTTGCGTCAGCATCAATCATTATGGATCGTGCATCAGGTCGCTCAAAAGGTTTTGGATTCGTTGAAATGGTAAATGACAACGATGCAGAAACTGCTATCAACATGTTTGATGGAAAAGAGTTTGGCGGACGCAACCTTACTGTTAGTGAAGCTCGTCCTATGGAAGAGCGTCCAGCAGGAGGTGATCGTGGAGGATTCAACCGCAATCGTCGCGCTTACTAATCTCTCTAGAGATAATAAAAAAACACCAGAAATGGTGTTTTTTTATTATTGCCCAATATCGCTTTCCGTGCTATACTTTTTGGGTATTTTTTACTGCGTGTGTAGTTCAGTGGTAGAACGCTGTCCTGATAAGACAGAGGTCGTAGGTCCGATTCCTACCACACGCACAGATTCTATGAAAATCTTTATTTGCGCAAGCAAACATTTGTACCATCATATTCCTGAAATCAAAACATCTTTGGAAGAACAAGGTCACGTTATTACATTGCCAAATAGTTATGATAATCCCGCAAGAGAACAGGAGAAGAAAAATATTAGTCCTGAGGAGCACAAAAAATGGAAGCAAGAAATGATCAGACTTCAAAAAGAAAAAGTTGCTGACAATGACGCAATTTTGGTTTTGAATATGAATAAAAATGGCCAAGAAAATTATATTGGAGGTGCGACATTCTTGGAAATTTATATGGCATTTGAACTTGGTAAAAAAGTATTTTTATTCAACCCAATTCCTGAAACTTCCATGAAAGACGAACTTCTTGCAATGGTTACATTAGTTATTAATGGAGATTTGAGTTTAGCGCAATAAATATGTCCACACTCTACGTCATCGCTACACCGATAGGAAATCTCGAAGATATCACCCTTCGGGCTATTCGTATTCTCAAAGAAGTTGACGTCATCCTGTGTGAAGATACACGCACAACAAAACGTCTCCTTGATACGTATGAAATAAAGACAAAAACAGTGAGTTATCATGCGCATTCGACTAGTGGCAAACAAGACGCTATCATTGAAGCGCTCAAGGAAGGAAAATCATATGCACTCGTATCAGATGCTGGTACTCCTGCTATTTCTGATCCAGGTGCACTACTTGTACGTTCTATTCTCGATCTCAAAGATGAGACACTAAAAGTTGTTGCAGTTCCAGGTCCAAGCGCGCTTGCTGGCGCACTTTCTATTGCTGGACTTACAGAACACGTATTTACATTTCTTGGATTTTTGCCACACAAAAAGGGAAGAGAGACATTATTCAAAAAAATAGCACTTGCAGAAGAAACTATGGTGTTTTATGAATCAACACACCGGATAATGAAAACGCTTGATTCACTCATCTCTCATGCTGGAGAAGACAGGAAAATGACTATAGTTCGTGAAATGACAAAAATGTTTGAAGAAATTACTGATGGAACCGTGGAAGAAGTGCGAACATATTTTACTACTCATGCAGACAAGGTTCGAGGCGAATTTGTGGTGATTATCCACCCGAGATAGATTCTTACTCTTTTGCAAGATATGATACAATAAGGCTATGAACAAGGCACGTATCGTATCTGCGCTCGGTATTTTGGTAGTATTGCTACCATATCTTGGTTTTCCTAACAGCTGGAGAAAGATACTTTTCGTTTGTATTGGTGTGACACTTATCTATTTGGGATATCACATCCATCGCATGATGCAAACATACACAGTGACTCCGTCACCTACATTAGATAAAAAACCTCGTATTACCGCAATGCGGACTCCTCGTAAAACACTCGTAAAAAAAGAATCTTCTCCTATAATAATCTCTGAATCAATTCAGTACGAAGGAGATCCGTTGTCATTTTCAAAAGAAGAAGAATAATCATGTCATCTCGCGTGAAAACTTTTTGGATACTAACCACCATCTGTATTGTTGCGGTCGTGTTGTATTTTGGTATACCACGACTCTCTTCAAGTTCGTATATTCGTAATGATATAGCAGATATTGCTTCTGAAAGTGCTGCGAGTGTTACTGAAACTGTCGAACAAGAAGAATCTGTTATGGTAGAACCAATTGTTCCTGTACGTATTACTACGCACACCGCAACTCCTCCTCGTGTGAAAGCGATTTATATGTCGAGTTGGGTAGCTGGAACAAAATCTATTCGTAAAAAGATTATCGATGTCATAGAAAGAACAGAGGTAAATGCAATTGTGATAGATATCAAAGACTATACAGGAAATATTTCGTACGAACCACTTGATGAAAGTTTACATGCACAAAATACATGGACTCGACGCATTGCAGATATTGAGGCTTTGATTGATGAACTGCATGATAAAAATATCTATGTTATCGGTCGTGTCGCTGTGTTTCAGGATCCTTTTTTTGCCAAAGCACATCCTAAATATGCAGTAAAAAAATCTTCAGACAAAAGTGTCGCATGGGCTGATCGCAAAGGAATACACTGGTTGGATGCAGGAGCGGAGCCTGTATGGGAATATGCGGTTACCATCGCAAAAGACGCATACGCGATCGGGTTTGACGAAATAAATTTTGATTATATTCGTTTTCCATCTGATGGTAACATGAAAGATATTTATTATCCCGTTAGTGATGGAAAAAGTAAACCCGAAGTATTGGAAACATTTTTCAAGTATCTTTCCGAAAATCTTCGCACAGGCGAAACACCGATTCCTATATCTGCTGATCTCTTTGGTATGACAACATCCAATACTGATGATCTTGGTATCGGACAGGTGCTTGAAAAAGCACTGCCGTATTTTGATTTTATTGCACCGATGGTATATCCATCACATTATCCACCGACGTGGCATGGTTTCAAGAACCCTGCAGAACATCCATATGAGGTAATCAAAATTTCAATGTCAAAAGCGTATGAACGCGCAGTGGCAATGGGTGAGTCACCTAAAAAACTTCGTCCATGGTTACAAGATTTTAATCTTGGTGCTCAATATACTCCAGAAAGAGTTCGTGCACAAATAACAGCAACATACGACATAGGACTTGATTCATGGATGCTTTGGGATCCAGCAAATACGTACACTGAAGAAGCGCTATATCTTGACGACACGCAAGATGTTATCGCATCTCCTAAAATAGCATTGCCACAATCTGAATCTACCAGTACTATAGAATAAGGAATTTCTCAATTATGAAAACACATATTAAAAAATTTTTACAACATAAAATCAGTCTTATCGTGCTCGCATGTGTTGTTCTTGCAGTAATGTTTCTTGTTGGTGTGTATGTTGGCAAGAATCATGCGCCTTCAATTTTGAAAATCACTTCTGTGATTCACAAAGACCCACAAGTTACAACCGAAGCTGATTTTGAACCTTTTTGGAAGGTATGGAATCTTATCAATGAGAAGTATCCTTCTGCTTCAAAAATAGATGACCAGAAGCGTATTTATGGGGCAATAGAAGGACTTGTGTCATCGCTTGAGGACCCGTACAGTGTCTTTTTCCCTCCAGCGGAATCAGAATCATTCGGTGAAATGGTTCGTGGTAATTTTACCGGTGTTGGTATGGAAGTTGGTATCAAAGACAAAGTACTGACAGTTATTGCTCCACTTAAAGGCACTCCTGCATACAAAGCTGGTATCAAGTCAGGAGACAAGATTCTTAAGATTGATGCTACTGTGACGAATAACATGACGGTTGAGAATGCAATCAAGTTGATTCGTGGAGAAAAGGGAACATCTGTTACGCTGACGATTTTCCGTGATGGTGATAAAGAACCTCAAGAGATCAAGATTGTTCGCGATGTCATTGAATTACCAACACTTGATACAGAGAAACGTGCTGATGGTATTTTTGTTATCAGACTATATAATTTCTCAGAACATTCCCCTGAGTTATTCCAAAAAGCACTTGTTGCTTTTGCAGATAGTGGAAGTACAAAACTCTTGTTGGATTTGCGAGGTAATCCTGGTGGATATCTCGATGCTGCTGTAGATATGGCAAGTTGGTTTCTTCCTGTTGGAAAAATAGTTGTATCAGAAGATTTTGGTGGAAATGCAGAGCCTCGTATATACCGAAGTAAAGGATATGATATTTTTAATGAAGAACTTCGTATGGTTATTCTTGTTGATAATGGCTCAGCTTCTGCGTCAGAGATTCTCGCTGGATCGCTCAACGAACACGGTGTTGCAAAGCTTGTAGGTACGCAGACGTACGGAAAAGGATCTGTACAAGAGCTTGTCAATGTGACTGATACAACATCACTTAAGATTACTGTCGCAAAGTGGCTTACCCCAAAAGGTGTTTCTCTTTCTGAAAAAGGACTTACACCCGACTATCTAATCCCTGTTACTAAAGCAGATATTGCCAAGAAGAAAGATCCACAACTTGCAAAAGCAGTCCAACTTCTGCTACAACAGTAATATTACAAGACATAACAACAGTATGATTATATGAAAGTACTTCTCTTAAACACAGTAAAAGGCATTGGTAAGAAAAATGATATCAAGGAAGTAAATGAGGGATATGCACGCAATTTCCTCTTTCCAAAAGGATTGGCAAAAATAGCAACGGATCAAGTAATACAAACACTCAATATCCAGAAATCAACAAAAGAAACACAACATGCGGTACAGAAAAATCTTTTATTGAAGAACCTTAAAGAATTAGAAGGGAAGACTGTTGTGTTGAAAGAAAAGGCAAACGCGACAGGAAGTCTCTTTTCAAGTATCAATCAAACTGTGATTGCTGAAGCATTGTTCAAACAACATGATCTTACCATTGATCCACAAGCAATTATCCTTCCGAAGCCAATCAAACAATGTGGATTGTATGAGATCATTGTTGACGTTTTAGGGCATAAAGGTATGTTGATTGTTGCAGTAGAAAAAGTGTAAATATTAAAGTATAACTAATAAAAAAACAC
>JADLDV010000012.1 GCA_020846455.1 Candidatus Nomurabacteria bacterium
TTATACTTTCTTTGACCCACTTACTGTTTCTTTGATGTTCAAATTATTTTGGGCGATGATGTTTGGGATGGTTATTGGTGCAGAACGGTTACTTGCACACAAGACTGCAGGTATGCGTACGTACGCACTTGTGTCTATGGGCTCAGCACTTTTTATTATTATCTCATTACAAGTAACAAATCTTTTTGCAGGACAAACAAACTTTGACCCACTTCGCATGGCAGCTCAGATTATTGCTGGTGTCGGATTCCTCGGTGCAGGATTAGTCATGGTCAAGGATCAGCACATTACTGGACTAACATCATCTACAGGACTTTGGGTTTCTGCAGGTATTGGTATGGCGACAGGATTTGGATTGTATAAGATATCTATTATCACTACAGTACTTACACTCTTTATTTTTATTGTATTGTGGTTCATTGAACAGCAACTAAAAAAACTTTCACTGTTTCAAAAAATCGAAAAAGAATAATATTTCTCGTAACAAACTCGCAATATTGCGGGTTTGTTTTTTATTTTCTGTTGTGATATAAAATATCTGGACAAATTAAATATAAATTTATGAATACTAAGAAAAACAAACAATCAGAAGAACTTCTTCAAAAACCTCAACCATCTAATTTCAGTAAAAAAGGTAATGCATCGTATGGTAGTTTTAACTCAAAAGGTTTTATTGGTAAAAAAGATTTTGTAGTACATCATCAAAAAAAGTAAAAATTAAAAAGCATATTAAGCCCGCATTTCGCGGGCTTTTTTCTTTGTGGTAGTATTGTGAATATGAACAAGAAAGATGAAAATAACGCATATGCGTGGAACCTTGGAGTCATGTATTCTTCTCCTGAAGATCCAAAAATTATACAAGATGTAGAAAAAATAGAAAAAGCTCATAATTCATTTGCAAAGAAATATCAGAATAAGAAATTTCTTACAGATATAAAAACTCTCAAACAAGCACTTGATGAACATGAAGCATTGTTCGCCATACCCAATCCCTTGATGTATCTCTATTTGCTCCGTGATATACAAAGTGGAAATGAAAAGGCTTCTGCGCTTCAAAATCAGTTATCTGAACGTTTGACTAAGGCATCAAATCAGATTGTATTTTTTCGTCTGTCATTAGGCACTCTTCCTACAAAAGAGCAAAAAGCTGTACTTAAAAATCCTTTGTTGTCTAAGTATCATTATTTTCTGAAGTTGATTTTTGATGCTTCTCGATATCAGCTCTCAGAAGCAGAAGAAAAAATTATTAACCTCAAAGAGCAACCCGCTTCTATTTTATGGAATGAGGGTCAATCAAAACTCCTTTCAAGTCAGGTTGTTGTTTTTGATAAAAAAAACCTTTCAATAGGAGCAGCGGTGCAATTGACGCATCGATTACCTAAGAAAAAGAGAGACTTGTTGCAAAAGAAAATCTCTCTTTGTTTAAAAAACATTAGTAGTTTTTCTGAGTCAGAATTAAATGCAGTTATCATTAATAAAAAGATTGATGATGAATTGAGGGGATACAAAAATCCCTACAGTGCAACAATTTTACAATATCAAAATTCTGAAAAATCTATAGAACAATTAGTTGATTCAGTAACAAATGCTTTTCCTGTTACTCATAGATTTTTCAGGCTAAAAGCACAACTTTTAAATCAGAAAACATTATCTTACGTAGACAGAATGGCTTCTGTTGGTACTAATAAAAAACAAATTTCTTTTGATCGAGCTGTAGAAATTGTTAAACAATCATTTACTCCTGTAAACTCAAAGTATACAGAAATTTTTGAACGATATCTCAGAAACAAACAAATTGATGCTTTTTCTCATGTTGGTAAAAAATCAGGTGCATATTGTTGGACTAATGTTAATTTACCAACATATGTTTTGTTGAATTATGGTAATGATATTAATTCTGTTATAACCATTGCTCACGAGATGGGACATGCTATTCATGGTGAATTATCAAAAGGACAACCGATTGTTTATCAGGGATGTGCTATGTCTGTCGCAGAAGTGGCAAGTACGCTTTTTGAAAATTTTGTTTTTGAAGAAATATTTAAAACATTATCAGAAAAAGAAAAAATTATTGCGTTGCATGATCGGATCGATAGAGATATTTCAACAATCTTTCGACAAATCGCATGCTTTAATTTTGAAGTAGAATTGCATAATACAATTCGTGAAAAAGGCGCACTTTCTGCACGTGAAATTTCTTTGCTAATGAATAAGCACATGTCAGCATATCTTGGTTCAGTTGTTAAATTTACAGAAGATGATGGATATTTCTTTGTTCAATGGTCACATTTGAGAAGATTTTTCTATGTCTATTCATACGCGTACGGACAATTGATCAGTAAAGCGCTGTATAAGAAGTATACTGAAGATAAAAGTTATCTTACAAAAATTGAAACTTTCTTGAGTGCGGGTGAAAGTATGAGCCCAGAAGATATATTCAAAAAGATTGGTATTGATACCACAAAACCAGATTTCTTTGATGATGGGTTAAAACAAATAGAAAAAGATATTGAAAGATTAGAAATACTGGTGAAAAATTCAAAAAAGAAGTAATTTCCCTTTAACTGCTTATTTGCTATACTAATTCCCATATGCAATCATCAGAAATTCGCTCACGATTTTTAGCCTTTTTTGAAAAGCGAGGACATGCAATTATTCCTTCGGCTTCGCTCGTACCAGAAAATGACCCTTCTGTACTCTTTAATACAGCAGGGATGCAACCACTCGTGCCATATCTCCTCGGGCAAGAGCATCCAATGGGGTGCCGTATCGCCGATGTACAGAAATGTGTCCGCACGGGCGATCTCGAAGATATTGGAGACAATCGACACTTCTCATTTTTTGAAATGATGGGGAACTGGTCACTTGGAGATTATTTCAAAAAAGAAGCAATTACTTGGAGTTATACATTTTTAACAAACAATGACGACGAAGTAGATGGTAACAAAGGACTTGGGCTTGATGTGAACCGTCTCTATGTGACGATTTTTGAAGGTGATGAAAATGCACCATACGATCAAGAATCAAAAGATATTTGGATGAGCCTTGGAATTCCAGAGCATCGTATATATGCACTCCCTGCAGATGATAACTGGTGGAGTCCTGGTGACAATGGTCCGTGTGGTCCATGCAGTGAAATGTTTTATGATATGACAGGTACAACAGGTGATCTTGATAAAGATGGTTTTATTGCTGCGTGTAAGAGTGAAGATGTAATTGAAATCTGGAATGACGTGTTCATGGAATATGAGAAGAAAGATGGAAAAGTTATCGGTAAACTTGCACAAAAGAATGTAGACACTGGTGCGGGACTTGAACGTATTACTGCAGTAATGCAAGGTAAGAAAACGGCATATGAGACGGATTTGTTTGCTAATATATTTGGTGCGATAAATTTATTAAAACCAGAGAAAGATTTAGTTTTACAAAAAAGAATTATTGCCGATCATATTAGAACTGCTGTTTTCATGATTACTGACGGTGTTTTACCTGGAAACAAAGACCAAGGCTATGTTTTACGTAGATTGTTACGAAGAGCTATTCGACATGCAGATTTATTAAGTCTGCCAAAAAATTCTTTACACATTATTGCATTATCTGTAATTAATACATATGAATCGATTTATCCATATATTGGGGCTCAATTAAATAATATTGAATTGGTTATAAGTAAAGAGGAATTAAAATTTAGACAAACTCTCGAATCAGGATTGAAAGAATTCGAAAAAGGCATAAACCCATTCATTCTCGCAACAACGTATGGTTTTCCAATAGAGCTGACTGAAGAATTGGCAAAAGAAAAGGGAATTACTATAGATAGAGTGAAGTTCGATAAAGAAATGGACGAACACAAAAAACTTTCTCAAAGTGCATCCGCCGGCATGTTCAAAGGTGGACTTGCAAATACGAATGATAAAACTGTTCGTCTTCATACTGCGCACCATCTCCTCCTCGCTGCATTGCAACAAGCAGTAAGTCCTTCTATCAAACAACGGGGAAGTAATATTACCGAAGAACGGCTTCGTATGGATTTCTCTTTTGATCGTAAACTCACTGATGAAGAGAAAAAGCAGGTTGAAGATATTGTAAATGAAAAGATTAAAGAAGATTTATCTGTAGTCCGTCGTGAAATGCCTCTTGCTGAAGCAGAAAAGATTGGTGCTGAAATGGAATTCGGTGCAAAATATCCAGATGTAGTGAGTGTATATTTTATTGAAGATAAAGAAGGGAATCATATTTCAAAAGAATTCTGCGGTGGCCCACACGTGACTCATACAGGAGAGCTTGGTCAGTTTAAAATCCAAAAAGAAGAAGCTGTTGCGCAAGGAATTCGTCGGATTAAGGCAATACTTGAATAACAGAAACATACTAAAAACGCTACAAAATATTTTGTAGCGTTTTTAGTATGTTTTCCACGTTGTTGTTTGTGCTAGTATCACGCTATACTGTAGATGTATATGACATCCGCACAAGAATACGGTGATAGATGTGTTGCGCTTTTTGATATTGGAACTGGAAATATTTCAGGTTCGCTTGTTCTGATGTCTCTTCATCACCGTCCAAGGATTATCGCAGCTCATACATATAAGATTACTCTTGATGATGAAGCAAATCATTCTCTTGGTGATATTGTCCGTGAAATTGCTCGTGGTGTCGAGTCTGTAGGTGATGCACTTGTTCGAGCAGGTGCTGGTGCTCCTGTTGCTATAGAAGCATATATCTCTTCTTCGTGGACAACTTCTCAAACTCGCACAATTACGTTTCAGAAAAATAGGCCCTTTGTTGTAAAAGAATCGATGGTACTCGACATGCTTGAGCGAGAGTATCGTTTATTTTCAGAAAAAGAACGTGCGTTGTATCAACAGGTAGGTGATGATATTTTTCGTATTGATGTTGAGGTTACTGATAGTTTTGCCAATGGATATCGTGTTTCTGAGCTTTTTGGTAAAACTGCTTCAGACATAAACCTTGTAACATATATGAGTGTTACTTCTCGTTCTCTTGTAGATGTACTCAATGAGAGTTTTTCAAAAGTATTTCATAGTACTCCAGTTAGGTATCGTTCGTATTCTTTGGCACAATTTGCCCTTGCAAGAGTACTCTATCCACATATTGATCGGAGTGTTCATGTGGGTATTCGGGAACGTGAGACTGAGATTATGCTCGTCACTGATACTACTATGAAAAAAACAGTTACGTTTCCTGTAGGGTCACAAGTGTTTATTGATGCGGTTGCCGAGCAGTTCGGATGTACTGACACGGAAGCTGAAACATACCTCACTTTGCATCAGGAGAAACATCTTGCTCAAGAACAGGTACATCGCATCGAAGGAGCAATTGCCCGAGCGTCAAAAACATGGCTGGAACTTTTCCAAAAGGCACTCATTGTCGAAGGAGAACGTGCACTTATTCCAGAAACAGTTATTCTTTTTTCAAAACCATTACTTGCTGATATTTTTTCTGAAGTAATTGGAGGTGATGTATTCATTCAGTACAGACTTACTGATAGTACTTTCACTGTCCGTTCTGTTGAAAATGAGATCCTTAGGCATTTTATTGATAGTGACGCAAAGACTCATCCTGTGAATACGGTACTTGTCGGAGGGATATTTAGTAATATGTTATATCAGAAAAAATAAATTGTATGATGAAACGATCAATCCAAGACATTGTTGTTAAAAGAGCAACAAAACAAATTCCTAAGAAAACCCCTCCTGCACAAGATGCGGTTCCTTCTCGTGCTTCTAAAAAGGTGCCGAAACAGTTTGAATATCGAACAGAAGAAGTGTTTTATGAAGAACTAGAAACAGTTGTTCGCGGACCTTCACATGATTTTCCTCCTGTGGAATCCGATACTCATTCTCAAAAAATATGGTGGTTTATTGCATTCATTTCTGTTGGAGTGCTTATTTTCGCATTATCTTTTTTCTTTTCAGGTGCAACGGTAGTCATTACACCAAAAATCGTCCCTGTTACACTTAAAAACGAGGTTTTTATTGCAAAACGGACTGCGCCACTGGATTCACTTGGATTTGAGACAATGTCACTTTCTGGTGAGGTTTCAAAGACTGTCCTCTCAACAAGCTCAAAAGAGGTAAATATTAAAGCTATTGGAGAGGTGATGTTATACAATGCATTTAGTACAAAAGGAGAAAAGGTTACTAAAGGAACTGAACTTGTATCAACAAATGGCAAGATATATAAAACAAAAAGCACTGTAACTATTCCAGGATATACACTTGATAAAACAAAAAAGAATATTCCGGGATCTATACGAGTCGCCATAGAGGCAAGTGCTTCAGGTGCAGAGTATAACCAAGAAGCAACTGATTTGTCCGTCAAAAATTTTTCAGGTACAAAAAAA
>JADLDV010000013.1 GCA_020846455.1 Candidatus Nomurabacteria bacterium
TCATCATCGCACTCAAAGATGCGAATAGTGTATGGGTCATAAAGCAAGATATAAATAAAAAATGGGTTGTAAAAGATAAATATTCTAATATTGGTAACAATAAAACACCACTTCACGATGGCTTCCTAACTCCTGACGGGAAATTTTTTGTTGTCGCAGCACAAGGGGCAAATTCCGTCTGGGTATTAAATGCAAAGACATGGAAAGTCGTTGGAGAAGTTTCAACGGGTAAATTACCACACACCGGACCTGGTGCGGTATGGAAAAATACAACATATATACCAGCTCTTGAAGAAGGTCTTATTACTGCGATAGATATGAATACATGGAAACCGGTTGCAAGTATTAAAACTGGCGGACCAGGACTTTTTGTTCGTAGTTATTCAAAGAATCCAGCTTATCCATATGTATGGGCAGATACTGCTTTTGGTGACCATAAAGACGAAATCTATGTCATCGATGCTCGTGTAAATAAGATAGTAAAAACACTGATTCCTGTGAAAGGAAAAAATTCATGGCATCCAGAATTCAGCTACGATGGAAAATCTGTTTATGTTGTTTCTCAAGAAGGAGGAGAGGTTGTAGTGTACGATGCATATACATTTGAAGTGATAAAAAGAATTAAAGCCGAGACACCATCTGCAGTATCCAATGTTGGTCTACGCATAGAAGAACCAGGGCTTTAAGCAATTTTTAGATTTCTATTTTATCAAATATGCTACCCTAAAGGTGTATTTGAAAAACAAATAAGCTAACGACATAAAAAAATAATTTATTCGATTTGTTTTTGTACCTCATATTAAAACTATCCAGTCAGCTTATCCAATCCCTTAGCTTTCTGCGTGTTATTAGGAGCAGTTGTTTTACCATCCCAACCATCAGGATCATCGACGGTTTGACCTTAAAAGATTAGTCCAACTACCGCCCATAGTGGTGTAGTGATTTCAAATTCTTCTTTTCTTGTGGCTGTATTTGTAATTGGTGGATTTAAATATGGGAAATGATTATATCCATCCACAACATTAGACATATTTAGTTTGTAGTCTCTATCAAACATATGGTATAGATCAAATTGTCCTTTTTCAGGTAGGCTGTTTTTGATTTTGATTACATCAGCAATCGAGTATCGTTGCGACCACAAAATTCTATTATGGTTATCGAGCAATGGATAAGAATAATATTTAGCATTTAATTTGTCGTGCATGAAAAGTAAGTTGATTATGAGAGAAAAGAAAATCTCCTTCGCATAAAAAAGACAAACAAAAAAGCACCCAATTTGGGTGCTTTTTTGTTCTGAATACTGCTCTCAGCAGGTATGCCATGACTGAATAGTGCCGTATGCATGTCAGTCACCTGACTTAGCATATGAAAGCTGGGAGACAGGGACTCGAACCCCGATTAAAGGCTTCAAAGGCCTCTGTCCTACCATTAGACGATCTCCCAATATAAACACAAATATCATACACCAATTATGGTGAAATTTCAACCTTATGTATGCCAAAATAAAAAAGCTGAACAGTGTCCAGCTTTTAAAATATTACGCAGTGTATCGTACCAATAATTCAATAGTTTTATAAAAATCAAATCGTTTCAAAAATATCTTATCATCTGAAATTTTTACCATCTTTTTATAGTCATCTGTCCATGGAACATGGATGAAAAATTGTTTAATTTCCAATTGTTCATCTTGAATCTTTTTAGCAACCAAATATCCCAGTGAATTACAGATAAAACCTTCTGAATCTTTTGAAACCTCTGTAGGGATATACTCGTCACGAATACGCAAAAGAATATCATTTCTAAGATCTATCTCTACATGAGACTGACCATCAACTACAATGGGAAGGTTTTTTGGACTGTATCCATTTGTGTCAGGATATTTTCCATTCATTATATTTTGAAATCTTGTTTCAAAACGCACACCTTTTGCCGATGAAGATAATCCTGTGTTTATAATAACGTCAGGTTTTTCTTCATCAATAATCCGAGACAGCGTCTCGAATGGTTCATGATACGTACATGGCAATACAACACCAACAACTTCTGCACCACAAAGAATAGTTCCGTGAAGATAATTTGCCATATCTTGCGTAGGATTATGCTTGTACTGAGCAAATGGTAAAAAACCTGTAATAAGCACTTTTTTCATATATAGATATTTTCAAGTAAGTATGAGTCTATTCACACTATACTGATTTTAAAATGATAAGTCAAATTTATCAATTACCTATGCTTGTCTGATTTTTTATTACTTGCATAGTAAAAACCCTCTCGTTTAAGAGAGGGTTTTTACTATTGAGTGTGTATTATGCGCGTTGCACATTTACTGCACTGAGTCCTTTTGGACCATCTTCTGTTTCAAAAGAAACAGTATCACCTTCACGTAGTTCATCAAACATAACGCCTACGAGAGAGTTACTGTGGAAGAACAAATCTTTCGCAGAACCTTCTGATGAGATGAAACCGAAACCTTTGTCAGTGATTTTTTTAATTGTACCAGTCATTGATTTTAATTGCTTAAATAAATAATTACAAAATATAGATGATGCTTGAAACCGACTGTCCCAAGACGAGCGTCCTTTTGTAGATTCATCATACAATTTATAAAAATTAATGTCAACAAGCAGTCTGTGTATATCCCTAAAAAACTGGCTTTTTATGGTATATTCGTGTACTATAAAGACCTATATGTCTCAAGGTGAAATAGTCATTCGATTTGAAAAAATCTCTTTTGAATACGGTCCGAACAAACCCATCCTCCAGGAGGTAGATTTTTCTGTGCGACGAGGGATGAAAGTGACTGTTATGGGTCAAAATGGTGCTGGCAAAAGTACCTTGTTTGGACTCATTACCAAAGCGCTGACACCAGAAGATGGCAACATCCACCTCGCACAACGAAGCACCATTGCACTTTCTCGACAAGTCATCCCCCGTGAAGACCTTACACTAACAGTGCGAGCATTTTTCCAAAAATGTTTTACTGAAAAAGTATATGACATTGATCCAAGAATTGATGACATACTTGAAGTTGTGAATCTCAAAGGACACGCCAATGTACATGAAAGAGAGATTGGATCGTTTTCTGGTGGACAACAAGCAAGACTCCTCCTCGCATCTGCACTCATTCAAGAACCAGATATTCTCCTGCTTGATGAACCGACCAACAACCTCGACAAAGAAGGTATCAAACACCTTACAGATTTTCTCATTAATTACAAGAAGACCGTGATCGTTATCTCTCACGACGCACACTTCTTAAATGCATTTACTGATGCAGTGCTCTACCTTGATGTCTACACAAAAAAGATAGAACAATACGTCGGAAACTATACTGATGTGCGAGATCAGATTGCTGTACGGATGGAACGTGAGAATAGAAAGAACGCACTACTCTCAAAAGAAATCCAAGCAAAAAAAGATCAATCAAATGCCTTTGCAATGAAAGGTGGAAATCTTCGTGCTGTTGCAAAACGCATGCGAGAACTTGCAGCTGATCTTGAAGAAGAAAAAGTTGAAGTACGCAAAGAAGATAAAACAATTCGTCCATTTACTATTCCCTTCCAAGAAGATGTCAGTGGTGATATTTTGACACTTTCATCAGTATCACTCCTCAAGCAAGGCAAACCGGTGCAGAAAAAAGTGAATATAAAAATTCGCAGAAATCAACACTTCTTACTTGCTGGACCAAACGGCATCGGCAAAAGTACGCTTCTCGAATCAATCTCTTCAGGTAAAGCGCTCGATTGCACTATCCCATCTCATGTTCGCATTGGGTATTATCGACAAGATTTCTCAACACTTGATTTCAATCAAACAGTCTATGAATCACTCTGTGATGTTATGGAGAAAGTGCACGGAAGACTTGATATAGAAAAACTCCGTGCAACACTTGCTGGATTTCTCATAACCGGTGACATGGTGTACACCAGAATCGGAAGTCTCTCTGAAGGACAGAAGGGGCTTGTGGCATTTGCACGACTTGTCGTAGAAAAACCAGGTCTTCTTATTCTCGATGAGCCAACAAACCATATCAACTTCAGACACTTGCCGATTATTGCAAAAGCACTGCATGATTACCAAGGCGCAATGATTCTCGTCTCACACGTACCAGAATTCGTTGATCAAGTACGTATTGATGAAACGGTAGATTTGAGTGCGCTATTATAATTTCACCTGCGTGTAGTATGATACAAAGGTATGCTTGAAACACTTGTTACCTGGCTTCAATCAGTGATTCTCCCACTCGGTGTTACTGGGGTTTTTCTTGGTTCACTTATCGAAGAAGTAATTGCTTTCATCCCCTCTGCAATGGTGCAAATGGCCAGTGGACTTATGTTCCTTGGAGGGCAACCACTCACAGCGAGTTCATTCTTACACCTTTTTCTTATTGTCTCAATTCCTGCAAGTATTGGGGTTACCATTGGGTCACTCCTTGTCTACACTATGGCGTACCATGTTGGTGAACCAGCACTTGAAAAATACGGTAAGTATATAGGATTTTCAAAATACCAACTAGAAAAATTACAGAAAAAACTTTCACGTATTCGTACCGACGAACTACTTATCTTGGTGGCACGAGCACTACCTATTGTACCGAGTGTTGTACCAAGTGCGTTTGCAGGGTTAATCAAAATGCCACTAAAAAGTTATTTGTTTTTTACTCTTATCGGAACATTAGTGCGTACAACTATTTATGGATTCATTGGGTGGCAGGTTGGAACACTCTATACTACGTATGCAAAAGAAACTGACCACGTAGAACTAATTGGCAGCATCATCGTACTACTGATCATATTTGGATATATTATCTATAAAAAACGAAAGAATCGAGTATACTAAATTATTTTTCTCCTTCAACTACACGAATCATTGCAATTTCGAGTGGCAAGGTTGCAACAACAGCCGGTACACGTGCATCAAGAAGATCAAGTAATATCTCAAGTGTTTTTGATGTCAGAACTGTTGTTTTCACAGTAAGTGCAGTTTTATAAAAAACAGTATCTTGTTCTGATGCATGCATGAGAATAGTATTTTTCTGTTCTGGTGCATATCGAAGGAGTAATAATATGCGGAAATGAATGAGCACCAAACGAGCAAAGAGTCTCATGTCTACTTGTTGTGAAGCCGCTTGTGACACCGCAGTAAATGCCCGAGAAACGTCTCGTTCAATCAATCCTGAAATATATTCATGAACTAACCCAATTCGTGGTGCACCGGTGATGGTGCTAACCATGTCTGCAGGAATAGTCTTTTCACCAAGAGCAAGTACTTGCTGCAAGATAGATAACGTATCTCGAAAAGATCCATCACCAAGAAGTGCTACAAGAAGTGAAGCGTCTTCATCAATAGTACGACCTTCCTTTTTTGCAATCTGTTGCACCAGTGTTGCAAGTGATGCATCTGATGGTTTCTTGAATACAAACGTCTGACATCGAGAGACGATGGTTTCAGGAACTTTTTCCATGTCTGTAGTCGCAAGAATAAATATCACATGCGCAGGTGGTTCTTCAAGTGTCTTAAGGAGTGCATTGAACGCACTCTTTGAGAGCATATGCACCTCGTCGAGAATATAGACTTTATATTTGGAATCAAATGGGAGTGTTTCAATAGTTTCGCGAAGAATTCTAATTTCCTCTACTCCGTTATTAGAAGCAGCATCAATTTCATACAAGTCATTTATTGAAGTACCAAGCTCTCGTGCAATAATACGCGCAATAGTCGTCTTACCAATCCCACGACTTCCCGTGAGAAGATATGCATGTGCCGGAGTATTGCTTTTGAGAGATTGTTTCAAGACCTTGATAACATGCTCTTGCCCAATGACATCTTCAAGTGTTTCTGGTCGGTATTTTCTGTAGAGGGCTAATTGATTCATATGGATACAGTATAACAAAAGCCGCTCCTTTTTGGAACGGCTTGTAAATCAGGTTTTACCTATATCATATGACACATCTTCAACCCATTGCTCTTGGTCATTTTTTATAAAAAGAGTTATTTTATTAAACTCATTTTTCCCGCAAGCGATATCTTTGATTTTATTTATAAGGAAACCGCGCACAAGATGACTGCTATCAGACAAAGTCACGAAAGCAATACCTATATCTGAAGCAACATCGTCTGTGTTCCCAAAAGACATCCATTGATCATCACCTTCTGTAAATAATCTTTTTAAATCAAGAATGAATATTTCTTTCTGAGTTACAAAATGATCATTTTTAAATACAAGAAAAATATGATTATTTTTGATAATAAAATCAGTAGGAATAAAGTCTGTCTCACTTTTTCTTACACGCAGTGACCACACTTCAAGATATTCTTTTAAATCAAAAATTTCTTCCTGATCTGCACGAAATATGCTTTTAACATGGATACACAGCGGTTGATTTAAAAACCTATTCTCAATACCAAATGTTTCTTGTACTTGTGCAGCAACAGCATGCAACCTTTCTTTTGTTTCTTGTGTAGGTATCAAGCCTATAAAAAACTCTTTTTTACGATCTTCCATTATTGTATTTTTTATTTTCTACACACAAGATACAACAAAAAAGAATTTTTGTCTACATTTTTATATATGGAAAGTTTAGAGAAATTCCTCAATGATTCTCTTTACATCACGAGCTGTATTCCCCTCTTCCATCAATTTGACCCGCAATTCTTTTGCACCACCAAAACCATGTACATATGCTTTGAAATGTTTTTTCATAATCGCAAAACTTTTTATATCACCAAGTAGTTTTTCGAAAAGTGTCGCATGTTCTACGAGTGCCATCAATCTATCGTGCACAGAAATATCAGATTCAATATTGAGCCAATAGCGATCTTTAACCAAACCTACTCTCACAAGTACATTTCTAAAAAAATCTTTAATCAGATTTTTTTTATATACTGTTTTTTTATCTTGATCTTTTGCAAAAAGCCACGGATTACCGAAAATTGCACGACCTATCATCACACCATCACAATCACTCACCTGTGCACGGCTTTTCCCATCTTCGATATCTTTTACATCACCATTACCAATAATGACTGTTTCTACACCCATCTTATTTCGAATATCTACGACTTCCCTCACATGCTCCCATCGAGCAGGTACGAGAGAAAGTTCTTTGCGTGTACGTGCATGTACTGTCAACGCCGCGAGTCCTTGCGAGAGCAACAATGGAATCCATGTATCGATTTCATTTTTATTGTACCCAATACGAGTTTTGACAGAGAGTGGAATGCGTTTACCTGTTTCAAGAAATGCATCTTCAATACCTGCTTTTGCTGCATTGATAACGGAAACGGCAATGTCTGGAGTTTTTATCATTCCAGCACCTGCTCCTTGTTTTTCTATAGATTTATCAGGACATCCCATGTTGATATCAATACCATCAAATCCCATGAGTGCACACAATTTCACTGCACCTCGCATCATATCTGGGTGTGCAGAAAAAAGCTGGGCAACGATTGGTCGCTCTGCTTCTGTAAACACAAGATCTCGTGCAAGCACCTCTCTCCCAGGACTCATCAGTCCATCAGCTGAGACGAACTCAGTCCACAAGACATCTGGTTTGCCATGAGTAGTGACAATACGACGAAATGCCGCATCAGTGACATCTGCCATCGGAGCAAGCACAAAAAAAGGATTGTTATCTCCTCGGTTTTTTTTCTTGAATTGTTCCCAGAAACCATATTCGATCTGCATATACATCTATCGTGCATGAATACGAGATGCGAGTCAAGGATTGATATGCTACACTAGCGACAATGCAAGAAAAATCAAAAACAGCATATTTACTGTCTGTACTCATGATAACAATAACCGTTGTCGGTATTTTATATGGGATTACAAAACTCACCGATCCACGAACAACCAAAACCCTTTCTCATGACCTAGTAGCAAATAGTACTATGACACAAGAAAATGTACCTCCACCAACACCAGATACGACACTTCTTTTTGTGGGAGATATTATGCTTGCACGTGGAGTTTCAAATTCAGTTAAAAAAAATTTTAATGATGATTTTGATCTTTTCCTGAGTACCATACCAGAAATAGCAAAATCAGATATTGCATTTGCAAATCTCGAAGGACCGATTTCTACCCGTGGTAAAAATGTCGGAAGTAAATATTCATTTCGTTTTGAACCACGAGTTGCACCTGCATTGAAAAATGCAGGATTTGATGTATTCTCCGTTGCAAATAATCATGCTGGTGACTGGACACTCACCGCATTCAAAGACACTCTCACATCCCTAGCAGAAGTCGGTATCCTGACCGCAGGTGGTGGACAAACACGAGCTGAAGCAATCACACCAAGCATCATCGAGAAGAACAATGTTCGTTTTGGATTTATTGGATTCACCGACGTAGGACCAAACGGACTCGCAGTGACAGACACTCGAGCAGGATTATTACTCGCATCAGATCCAGATTTTGAAACTATTATAAAAGAAGCGAAGACACAAACAGATATACTTATCGTGTCTTTTCACTGGGGAGAAGAATATGTAGAACACACTGCTAGGCAAACGACACTTGCACATACTGCAATAGATAATGGTGCAGATATCATTGTTGGACATCACCCTCACGTAGAACAAGCAACAGAACTATATAAAAATAAACTTATCATATATTCTCTTGGTAACTTTATTTTTGATCAATATTTTTCACCAGAAACAATGAGTGGATTAGCGGTGTCAGTCATCATGAACAAAGACGGTATGGTATCGTATAAAAAACATCGAGTACAACTAAGCAAAACATTTCAACCACGCTTTGAAGACCATCAAGAAAAGTAGACGCTCCGTCACTTGAAACAATGAAAGATTATCGATACGTATAATAGACTTTATTTTTAAATCGCAAATCAACAGTAGCGAGATTCGGAAGTTTTTGTGCAAATTCAGTTTTAAGCGGTTCGGCATTGTATGCAGATTCAAAATTTTGCAATACCGTAACAACATCATCCTTGTTTGATAGGATCAATTTTGGACTACGAGTAAGATCACCTGACGGATGCTCTATATATAAATATCTTTCATCAATAGTCGTACTGACAAATGCATATGGTTTGATTCCAAGATTTTTCATACCAGTAATAAACTCTTTTGCATACACGAAATCAACATCACTCATAACATACCCCCCAATAGCATAGGAAGTATCTCTGTCTGTAAGTGGACCATAAAACCGAAAAAAAACATTCCCCGAAAACCCAGGTGCTTCAGCAAAAATATACCCGGTGTCATCGAGGAAATAACAAGGAGTGGAAGTAGGGGTAAATATTTCACCACACCATAAATACGCACCCGTGCGTTCTGCTACATGAATGCGAATAGTGTTCATATTTTCACCACTCACAGTAACTTCAGAAAATCTCGGAAAAGATCCAGATAATGCTTTTTCGATACCTTTTTTCGGTGCAATCCATGCGTGTTTTTTTGAAAACACAAAAAAATACCTTCCTTCGATTTTTTGTTGTGCACGAGACAATATTTCACTGGTCTCAGTAACTACATTTCCTTCGATCACAATTTGTGTGACACGAAAACGAGACGCGTGAGAAAACGCTATCAACCCGGACACAAGCACGAGAAAAAGAATACTATACACCACTCGCTTTTTTATTTGAATCGCACGCTTTCGTTTCTGTAATTCACGAACACGCGGTGTATCAAGAAGCTCTTGGTGAATAGTCTTCATAAGAGATTATGATTTTAGAGTGATAATATCTTTACCGATATATTTTCGAAGTGCTTCAGGAACAATAATAGATCCGTCTGCTTGTTGGTAATTTTCCACAAGACATGCAACCATACGCGGCGTCGCCACGGCAGTATTGTTGAGAGAGTGTACATATTTCATTTTACCCTCTTCGTCACGATAACGAATGTTCAGTCGGCGTGTTTGGAAATCATGGAAATATGACGCTGAATGTGTTTCGCGGTATTTTTGTTGAGATGGTACCCATACTTCAATATCATATTTCTTCACTTGACCGAGACCAAGATCTCCTCCACAATTTACAACAACGTGATATGGAAGTTTGAGAAGTTGCAACACTTCTTCCACATTTGCAGTTACCTCTTCATGGAATTGCACACTTGTCTCATGATTTGCTTCACACAACACCACTTGTTCGAGTTTGAAAAATTCATGCACACGGACAAGTCCTTTTACATCTTTACTGTGACTTCCCGCTTCACGACGAAAACATGGAGAAAAAGCAGCAAACTTGATCGGCAACTGTTCTTTTTTCAAAATCTCATCAGAATAATACGCCATCGTTGCTACTTCACCGGTACCAGCAAGATATTCACCATCTTGTGTTTTATATAAATCTTCTTCACCTTGTGGAAGATATCCTGTACCAAAAAGTGTTTGTCTATTCACGAGTGAAGGAACAATCATTGGAGAAAAACCTTTTTTCAAAAGTACATCCATAAAAAGTTGCCACAATGCCATTTCAATAAGTGCACCTTCGTTCTTCAAGAAATAACCACGAAAACCAGACA
>JADLDV010000014.1 GCA_020846455.1 Candidatus Nomurabacteria bacterium
GTATCAATGTTCGGTCGCGAAACACCAGTCGAATTGGATTTCTTGCAAATTCGCAAATTATAAGGTAGAGTAGGGTACATATTTATGGCAAAAAAGATAACAAAAAAATTAAAGCTTTTCGTTCCGGCAGGTAAAGCTACTCCTGCTCCACCGCTTGGACCTGCACTTGGTCAAGCTGGTGTAAACATTAGTGATTTCGTACAGAAATTCAATGCTGCAAGTCAGGATATGATGGGTGAGACAGTGGGTGTAGCGATCACCGTATTCGAGGATCGTACCTATGATTTCGTCCTCAAAACTCCTCCAGCACACAGTATGATCATGAAGGCGGCAGGTCTTGAGAAGGGTTCTGGAAAGAATCGTACCTCAAAAGCAGGTAAGATTACGAGAGACCAACTTCGTCAGATTGCTGAACGCAAAATGGCAGATCTCAATGCAAAAGACATCGAAGGTGCGATGAACATCATCGAAGGAAGTGCTCGCTCAGCAGGAATTGAAATAAAATAAGAAAAAGCGCATGCAATGCATGCGCTTTTTTAATTTCTACGACACTTATTTTTCCAATGTCAGGTAGTAATAATCCACATTACTCGCTTCATCGTGTTGTATCACTGATTTATCAATTATTTCTGAAAAATCAGCATAATCAGGAAAGAATTTATCAGCACCATCTTTTTCTGCTTCGATAATAGTAAGGTATAATCTTGTTGTAAAAGGTAGTGCTTCTTCGTAAATTTGTGCTCCTCCTATAATGAATATTTCTTCATGATCATGCTTTTTAGCAATTTCAATCGCTTCTTCCAGCGAATGAACAACTCTTGCACCTTCTGCGGTATAATCTTTTTGTCTAGTAACAACAATATTTGACCTATTTTTTAATGGTCGAAATTTTTCTGGAATTGATTCCCATGTTTTTCGTCCCATGATCACAGGATGAGGGGTTGTTATCTCAACAAATCTTTTCATATCAGCTTTGATAGGAAAAAGTAACTTTTCACCTATTCCGATTGCACGAGATTGATGAGTGATGGCGACAATAATATTGATTTTTAACATGTTGTGTGGGTTTTAGTTTTTTCTGGTTTCAGTATATAGGAAAAAGGGTATTTGTACAGACCATTGCTTTTTCATTGGTTTCAGTGTATGGTTTTGGTAGAAAATCATACTAAAACCAAAAAATATGAACAATGTACAATTAAATAAAAAAGGAGCTTTGTCTTCAAATGAATTACAAAAATTGATTGACGCTGGATTTATATCTGTTCCGTTAATTAGTGACGTTAAGCCTTCATCGATTGATTTAGTGCTTGGTGATGACATATACGAAGTTGATGGGGTATTTCAAAATAATTCCTCAAAAACAGTCCTTGAAACACTTAAGTGTATGAATGCCAAAAAGATTTCTTTTGAGCAACCATTGCTGTGTAATCATACCTATGTAGTACCAGTCATTACACAAATGAATTTACCTTCATTTGTGTATGGGTATGCAAACCCAAAATCCTCAACAGGTCGTTTAGATATGCACGTTAGGTTACTTGCAGATCGTGTTTCTTGGTATGACAAAATACCACAAGGTTTCTCTGCAACTTCGTGGGTTATGATTACACCAAAAACATTCAGTTGTGTAATTCGTCCAGGGATGAGTTTGAATCAAATTCGTCTTTTCAGTAAAGACACTCGTATTAACACTGAAAGGCTGGAAATATTAATGCAAAAACCTGGTTTATTGTTTGAGGAAACAATAAAAGATGGAGTGTTGAAGAAAAAAATTCAGTACAAGGATATGGACTTGAAAGACGGAAAATCACTCATGCTTCATGTTGATTGTGAAAGCTCTAAAATTATTGGATATAAATCAAAAAATACAAATCAAGTAATTGATTTTGGTAAGATTAATTATTATGAATACCAAGATTTTTTTGAGGTTCTTGAGAAAAAACCAGGTGAACCAATTCTTTTGGAAAAAGATGCTTTTTACATTCTGTCGACACTTGAACATGTTTCCGTCCCAAATTTTTTGGCATGTGAAATGTCTTCAATCGATGATCGTTTAGGAGATTTTCGTGCCCACTATGCTGGATTTATTGATCCAGGGTGGGGTTGGGGTAAGTTCGGTGAAGAGAATGGTCGTCAGTTGACACTCGAGGTTCGTCCGTTTGAAAATATGTTTATTCTTCACAGGCAGCCAATTGCGCGAGTGAAGTTTGAGTTACTAACATCTATACCTTCTGAGGTGTATGACAGTATTGGTTCTAACTATACAGTACAATCCGGACCAACTCTTTCAAAACATTTTAAAAAAATTGCTTAAATTAAAAAAGCCGGACATTGTCCGGCTTTTGTTTTTTGTAATTGTCTCACTTACACAGCAACCTCACCTTTAATTGCAGGGTGTGATTGATATCCCACTAATTCGAAATCTTTAAATTTGAAAGAAAAGATGTCTTTTATTTCAGGATTGATTTTCATCATAGGTAACGGAAATGGTTTGCGTGATCTCTGTAGCTTTACTTGATCTATGTGGTTTTGATAAATATGAACATCGCCACCAGTCCAAATAAACTCATGTGGAATCATGTTGCATACTTGCGCCATCATCATGGTTAGTAATGAATAAAAAGAAATGTTAAATGGAACACCTAAGAATGTATCACAACTTCTCTGATATAAAATACAATCAAGAATATATTTTGGCGCACCTTGTTTATCTAGATTTTCATCATCCATATCTTGTACATAAGAAAAACTTTTTCCATGTTTTTTTGCCCAGAATTTTTGGCGTTCTAAGGTCGTAGCTTTGAAAGTCAAAAATTGAAAGAGCAGATGACATGGAGGTAAGTTCATCTTATCAATATCTGCAATGTTCCACGCACTGACAATAATTCTTCTATTGCCCGGGTTTGTTTTCAGTGTATTTACTACATTGGAAATTTGATCAAAATGTTTTTTCTCATAGAGTTGCATTTTTTCATTATTTTGATCTTGTTTCAATGAAAACGTTTCCCAGTTTCTCCATTGGTAGCCATATACTGGACCTAATTCTCCATCGGCATCTGCCCATTCGTTCCAAATGGTAACATTGTTCTCTTTAAGATATTTGATATTTGTATCACCACTGAGCATCCATAATAATTCATGGATCACTGATTTCATGTGGATTTTTTTTGTGGTAATAATGGGAAACCCATCATCTAAGTTGAATCGCATTTGATACCCGTGTATACCAAAGGTATCTGTCCCTGTACGATTTTCTTTATAACGACCATTCTTAAGAATGGTGTCCAGAAGTTCTGTAAACTGTTTCATGTTTTTTTGTTGTTAAGTTTCTTGGATCGCCAAGTCGTTTTTATCTACCCATAGACTATACTTTTTCTGAGAAATGTCAAAATAAAAAATTCCAATCTCTATAATGATAGAAATTGGCACTCAGGTTTTGCTAGTTCATTTGTTTTTTATGTTTTTGATCCCAGAGGATAATCCAGAAAAATGCATAATTCACAATATCGTTATACAAAGGCTTGATTCCTTCTGAAACTGATACTTTTCCACCATTTTCTTCAATTGCTTTTATACGGTGAATTTTTGAATAAATTTGATCTGTGATTGAAGGGATTCTCATGTCGCGCCACGCCTCACCATAGTCATGATTTTTATTCAATCTTATAGTTTCAATATCTGTACGAATTTTTTTATACAATACTATCAGAGCTTCTTTTTTTATTTTTGAAAGAGTATCCTCACTCTGTTCCAATAGCATGATTCCCATAATGGTATAATTTATAATGCCCAGCATGTCATCACGCCTTGCATCCTCAACCTTTTGGTTTCCGTTATTGTTTTCAATTGTGCGCACTCGCTTAATTTTTATAAACAGTTGGTCTGTCATTGAAGGTGGGCGCAAATGTGCAAAAGATGTCCCATAATCACTATTTTTAGCTTCAAAAATGGCAAGAGCCTCTGTTCCAATTAATTTTATTGATTCTTCTGTTTTATTTTTCATAAGATTTATATTTAAATGAAGTGTTTATTCTGGTCGAATTCTATACTTCCAAGTGTGTAAAGTCAATTTTTAAAAGGGGTGGTTTTGTAGTACACTCTCGGTATATGAATCTCAAGGTAAAAAAGATGCATCCAGATGCGATTATTCCTACTGTTGGACATACTGGTGATGCGGGGATAGATCTGTATGCGATTGAGACAGTCGTGTTCCTCCCACGTACGCAAATGAGTGTTCCAACAGGCATTGCAATGGAAATACCTCATGGGTACGTTGGTCTCGTGTGGGACAAATCTAGTGTGTCATTCAAGCAAGGTTTGAAAGTCATGGGTGGAGTAATTGATGCACCATATCGTGGAGAAATTGTTATCTCGCTGTATAATACAACTGACCAAGAACAGACTATCGAAAAAGGCAAGAAAGTCGCACAGATGTTGATACAGAAAGTTGAGCATTGTACTCTTGAAGAAGTAGATACACTCAGTGACACTACTCGTGGTGAGAATGGGTGGGGAAGTACCGGAAAATAATATGATACAAAAAAAAATACAAACATATATTGCAGATACGTGTCGAGCGCTTGGTATAGAAACAAGTGTGATACTTCTCGAACAACCGAGTGATATGTCACATGGTGACTATTCGACGAACATTGCGATGGTTCACGCAAAGATACGCGGAGTGAATCCAAAAGCGCTTGCCGAGCAAATTGTAGAAGAGATGAATAAAAATCTTCCTGCATATATTACACAAGTACAAGTTGCTGGTCCTGGGTTCACTAACTTCACATTGTCATCTGAGTATTTTAAAGAACTCATCGATCGTATTGGTGAAGAAAAAGAAATGTTTGGAAAATCTACTATTCACACAGGGAAGAAAATTCTCGTTGAGCATTCATCTCCAAATCTTTTCAAGCCATTCCACATTGGTCATATGATGAATAATGCAATTGGGGAATCACTCGCGCAACTCATGCGTTTTTCTGGTGCAGATGTTGAAACAATGTCTTTCCCGTCAGATATTTCTCTTGGTGTTGCGAAAGCGATCTTTATACTCCTTGAAAAATATCCTGATGGAAATTTAAAAAATCCTTCAATTGAAATCTTGGGCAATGCGTATGTTGAGGGTGTAAAACGATATGATGAAGATGAGTCTATTCATGCTCGGGTAAAAGAAATCGCGGACAATCTTTATGCAGGAAAACCATCACTAGAATTAGAATTTTTTACTACATGTAAAAAATTTAATATTGAGTATTTTGAGTATGTTGTTGCTCGTCTTGGCTCACATTTCGATTCATACATATACGAAAGTGAAGCAGGTGTTTGTGGTAAAGAACTTGTGACAAAAAATACACCAGCTATTTTCACTGAAAGTGATGGTGCAATCGTATATATTCCGGAAGAAAGTAAAAAGCATTTGAACACAGCGGTTTTCATCAATAGTCAGGGCAATCCAACATATGAAGCAAAAGATCTTGGTTTGCTTGATTTGAAATTTGAACGAGTGTCACCAGACCTTTCACTTTTTGTGACAGATAGTCAACAAGTACCACACTTCCAAATCGTTCTTGATGCAGCAGAAAAAATAAATCAAACCTGGGTGCAAAAGAGTGTCCATGTTCCGCATGGTCGCATGACGTTCAAAGGACAAAAAATGTCTTCTCGTCTTGGTGGTGTTCCACTTGTCACAGATATTCTCGATACTGTTGCTGAGGAAGCGCGCGCGCGTTCTACTCATGGTGATGTTGAAGAAATATTAGATAGTGTGTCTATCGGTGCAATCAAGTTTGCGATTCTCCGTGCGAAGCCTGGTCAACATATAAACTTTGATCCAGAAACATCACTTTCATTTGAAGGGGACTCAGGTCCATACTTGCAATATACTCACGCGCGTATCCAGAGTATTATTGCAAAAGCACAACTGCTTAATATAGATCCTGTATATCAATTTCATCAAACACTTTCTGATGTTGAACGGACACTCCTTCATTTCCCAGAAATAGTAGAACGGGCTATTGCCGAATATGCACCACAACATATTGTGACGTATCTTCTCGAACTCGCGCGTACCTTCAATGCATTTTATGCAGGAAATCAAATCATTGATGCGTCTGATATACAAACTTCATCACACCGCCTTGCTCTCGCCCAAACGACTGCTATTGTCTTGAAAAATGGACTTACGCTTCTTGGTATCAAAGCCCCAGAAAGAATGTAAATACAAAATACCATCTTGTTAAAAAGTGGTATTTTGTATTTTCTCGATATCTCTGGTATTGTTCTTTTAGAAATTAAAAAATCAATATCATGACACAATTAAAAGTCAAAAATGGACTCATTGGTGATCTTATAGAAAATGTAGTTGCGAATTTTGAACGTGGTGTACAGATGGTATACAAACAAAAAAAAGATCTACATCTCATTTTTAAAAGTCGACTAACCACAAATTTTCTTGATGAATTTTTGTTTTTTTCCCGGATGGTAGAAACAATATTTTTGTATCAGCAGATCGATTCGCTTGAATGGAAATGTTGCTATAAAAAAAGATTTGATGATTCATTTCTTCTGCCAGATCATGTTGATGGAAGTGTTATTTCAATTGTAATTCCATTTGCACCATTTTGGAAAAGAGAACATGAAGAAAAACTTCTTGCGATTCAGGATACATTTGAGGTTACTCGTAATGAAAAAGCATTTTTTGAAAGTCTTGTTGTACTTGCACTTTCTTATGCAGATACGATTCATCCTGGGTTGCATAGAAAATTATCTATTGTATGTGGTCCGATTTCAACTGGGCCTGGGACAAAGAAAGAAAAATTGATTACCTTCAAAAAAGGAATTTATCTTTTGGAAAATAATCCAGGAAAGAATAGTCTTATTCTCAACCAGATGCCTTTTGAGGAAGTGTTCAATGAATATCATGAATGGGTTAGTTTGTACAAAAGTGAAAACAAAATCATCCCTGTTTTTTATGAAGAGATTTTTGAATCAGGAGTGCTCAACAAATCCTACATGCTTCCTCATTGGGAACAATCAGAAGGTGCTTCATGGGAGAATGAGAAAAGTAAAAAACTCAATTTTTCAATCATAGATATCGAGAAAGAAAAACCAATCGTTCTTGAACATTTCTGGGAACAATTTTACAATCTCAATCGTCACACGATTTCTTTTTGATTGTACGACCGCGACATTTGTTGCGGTCTTTTTTGTTTTGGGATATAGTGTCTATATAAGCAGTAGATGAGCCTTCGGGATATCACTCATCTGTCTTTCGGACATGCTTGGGAAGAAAACTCTTTTGGAGTAAGTAGAACCCATAAAATGAGATCTTGTTTCGTAGTAATACGAACAGATGAACTAAGGTGGTACCGCGTAATTATTCGCCCTTAGAACCTATCAAGGTTTTAAGGGTATTTTTAATATATGGAAAACAATCAAACAAATAACATATCAGAAAAATCAGCCGTTGCGCTTCGTGAAGAGAAAATCCTCGCTTTTTGGAAAGAGCACGATATTTTTAAGAAAACAATAGAGAAACCTGCTATCGAAGGCAGTTATGTGTTTTATGATGGACCACCATTTGGTACAGGAACACCACACTATGGGCACTTGCTTGCCGGTACTATTAAAGATGTGTTTCCTCGATACGAAACAATGCGTGGCAAACGTGTATACCGTAAGTGGGGATGGGATTGTCATGGATTACCGATTGAAAATATCATTGAAAAAGAACTTGGACTAAATACAAAAAAAGATATTGAGAAATATGGCATTGAAGCATTTAACACTGCTGCAAAAAACAGTGTGCTTCGGTTTGCGCATGAATGGGAGAGAATGGTTCCACGCATGGGTCGCTGGGTTGATATGCAAGATGATTACAAGACGATGGATGCCACATACACTGAATCAATCTGGTGGGCATTTCACACACTTCACGAAAAAGGACTCATCTATGAAGGATACAAAGCGATGCAACTTTGTCCACGTTGTGAGACAACACTTTCGAACTTTGAAGTGAATCAAGGATACAAGGATATTACTGATATTTCTGTATATGTAGCATTCCCACTTGTCGATGAACCAGATACATCAGTAATCGCATGGACAACGACACCGTGGACACTTCCGGGCAATGTCGCGCTCGCGATCAATCCAGAACTCACGTATGTGAAAATTGCGATTGCAGACAAGAAATACATTCTCGCAAAAGATCGCTTGAGTGTGGTCAAACAAGCATACTCAATTCTTGAAGAAGGGGTGGCACTTGTTGGACGTGGATATGTTCCACCGTTTACGTATTACAGCGCAGATGTGACACTTGCCAATCACGAGCATGGATGGAAAATATACCCTGCGTCATTTGTAACACTTGATACTGGTACTGGTGTTGTGCATATTGCACCTGCCTTTGGTGAAGATGATATGAATCTTGGTAAGGTTAATAATTTACCATTTGTACAACATGTTAAAACAGACGGTACATTCAAATCAGAAGTTACTGATTTTGTAGGACTTTCTGTGAAGCCAAAAGATGATCATCAGAAGACTGATATTGAAATCATTAAATATCTTGCCGGAAAGGGGAGTTTGTTTGATAAAGAAAAAATTATTCACTCATACCCACATTGTTGGCGTTGTAATACACCGCTCTTAAACTACGCATCATCATCATGGTTTGTCGGTGCAACAAAAATACAAGACAAGATCATTGAAGCAAATCAATCTGTCTCTTGGGTACCTGGACATGTTCGCGATGGACGATTCGGTAAATGGCTTGAGAATATGCGCGACTGGGCTATTTCACGTACACGATATTGGGGCGCACCACTTCCTGTGTGGAAATGTACTGCCTGTGAAAAAACACACATAGGTAAGAGTGTTGAAGATGTAAGATCTAAAACAAAACATTCTGGTAATACATATGTTCTTATGCGTCATGGTGAATCAGATCAAAACATTAATCTTGGTATTAGTTGTCATGTTGACGCACCCGATCGTCTTACTGCACGAGGTGTGCAACAAGTTGAACTCGCTGGCCAATCGCTTGCGCATAAGAAAATCGACATGATTATTCATTCTGATTTTGTCCGCACCAAAGAAACAGTTGCAACATTGAAACAATCTCTTAATATTGCAGATGAACACATAATCGCAGATGAACGACTTCGTGAATTTAATGTTGGTACATATCATGGTAAAACTTGGGAACTCTTTCATAATGAGTATCCAAAAGTTGCAGAAACATTTGATATGCAAATACCAGAAGGTGAATCATACGCCGATGTGAAGAAACGTATGGCCGAAGTTCTCTATGAACTAGAAGAAAAGTATCAGAATAAAACAATTCTTATCGTGAGTCACGGGACACCGCTCTGGATGATGACCGCTGTTGCTGCAGGGTACAATCCTGTACAGTCTGTGAATATGGTGAATAAAACATTCACACCATTTGTGAATGCAGAAATTCGTGAACTTGATTTCCGTCCACTTTCACACGACACTAATTATGTACTTGATTTACATCGACCATATATTGATCGGGTAGTGCTTACTTGTGAGTGTGGTGCTGACATGAATCGTATTTCTGATGTGTTTGATTGTTGGTTTGAATCTGGTTCAATGCCATTTGCGCAATTCCACTATCCATTCGCACAGCAACAACTTTTTTACAATAATTTCCCAGCAGATTTTATTGCAGAAGGAATTGATCAGACTCGAGGATGGTTCTATAGCCTCCTTGTTCTTGGTGTAGGACTCTTCGATAAAAGTCCATACAAGCAGGTGGTGGTCAATGGTATTGTCCTTGCTACTGATGGGCAAAAAATGTCAAAGAGTCTCAAAAATTATACTGATCCACAACTTGCGATTGATAAATTTGGCGCAGATGCTATCAGGTTTTATCTTGTATCTTCACCTGCATCTCATGGAGAAGATATGAATTTTTCCGATAAAGACCTCGGGGAAGTTCTTCGTAAAAATATTATGAGACTGGATAACGTCTTTACGTTTTACGAAATGTACCGTGGATCTGTGAAAGTTGCTCATTCTGCGTTTTCTCCCCATGTTCTTGATCAATGGATTGTTGCTCGGCTTAACGAAACAATCCGTGATGTGAATGTGGGAATGAAAGCATATGAGCTCGATCGAGCTACCCGGCCAATTGAATCATTTATTGACGATCTTTCTACATGGTACCTCCGTCGATCACGAGAACGATTGAAGGGTGATGATCAAGAAGACATGATGCATGCACAATCAGTGCTCGGATTTGTATTTGAAGAATTTATTAAAATTATTGCACCATTCATGCCGTTTCTTGCAGAAGATTTATATCAGAAACTTGTGCGAGAACATGATCTTTCAGCTGTAGAAAGTGTACATCTTTGTGCGTGGCCGAGCGAGCGGGGAGTCGACGAAGAAGTGATTCGCGCTATGGCAGAAACACGTCGTATCGTTACGCTTGGACTCGAAGCACGACAAAAAGCAGGACTCAAGGTGCGTCAACCACTTGCAAGTATTGTGTTGAAAAAATACATTCTTTCAGATGCATATACTGAACTCATAAAAGATGAGTTGAATGTAAAAGCGGTACGAATGGATCCGACACAGGAAGCAGAATTGATGCTCGATACAAATATAACTGAAGAATTGAAACAAGAAGGATTGTATCGAGAATTTGTCCGTGCAGTACAAGATCTTCGCAAGAAGATGGATCTCACGCCACAAGATAGAATAGCTATAACGGTGTCGATAGAAGTTCAAAATTTGCTTGGAATTCACGAAGAAGAATTCAGAAAAATCGTACAAGCAGATAGTGTCACATATACTACACTTGAACACGGGGAAGTGATAGATATAGAAGGAATACAATATCGAATAGAAATTAAATAGCAATTAAAAAAAGCGAGACATAAGTCTCGCTTTTTGGGTAATTACTCGTACATTAATTGGATTTGGAAAATACTTTTTTTAAACCAGCAGCAAGTTGTTTGTTTTTGTGTGGTTGTTTAATATTTCCTGTTGTTTCGGTTTCTTTTCCAAAAACCAATTCAGTTGCACTGCTAAGCAATCCTTTTTCTTTTAATGAATGTAGTTTGCTGGCAATAATTTTTGCTTTCTCTGTCACATCTTCAGGCAAAGGTAGAATAGGTTTGCGCCATGATTGTTTGGCTTGTGACCAAATGTTCACAACAGCACCATTCAAAGGTTTACCTGTTTTATCCATAAAAAAATAAAAAGTTGTTTGTTTATCGTCTTGCGTGAATGGAAAACAAACTAAAAAATTGCCATTCTGGGTCTCGATACATTTCGGACCAACTATTCCTTTTTCTTTCATTGTTATTAAGTTTTTGGTTCAGATATATATTATCATATTTAATACTTTTTGTCAATACCTATGTTATTATGTATATTTTGTATACTTTTTCTGTATGCACCACAAATTCCACACCGATGCGCTTATTGTAGGCTCAGTAGTATTTGGTGAAGCCAACAAAGTATACGAGTTATTTACTCGTGATTTCGGTATGATTCGTGCTTCGGCCCAAGGAGTAAGGCTCGCAAAATCAAAATTGAAATATGCGTTACAAGATTTGTCCTATGTGCGAGTTGATCTTGTGCAAGGCAAGGAATTTTGGCGGATTACCAGTGCTACATCAATACAGCAATTTCCTAAAAATCTAGATAATAAAAAAGAACTCTATGTCTGTAGTCGTATTGCACAGGTTCTCTCTCGGTTATGTAGTGGGGAAGAATCGCACACTGATTTGTTTGATCACGTTATGTCTGCATATGATGAGGTTGGAAAGATTGATACGAGTTCAAGTGAAAAATATGCATTACTTGAAATAGGTACTGTGTTCAAAATAGTGACACTTCTGGGATATGGAGGTGATGAAAAAGCCGTGTCAGATGATATTCCAAAAATAGGAGAGGTCTTGTTTTATGAGCAAGTAGAAAAACATCGACCAATACTCGTATCACATATCAACAGAGCATTACGTGCTTCGCAATTGTATTAAAATACCTGTGATATACTGTAGTCATATATGGACAACAATGATGAATTAAATAAACTCAATGATCTTAATCGCAGATTGTACAGCACTAATCCTGATGCGATAAAGAAACGTCCTCGTCGAATGCTTCGTCCTGTGGAATATATCATTCCTCGGGCATGGGGATTCAAGAAAAATGTACAAGATATAGAACAAAAACTCACCGTGCGACAACCAATACTCAAAAAATTCTTTCTCGCTTCTCTCATCATATTTTTCTGCGCACTCGTATTTGCAGGATTTATGTTTTATCGAGGCACAAGAACTATTTCTACTGAGAATGTAGATATTACTGTGCTTGGAAATTCATTTACTAATGGCGGAGAAGAGTTGCCAATAGAAATTCAGATTAAAAATGATAATGCTGTTCCACTTGACCTTGCTGATCTCCTCATTGAATATCCTCGAGGTTCTGCTGGTGCACTGGCGTCTGACATGAATCGTACTCGTAAAGCAATCGGTACCATTGAAGCAGGGAAGACCTATATTGAAACAACCAAACTTGTCCTCTATGGAGAACAAGGTACAACACGTGAAGTCAAAATTCGTTTGCAATATCGAGTCCCTGGATCAAATGCAATTTTCATTAAAGATAAATATTACACGGTTAATATCAACAGCGCCCCACTTGATATTGTGATTGATGCACCAAAATCTATTACACCAAATCAAGATATTACACTGAACATAAAAGCATCACTTGCAACAGATCAGATTGCACAAAACATGCGATTGCTCGTAGAGTATCCTCCGGGATTTGAATTCAAGTCTGCTACACCAAATCCGCGATACGGCACGACACTGTGGGATCTTGGTGATCTTGCGTATGGTACAGAAAAGACCATTACTATCGTCGGTACGGTGAAAGGGCAAGAAAATGAACAGCAATCATTTCGTGTGTTTGCTGGTTCTGCTGATCCGAGTGATGAATCAAGAGTAGGTGTTATCTATAATTCTCTCGCGCATACGATCACTCTTGAGCAACCATTTCTTGATGCAAAGATTTTTATTGATGGTAAAAACGCTCCAACGTTCAATGCAAAGAGTCGTCAAACAATTCCAGTTCAGATTGAGTGGACAAATAACCTTCCTGTGTCTATTAGTGATGTCGAAGTAGTTGTCGCGCTTTCTGGAAATGTATTCAATAGAAATGCAGTAACAGCACTTGGTGGATTTTATGATTCATCAAACAATCAGATTGTTTGGAATAAAAACACTACATCTGGATTTGATCTCGTTGAGCCAGGTGACAAAGGTCGTTTGAGTTTCTCGTTACAATCTCTTTCGTTGATTACTCCACAAGGCGTTGTCCAAAACCCAAGTATTGAGTTGTCAGTAAGTATTCGTGGTCGTCAGTCTGGTGGCGGTGGTGCAGATGCGTCAATAGATAGTTTTGAAAAAGGAGTAATCAAATTTATTTCCGATCTTCAGGTTGGGACTGGAACATATTACAACAAAGGTCCATTGAGAAATTCTGGCGTTGTTCCTCCTGCTGCTGACAAGAAGACGACATACACAGTGAACTGGGTCGTGACTAATTCAGTGAATCCAGTTAGTGGTGCAGAAGTGCGAGCGACATTACCGATCTATGTCACATGGAAAAACAGTACGAGTCCAGTAAGTGAAAATATTACCTATGATACAGTTACGAGAGAAGTTATCTGGAAAATTGATTCTGTTGGCCGTGCTTCAGGTACAGTACCTGCTCGTCGAGAAGCGTATTTCCAAGTAGAATTGAAACCGTCATTATTGCAAGTGGGCAGTGTCCCTGCAATTACAAGTGAGGTTGTATTGACTGGAACAGATACATTTACGGGAGCACTCTTGCGAAGTCAGGGTCGCGCATCATCAACCCAGTTGAATTCAGAAGAAGGTGCAACGGCGACAGCTGGTGTCGTTATACAATAATCACGACTTGATAAAAAGTCTCAGACACGGTAGTCTCTAGTATATATGGAACAACAACCTAAAGAATTAATGGAAAAAATAATCTCCCTCGCAAAGCGTCGCGGGTTTATTTATCAAGGCTCTGAGGTCTATGGTGGACTTGCGGGGACATGGGACTACGGTCCACTTGGTGTTTCTCTAAAAAATAACATCAAGCATCTTTGGTGGAAAAAGTTTGTTGATGATCGACAAGATATGTATGGTATCGATGCTGCTATTCTTATGCATCCGGGTGTGTGGAAGGCAAGTGGTCACGTAGATACATTTACTGATCCTCTTGTTGAGTGTACAAAATGTAAAAAAAGATTTCGCGCCGATCAGTTAGAAAACGCGGGTGTATGCGATGCTTGCGGTGAACCTACTGGTGAGGCTCGTAATTTCAACATGATGTTCCAAACTCAAGTCGGTGCTGTTGAAGATTCTTCTGCTACTGTATATCTTCGCCCTGAAACAGCTCAAGGTATGTTTGTGAATTTTAAAAATGTTGTTGATTCGTTTCATCCAAAACTACCTTTTGGTACCGCACAAATAGGGAAGGCATTTCGTAATGAGATTACACCTCGTGATTTTATTTTCCGCGTACGTGAATTTGAGCAAATGGAAATAGAATATTTCATCCGTGAATCTGATTGGAAAACACAATTTGAATACTGGAAAAATGAAATGAAAGATTGGATAGAGATGATCGGTATTGATACGGCAAAGACTCATGAGCTTGAAGTTGGAGAAGAAGACCTCGCTCACTACTCAAAGAGAACTGTTGATTTCGAGTTTGATTTTCCGTTTGGAAAAAAAGAGTTATACGGTATTGCGTATCGGACAAATTTTGATTTAACCAATCACAACCTAACATACCAAGATGAAGAGACTCAAGAAAAGATTGTTCCACATGTTATCGAACCAACATTTGGTCTCGACAGAACAATCCTCGCAGTGCTTTGCAGTGTGTATCGAGAAGAACACACAGAGGGAGAAGTACGAAGTTTCCTTTCTTTCAAACCTTCTGTTGCTCCAGTTATTTGTGCAGTGTCACCACTCCTGAAAAACAAACCTGAACTCGTAGAAAAATCACAAGAGGTTTTCAAGATGTTGAAGAAAAGATTTGGACAAGTGATGTTCGATGACAATGGAAACATTGGCAAACGATATCGTCGACAAGATGAGATTGGTACACCATGGTGTGTGGTAGTAGACTTCGATACTCTTGGTGAGAACCAAGAACTTCTCGATACTGTGACCATTCGTGATCGTGACACAGGAGCGCAAACACGACTTCCTATTACAGAACTCGAATCATATATTTCAGAAAAACTCGCATAAAAAAATCCCGCTCAATACGTTGTTGAGCGGGATTTACTGATCATCGAGATGGTCATGTGGTGGAGGAAATTTATTGGTATGTATAATATTTACTATAAACCAAATAATTCCAACAGGGATGATAATAAGTAACGGGTTATGGGTGCTTAAATCCTTCATCAAAATCATCTTTTGGTTCGAAAATTCTTAAAAATACAATCCCTGCGATTCCTGTCAGGGTAAGAATTATAAATAGTAATATACTTATTGCGATAAGTATATTTTTTAGATATTCGAAAAAAATAAATACAATTATTGCAAAGATGACGATACTCAGAAGCACGCGATATTTTTCCATGATTTCTTAAGTTTTGGTTTCTGTTTCCATCATGTCCCTTTTTGTGCAAAAAGTCAAAAATACGCTATAGTACAGACATGAAACCAAAACTCAAAACATTGCCGAACGGATTGCGAATTTTAACTATTCCACTTCGTGATAATCCAACCGTCACCATTATGACGCTTGTTTCTACAGGATCAGAATATGAAACAAAGGAATCATCAGGTATTTCTCATTTTCTTGAACACATGTGTTTCAAGGGGACAGTGAAGCGACCAAGTGCGTACGCTATCAGTTATGAACTTGATACACTCGGTTCTCAATCAAATGCTTTTACGAGTCAGGAAGTAACTGGGTATTATGCAAAATCTCAAGCAAAACATTTTTCACAGATACTCGATGTTGTTTCTGATATTTACCTCAACTCAACTTTTCCTGAAAGTGAAATTGGAAAAGAAAAAGGTGTCGTAATAGAAGAGATGAATATGTACGAAGATATGCCGATTCGTCGAGTGCAAGAACATTTTCTCTCACTTATGTATGGTGACCAACCAGCAGGTCGTTCTATTATTGGAACGAAGGACACTGTCCGTGCAATTTCTCGAAATGATTTGATTGCATATCACAAAGCGCATTATGTTGGAGAGGGTACCGTTATTGTAGTTGCTGGTGATATCCCCGCAGATGCACAAAAACAAATTGCAAAAGTATTTGGTACTATTCCTCATGCAAAAAAACCAAAAAAGAAAAAAGTAACTGATGTACAAAAAGCACCACAAGTAGCAGTTATTCAAAAAGATGCAGACCAAGCTCATATAGTGTTTGGTGTACGGACATACAAGATTGGTCATCCAGACAATATTGTCATTGCAGTACTTTCAGCAATACTCGGTGGGGGAATGAGTTCTCGATTGTTTCAAAAACTTCGTGAAGAAATGGGCGTCGCATATTATGTATACAGTGCAAACGAAGCATCGACTGATCATGGGGTGTTTCGGATTTCTGCAGGTGTAGAAAAGGGCCGTATTGAAGAAGTTCTAAAGGCATTTATTGATGCGTGTGTTTTATTAAAAACAGAAAGAGTCGACGCAAAAGAACTTCGCAAGGTCAAAGATTTCCTTATTGGTAATATGAAACTTGGTTTTGAAGGGTCCGATGCTATCGCGTCACATTTTGGAGAGCAGGTGATTTTCAACCAACCATTACAAGGTATCGATGACATTGCTCGGAAAATAGAACATGTTACAGTTCCGGATATAATGCGTGTTGCCAAAAAGATATTTATTACCAAGAATATGAATCTCGCACTTATTGCACCAAAAGCAGATGAAAAAGCACTTATGTCACTTTTGCAATTTTGATGTATACTATACGTAATGCAAGAATTACCTAAAAAAATCACCGTCAGTATTTCAAGTGGTACTATCGTTCGAACAGTGCTTATTGTGCTTGGTGTAGCAGCTTTGTTCTTTTTGAGTAACGTTGTACTCATTGTGCTTACTTCTATTGTCCTCGCATCATTTGTCGAATCAATGGTGACTAAGCTGAATAAATACAAATTCCCAAGAACGCTTTCTGTGTTTCTTGTGTATCTTGTCACTATTGGAATTCTCGCTGGTGTATTGTATGTGTTCATTCCTGTGCTCGTAGATGAGCTCTCTGGTCTTGTTGTATTGCTCGCAAAATATTTCCCAGCATCTGATATTTTTTCAACATTCAATACAAATAATATTTCTGGTGCAAAATCCATCGTCAACAGTCTTTCGACCGATATTCCTCTCGCAACACTGATTTCAAAAGTACAACTTTTCGTCTCAAAAATTTCTACAGGATTTCTTGGTGCTGTATCAGATGCATTCGGTGGGGTAATCAACCTTATTCTCATCTTTGTTATCTCTTTTTATCTTTCTATTCAAGAGCGTGGAATTGAAAATTTTCTTCGGATTGTTGTTCCTCTTAAGCACGAAGAATATGCTATAGATTTGTGGCGTCGCACTGAGCGTAAGATTGGACTTTGGGTACAAGGTCAGTTATTGCTTGGATTGTTTATCGGCGTGCTGACATACCTCGGACTTACTATTATCGGTGTACAGTATGCATTCATTCTCGCTATTATTGCTGGGATATTTGAACTTATTCCTTTTGGTATTGTGCTCGCAACAATACCGGCTGTCGCTTTTGCATATATCGATGGAGGTCTGACGCTTGGAGCTATTACGGCTGGATTCTATATTATTCTCCAGCAATTTGAAAATTATCTTATTGCACCACTTGTAGTCAAAAAGGTGATTGGTATTTCTCCGCTCGTTGTGATATTGTCAGTACTTATCGGATCAACGCTTGCAGGATTCTGGGGATTGATTCTCGCAGTACCATGTGCAGTGTTCGTGTTTGAATTCCTTGATGACATAGAAAAGAAAAAGATTTTTGCAAAAGAAAATGAACAACAACGATAAGAAACACTTTTATATTACTAGTACACTTCCGTATGTGAACGCAGAACCGCATGTTGGATTTGCAATGGAATTGATCCGTACAGACATTGTCGCTCGTGCAAAAAAAACACAAGGATACGAAGTATTTTTCAATACAGGCACAGATGAGCACGGACAGAAACTCTGGAGTGATGCACAAAAAGCAGGGAAGGATATACAAGACTATGTCGATGAATACGCTAGTCGATTCCGTGGATTGAGTGAACTACTCTCTATTGATCCTGGTGTGCATTTTATTCGCACAACTGACGCACATCACGAAAAAGCCGCACAAGCATTCTGGAAGCGCTGTTTTGATAATGGATATATTTACAAAAAGAATTACCAGTCAAAATATTGTGTCGGATGTGAACTTGAAAAAACTGATTCAGAACTAAATGATGAAGGACGATGTCCGATTCATCCGAATCGTGATCTTGAAATAATTGATGAAGAAAATTATTTCTTCAAGTTTTCTGCATTTGGAGATAAGCTCCTCGCACTCTACGATGCTCGTCCAAATTTCGTATTACCAGAATTTCGTCTCAATGAAATTCGCTCATTTGTCGCGCAAGGATTGCAAGATTTTTCTATCTCACGACTCAAGAGTAAGATGCCATGGGGTGTTGCGGTGCCGAATGATGTTGATCATGTCATGTATGTGTGGTTCGATGCATTGGTGAATTATATCTCTACACTCGGATGGCCAGATGCGCAAGATCAATTCGATGCATTTTGGAAACACGGTACTCCAGTGCAATATTGTGGCAAAGATAATCTCCGTCAACAATCTGCAATGTGGCAAGCAATGCTTATGGCAGCTGATCTCCCAAACTCACATCAAATCGTCGTGAATGGATTTTTCACTGGTGATGGAGGAATTAAGATGTCCAAGTCTCTCGGCAATACAGTGAATCCCTACGATGTCGTCGCAGAATATGGCACCGATGCACTTCGCTTCTTCGTGGTTGGGGAAGTGTCAATGTACGAAGACAGTCCGTTCACCATGGAGCGGTTCAAGGAAGCGTACAATGCCAAGCTTGCAAATGGTCTCGGTAATTTGACCAATCGCATCATGAAGCTTGCGGAAACACATCTAGACAAACCCGTGAGTGTGCAAAAAGATATTCCGGAAGCGTACTATACACACATTGAACAATTCGAACTCGGTCGTGCAGTGGAAGTGATATTTGAAGAAGTGCGTGTTCTTGATAAATACATCCAAGAAACAAAACCATTCAGTGTGGTGAAGACAGACAAACCACAAGCACAAGCACTGATCACTGAACTCGTAGCAGGACTTGCGGGAATTGCTGAAATGTTGAAACCATTTCTACCGAACACTGCAGAGAAAATGAAAGAGGTGATAGACTTAAACAAAATGCCAGAAACCCCACTCTTTTTACGGAAGGAATAGAAATACTAAAAAAGCCCTGACTCAGGGCTTTTTATTTGACAAAATCCCTATATTTTGATACTCTAATCAAGCACCTTCGTGGTGTTTTCTTTTGAGCAATCCGCTTTTCTCCTTGTGTATTTATGTAAATATACAAGCATTAAAACGCGATATTCTCACTAGGACATTATTAATAGATATTATTTATGGCTAAAAAATCAGTTATTGCGCGTTCGCAAAAGAAACCAAAATTCCAAACTCGGGCAAAAAACCGATGTTTTAAGTGTGGTCGTGGAAACGGCTACATGCGTGATTTCGGCTTGTGCCGTATCTGTTTCCGAGAACTCGCGAATGAGGGAGTAATCCCAGGTGTTCGTAAGTCATCTTGGTAGCACTGATATAACATAACCTTTTATTATTTTATGCACGATCCTATTGCAAACATGATCAATATGGTGAAGAATGCAGGCAACGCAGGGCGTCCGTCTGTTTCTGTACCGTATTCAAAAATCAAATACGCTGTTGGTCAATCACTCGTGAAGTATGGATATCTCGCATCTGTGCAAAAGAAAACCGCAAAGAACGGCTTTGACGTTCTTGAGCTCGGTATTGCATACAATGGCAAGACTCCACGCATCAGTGGTATCAGTCGCGTTTCAAAACCATCATGCCGTCTTTATGTCGGCGTGAAGGATATCAAACCAGTAAAGAATGGTTTTGGTAGTGCTCTTTTATCTACGCCTAAGGGAATCCTTTCAGATAAGGATGCTCGAAAAGAATTGGTCGGTGGCGAAATTTTGTTTACTATTTGGTAATAACACATATATGTCACGAATCGGCAAAAAATTAATTACCATCCCAGAAAATACAACCGTTACACTTGATAATGGTTTGATGACTGTGGTTGGTCCAAAAGGAACACTCACTCGAATGTTTCGCGATGAAGTCGCTATCACTATTGATAACGGCATAATCTCATTTCTTCCTCGAGTAATGAATCCATTCACTCGTGCACTATGGGGTACTCATGCTTCTCATGTAGAGAACTTGATTGCTGGTGTTACTGAAGGGTTCACAAAAAAGCTCATCATCGAAGGAGTTGGATTCAAATCTGAAGTTTCAGGTGGCAACCTTGTGCTCGCACTTGGTTTCTCTCATCCAGTTATTGTTCCAATCCCTGCAGGGCTTACTGTTACCGCAGAAAAGAACGTTATTACTATCAGTGGAATTGACAAAGAACAGGTCGGTCAATTTACTGCAAGTGTTCGAACACTCAAAAAACCAGAACCGTACAAAGGTAAAGGTATCCGTTATGACGGTGAGATTATTCGACGCAAGCAAGGTAAGAAATCAGCATAATAATACGTATGAAAACACTTATCAAAAAAGCAAAAAGATTGCGTTTGAAGAAAAAAATCCGTACAAAAATCGTTGGTACGACAGAAAAGCCTCGCTTGTCTGTATTCAAATCAAATCGATTTATGTATGCGCAGCTTATTGATGACACTCGTGGTGTCACACTCGCATCTGCATCTGACCTTTTGGAAAAGAAGGGAACAAAGACAGAACGTGCTGCAGCTACAGGAACACTCATTGCAAAAAACGCTCAAACAAAAGGCATTACTGCTGTAGTATTTGACCGTAATGGATTCCGATACACTGGTCGACTACGCGCACTTGCAGACGCAGCTCGTGCTGCAGGTCTTTCATTTTAATTAGATCTATATTTATGGAAACAAACGTACAAAAAAAACAAAGTCCAGCTTCTCCAAGTCGCACACCATATCGTGGCGGAGGTGCTTCTCGAGGTGGTCGCCCAGGCGGTTCTCGTGATGGATCTCGTGGCGGTAATCGTACATTCGAACGTCCTCGACCTGAATTCGAACAAAAGATTGTTGCGATTCGTCGTGTGACTCGTGTGGTTTCTGGTGGACGTCGTATGAGTTTCGCTGTTGCGCTTGCAATCGGCGACAAAAAAGGCTCAATCGGACTCGGTACTGGAAAGGGTAACGACACTGCGCTTGCGATCAACAAAGCACTTCGTGTGGCAAAGAAAAATCTTTTCCGTGTTGATACAACAAAAGAACTTTCTCTTAAATATGGTGTTGATGCAAAATACTGTAGTTCAGTAGTAGAAATCATGCCAAACCGTGGAAAGGGAATCGTCGCAGGTAGTGTGGCTCGTGACATCATCAACCTTGGTGGTTTCAAGAATATTACTATCAAGTTTCATTCAGGAACAAAAAACAAGTTGAACAACTCACGTGCAGTTATAAAAGCATTTGAGAAATTCAAACTCGCTTCTACAAAGAAACTTGAATTGGTCGAACAAGTACAAGAACAAAAAGCATAAGAATTAGTATATGCAACTTCATCAACTTTCAAGAACAACTAAAAACGCAAAAAAGAAACTCGTCGGACGTGGAGGTAAGCGTGGTAAGACTGCTGGTCGTGGTACCAAAGGTCAATCTGCACGTGCTGGTAACAAAAAGCGCCCACACATCCGTGATATCATCAAAAAGATTCCAAAGCTTCGCGGTCGCGGCAAGAACAGTAACACTCCTACAAAAGTTCCATCTCAAGTAGTCACATTGACACAACTCGAGAAATACATGGATACAGGAATGATTGTTTCTCCAAAAACACTCAAAGAAAAAGGTGTGGTAAAAAATCACGGCGGCAAGCTTCCTGTGGTAAAAATCCTTGCAACAGGAACTGTTTCGAAGAAATTTACTATTGAACGCTGCTTACTTTCTGCAACAGCTCGTGTTGCTATCGAAAAAGCAGGAGGTACAGTACAATAACTCTATATGAAAAACGTTTGGAAAAAAATTGTCTTGGCACTTAAAGATCGGTCAATCAGAAATCGTATATTCTTTGTGGTATTCGCACTTGTAGTATTTCGTCTATTGTCTGTTATTCCGGTACCGGGCGTTGATCGAATCGCACTCGAGCAATATCTCAATAGTAGTCAATTCTTCGGAATCCTCAATGTCTTTTCTGGGGGAGGATTCTCTACGCTCTCTATTGTGATGCTTGGTGTGAGTCCGTACATCACTGCATCTATCATCATGCAATTGCTTACGATTATTTTCCCGAAAGTGAAAGAAATGTATCAGGAAAATGGAGAAATTGGACGTCAGAAATTCAATAAAATTTCTCGTACACTCACGATTCCTCTCGCATTTTTGCAAGGATTCGGTTTCATTAAACTTTTCGTGAGTCAGGGAGTCATGGGTCCATTCACTACATTTGAATACATTGTAAATGTGCTTATTGTTGCAGCAGGTGCAATGCTCGTGATGTGGATTGGTGAATTGATTACTGAATATGGTATCGGCAATGGTGCGTCTATGATTATCTTTGCTGGTATTGTTGCAGCATTCCCGACAAACGTGAGTCAAACACTCTTTGCGTATGATCCGTCTCAACTTCCTGTGTATATTGGATTCCTCGTTGTTGGTATATTGATTATCGCAGGAGTTGTCCTTGTCAGTGAAGCTGAACGTCCTGTTCCTGTAACCTATGCACGACAAGTTCGGGGAGTGGGTTCAAGTACACCAACATATCTTCCTATTCGTATGAACCAAGCGGGAGTAATGCCGATCATTTTTGCACTCTCATTGCTCATGTTCCCTCGAATTATCGGAAGTGTTCTTACTGCTTCGACTAATCCAACATTTATTACTATTGGACAAAATATCACTAAGATTTTTGTGGACAATCAGCTTGTGTATGGAATACTCAACTTTGTGCTCGTAGTATTCTTCACATACTTTTATACTGCAGTTACGTTTGATCCAGATCAAGTTGCAACTAATCTCCAGAAGAATGGTGCATTTATCCCAGGTGTTCGTCCTGGAATTCCAACTTCTGAATACCTTGCATCAGTAACAGTGCGTATTACACTGTTCGGATCACTATTCCTCGGTCTTATCGCTGTATTGCCACTCATCGTACAATCAATCAGTGGAATCACCAGTCTTGCTATTGGCGGTACCGCACTCTTGATTGTCGTATCTGTGGTCACCGATCTTATCAAAAAGATCGACGCACAGATCTCAATGCGAGAATACTAAAATATTTGAGACGCATACTAAAAAACACTACAATTGTAGTGTTTTTTAGTATGCGGAGGTAGGTTTCTTGAAATATGTGGGCATGTTGAAAACCTCCTTGCGTTGTAATTGACACGGGGTATAATTAGTATTGTATCGTATTTATCAATCAATAATATTTATATTCAATGTTCAAAAAATCATTACTCACTCTCGTGATCGCACTGACACTCATGAGTGGTGTCTCAAAAGCTCATGCATACTCTCTTGAAGATGCTATGGCAGATATCGCTTCTCTAAAAACACAAATTACCGAACTCAAAGATCAATTGAGTGCAGCAGTTATTACAACAAAAGCATCTTCTACCGTAACTGCTGTTCCTGTAATAACAGAACCTGTTGTGTCAACAGAAAAAACTGTTACATTCTCTTCATCAGCAAACATCATCCCAAATCAAAAAGGTGATGATGTAAAAGTATTACAACAAGCACTCAAAGACAAAGGGTATTTCACTGCTGAAGTAACTGGTACTTTTGGTGCAAAAACAGAACGTGCAGTGATAGAATTTCAGAAAGCTAACAAGATTTCTGCAACAGGTGTAGTGGGAAGTGCGACGAAGTCGTTACTTACTACACCAACTGGTAATACATGTGCTCCAACAGCAACATTCTTACCTGCATCTTCGACAACTTCACGATACATAGATCCAGATATGTATGCCGTTGATTCTACTACACAACTTGTATACAAAATCACTATTCCAAGTTCTTGTCATTCAATAAAAATTACTGAATTGAAATTATCTAACACGGGAACTCCTGGTGTAATTACTTCTGCAAGTATAGGTTCTGTAACCGTTCCTTTTGCTGCAAATAATATAGCTAATTTTGCAGGCCTTAATTTGAATGTACCAAATACTCCTGCAGGACTTACTGTTACTGTAACCCTCTCATATCCTATGGTAGGTGTTAATGGTATTCCTTCTGGAACAGTGTCTTCTAAGGTTAAACTCACATATCTTAAATATACCAACATGACAACAGGTGTTTCATCTGCGGTGAATACAAGTACTGCACCTTCTCCGAATATGATGTTGGTAAAAACAAAGCCTACTACTTTCCATCTAGATAATTCACCTATAGGAATACCAACAGTTTTGAACGGAAGTAGTAATATTGCATATTTTAGTCTTGAAAACCCTTGGTCACCAGGAGGACAAGCTGATATCAAGATCAAGTCTATTCCTATAGAAATAAAAATTGAAGCAGGTAATGTTGGAATACTTAATACTGCAGCGAATTCAGTTGTTGTAAAAGATGAATACAATAATAATATATACCCGACTACTCACAATGCTTTTGTTCAAATTAACCCTACAACCTTTGCGACAACAATTAATTTTACTCAACCTGTAGTCATTCAATCTAATTCTGGTAAAGCGTTTAGTATATTTGCGACATTTAGTGGAGTTCCATTAGGTGGGACAATTCCTCCAACTGTTGTAGTAAGAACAAAATTAGGAAGTCCAGATAAATTTTCTTGGATAGACGTTAATGGTGCCAATAATAGCGCGCCGTTCACATCTGCTAATGCAACATACTTGCAGGATTACTATACTGGTTTTTCTCAAGTTAATAATTACGCAAATATATAACAATATATATTCCATTACACACAAAAACCACCGCATTATATCGGTGGTTTTTGGTATATGATATAATAAAACCATTAGTATAAATAACATCCTTTCCATGAAAAAAGTCATTACCACTGCAATATTGTTCTCACTCTGTTTTATTAGTACCGCAAAAGCGCAAGCACTTACTCTTGAGGAAGCATTTGCACAGATTGCTGATCTGAAAGCACAAGTCTTTGATCTTCAAAATCAGTACAAGTCTCAAAGCTCCTGTTGCTGCAGTTGTGCCATATGTTCGTTATTACAAAATGACATGGAATATGTTTGGATTTTCTCCGACAGATGCGAATGGTATTATGTCTCGACCTAATCCACTCTCTGCTTCAGGTGCAAATGGAGGAGTTTCTTTGAATTAATCTATATATCATTAAAAAACCACCGCATTGTGCGGTGGTTTTTGTATGTTTGGTATGGTAAAATGGCCTCATGAATCCTCAAACATATATATTTATTGGTCCATCTGGTTCTGGTAAGGGAACACAAGCAGCGCTCCTTATGGAATATCTGAAAAAAGAAGACCCTGCAGGTCCTGATATTTTTTATCTTGAAACAGGTAAAAAATTCCGTGAATTTATAAAACTCCCAAATCATACTAGTGAACTTTCGTATAATATTTATAAAAGTGGCAAACGACAACCAGACTTTCTTGCAGTGCATCTTTGGGCACATATTTTTATTGAATCCTTTACAGGAAGAGAACATCTCGTACTCGACGGCACACCTCGCTCATTACACGAAGCACAAGTTCTCGCCACTGCAATGGAATTTTATAATCGACAGAAACCAACAGTCATATATGTAAAAGTTTCTCGTGCGTGGGCAGAAGCTCGTCTTCATGAACGAAAACGGATTGACGATTTGAAACCAGAAGAAGTTACAAAACGTCTTGATTGGTTTGATACTGACGTATTGCCAGCAGTAGAATATTTCAAGAGTAATCCATTATTTACTGTACTTGAAATAAATGGTGAACAAACTATTGAACAAGTTCATGCTGATATGATTGCTGGGATAACTCGATAATATGATCTATATAAAAACATCAGAACAAATAGAAATACTTCGTGAGGGTGGCAAGCGTCATGCTGCTATTCTTGAGATACTTACAGCAAAAGTCGTTCCTGGTGTAACAACCGGTGAGCTTGATGCGCTCGCACTCTCACTTGTTCGTGAAGGTGGGGACGAGCCAGCCTTTCTCGGATACAAACCAGCAGGAGCATCGTATGCATATCCTGCGACATTGTGTGTGTCGGTGAACGATGAAGTGGTTCACGGTATTCCTGATGCAAACCGGGTACTTCAAGAAGGTGATGTTGTTTCTCTTGATCTTGGACTTAAACACAAAGGGCTCTTTACTGATGCAGCGGTGACAGTGGCTGTAGGAACTGTTGATGTCAAAAAACGTGAATTGTTAAAAGTCGCACAAGCATCTTTGTATAAAGGTATCGATGAAATAAAACCTGGTGCACGAACAGGTGATATTGGTCATGCGATTGAACACTACATCAAAGCATATAAATATGGTATTGTTCGTGATCTTGCAGGTCATGGTGTCGGTATTGCAATTCATGAAGACCCA
>JADLDV010000015.1 GCA_020846455.1 Candidatus Nomurabacteria bacterium
CTTGAAGGATATGGTAAGAAAATGGTGGAAGAAGCATTGAAGAATGATATTGATTGGCGTTTACTTCCTGCAATTTCTATTCGTGAATCAACTGGTGGAATCCATGCATGTAAGCGAGTGAAGAATAGTCACTTTGGATTTGGTTCATGTAAGATAAACTTTGAATCTACAGATAAAGAGATCGAAATTGTTGCACGTAATCTTGGTGGTAATAACCCTAAGACATCGCATCATTACGATAATAAAACAACAAAACAAATCCTTCAGGCCTATAACCCTCCTTCAGTTATTCCTCAGTATGCACAACAAGTGATGAAAATCATGGATCGTATTGATGATACAATTGAAACAAATGATATTGTGTAAAATGTGTATACAAGAAAAACCCCGAGTAATCGGGGTTTTTCTGTTTTTTGTTGTATATATAAAATACCCACCTTTTAAATAAAAGGTGGGTATGATTTTTAGTTAAGTTTCATTTCAAACTGTTTGCCTTCTGATTTCAATATCCTGAGTACTTTTTTATAGCAATTAACAATTTGTACCCACAATTTTTCAGGATATCCTTGAGGTCGTTGCCCTTTTACAAGATCCTGGTAATGAACCATTTGATACCTACTGTTAGCATTTTTCAAAGATAGTTGATAAGCGTATGATTTATTGATAAGATTGATTCTTTCTTCAAAATCTGGAATAGTAGCAGTTTTTTCTAAGATTTTTTTTTCTTGCTTTTTTATTTGTTTTCTTGCAAATAAAGCCTCTATTAAGTCTTTTTTCATAAGTTACAAGTATTTTTTTCTGCTTTTATTCTAGACTGATTGAGTAATATAGTCAATAGAAAGACAAATTACTCCAATTTCTTCAATTTTCCAATAGCAATACTCTTCTCTTCATTTCGAAGGGTGACTTTTCCTTCAAGGATGATACAGGTATCTGGCACGAGAATATCCTTGTGTTCCTTGAATGTTTTTGGGAAGGTGACTGCCTCTACTGTACCGGTAAAGTCTGTGATCTTTAAAAATGCCATTTGGTCATTCTTTTTTGTCAGCACAACTCGAACACTTTCTATGATACCTGCAATGCGTACAGTATCACCATCTTTTCCTTGTTGTTTTGTTTTGGCAATAGAAAGTCCTGCCTGCTCTATTTTGTCTCGGAATCTATCAAGGGGGTGTCCAGAAATGTATAGCCCAAGCAACTCTTTTTCCCAGAGGAGTCGAGTTTCTTTTGGAATAGGATCTGATTCGGTAAGTCGAAGTGTTGCTTGTGGGGCACTGCTGAGCCCGCCAAACAATGATCCTTGATCAGTGTCGACATGTTTTGCAAGTTCTTTGTTGAACAAGAGCATTGTTTCAACATTTGTCATAAGTTTTCCGCGCTCATCAAACTTATCAAATGCACCACTTTTAATCAGTGCTTCCATTGATTTTTTATTTAAGTTTCTGCTGTGAACACGTTCAAGAAAGTTACTTATTGAAGTATATTTCCCATTTTTTTCTCGTTCAGTAATAATTGCATTAGAAATGTCTTCACCAAGGTTTTTAATAGTGTAGAGTCCAAAACGAATCGTTCGACTTTCTTGAATAGTTTTTCCTTCATCTTGAATAACGGTAAATCCACCAAAACTTTCATTGATATCTGGTGGTTGAATAGTGATACCCATTCGGCGACATTCTTCAACGTAAATACCAATAGTTTCTACATCTCCGGATTCTGCGGTCATCATCGCGGTCATGTAGGCGACAGGGAAGTTTGCTTTCATGTAGCCTGTTTGGTACGCAACTTTTCCATACGATGCAGCATGTGCTTTGTTGAATCCATATCCTTGGAATGGTTCGAATAGTGTCCAAATAAATTCAGCATCTTTTTTACTCATACCAGAATGACTTTGGCAACCATCAACGAATTTGACGTGTTGTTTTGCCATTTCTTCAGGAATCTTTTTTCCTACAGCTTTACGGAACTTATCGACTTCACCCCAGTCATACCCTGCAAGTTCTATCGCGGTAAAAAGCAGGTCATCTTGGTACACTAAAAGTCCAAAAGTAGTTCCCAGATAACTTTTCATTTTTGGATGATAATAGAGAATTGGTTTCTTGCCTTGTTTACGTGCGATGTATTCATCAATGGTTTGCATTGGACCAGGGCGATACAAAGCCACCATTACGTTAATGTCGTGAATGGTTGTCGGTTTCAGTTTCTTGAGAGCTTGGGTCATACCGCTACCGTTGAGCTGGAACAATCCTTCAGTTTCTCCTTTTGCCAGAAGTTCAAATGTTTTCTTGTCATCAATAGGGATGGTATCGATATCAATATCGATACCATAGTGATCTTTTACGAGACGAATACTTTCTGCCAAGAAGGCAAGATTTCGAATACCAAGAAAGTCGAATTTTGGTAACCCTGCATCTTCGATAGAGTACATATCATACTGCGTAATGATTTTACCACCCTTCGGATCAAGTTGTATTGGGGTGAATTCATCAATTGGACGAGGTGAAATAACTACACCTGCAGCGTGTACTGAGATGTGACGTGCGCAACCTTCAATTTTTTTTGCAAGATCAATAATCTGTTTTGTCTCACGCTCGTTTTCATACGCTTCTTTGAGCTCAGGAACAAGTTCCATTGCATGATCAATGGTCATCGGAAATCCCTGAGAGCCCATAGGAATCATTTTTGAAATTCTGTCACCAATAGCATACGCAAATCCAAGTGCTCGGGCGACGTCACGTACAGCTCCTCGTGCCATCATGGTACCAAATGTTCCAATTTGTGCTACACGATCTTCACCATATTTTTTTCGTGCATATCCTATAAGATCATCACGTCTATTATCGGCAATGTCCATGTCTATATCAGGAGGTGACGGTCGGTATGGATTGAGGAAGCGCTCAAAGGGTAGTTTGTAAAATAATGGATCAACACCGGTGATTCTACAAAGATATGAAATAAATGATCCCGCTGCTGATCCTCGAGTATTTGTGAGAATGTGATTTTCTCGTGCGTAATTCATGAGATCTGCCACGACCAAAAAGTATGATGAATATCCTTTTTTCTTGATGATATCGAGTTCATATTCAATACGCTCGAGTACTTCCGGAGTTTTCTCTAATCGTCGACGTTCAATTCCTGCAAAAGCTAATTCTCGAAGTTTTTCGTCGACATGTGTTCCGTCCTCGACATGATATTCTGGAAAATACAGATTGCCGAGTTCTATTTCAACGTCAACAAGATCAGCAACCTTTGCGGTATTTTCTGCCGCACCTGGTATCTCTTTGAATATTTCATATGCCTCATCAATCCCAATCAAAGAGTAGTTTCCAGCTTTCATGCTCATTTTTCCGGAACCAACTTCTGTACCAGTGTTAATAGCCACAAGTGTATCTTGCGCATCAGCGTCATCTTTGTGGAGATAGTGTGAATCCCATGTGCCGACAAGTGGCATGTTGAATTTTTCTGCAATGGCAATTATTTTCGGTACAAGTGGCATATACCAATCTACTTCCTTGTGATACATCACTTCGACAAATACATACTCTCTACCGAATGTGTCGATATACCAAGAAAGTAAATTTTCAGCAGCTTCAATATTGCCATTTTTGATATGGTTAATAAACCTACTTCCTGGGCATCCTGTCAGACAAATAAGACCTTCAGCATGTTCTTTGAGAATTTCTTCATCCATGCGTGGTTTGTAGTAATATCCTTCGAGGCCAGCACGACTGACGAGCTTCATAAGATTTTTGTAGCCAGTGTTTGTACGTGCAAGAAGTGTGAGATGGTATCGTTTACTATCAATACCAGGTTCTTTATCGAGACGTGACCGTTCCGCAATATATGCCTCTACGCCAATGATTGGCTTGATTTCATGTTTTTTGCATTCTTGATAGAACTCAATCGCACCATACATTGAACCATGATCAGTCAGAGCAAGAGCTTTCATGCCATGTTTTTTTGCATGTTTGACTAGATCAGGGATTTTAGACAATCCATCAAGGAGTGAGTAGTGAGAATGGGTGTGCAAATGCACAAACTGCTTTTCCATGTAGGCAAGTATAGCATCTCTGAAAGTAACTTGACAAAAAAGTATTATTATCAAGAATATGTTTTTGGGATGTTGGATTGATATAGTATACTCACATATACATGAAATCATTGCAAGAATTTACTGAATATTTCGAACCTGTATTTTCTGAATCCGTTACTCATTTGATAGAGCGAAGTGTCGGACGAGGGGGAAGTCTTCAATTGCACGATCAGATTAGATATATTTCATTGCTTGCTAAAAAAGGTAAACGTTTTCGTCCGTACATGATATATAGCGCATATGCACTTTCTGGTGGGAAAGAAGATATCCAAGATATATTGATTGCAATTGAGTTACTCCATTTGTTTGCACTTATCCATGATGACATTATGGATAAGTCAGATGTTCGTCATAGTGTACCAACTATTCATGTGTACAGTGAAAATATGTACGCCGCACAAGGAGACGATGATGCAAAAAATCGAGGAATTGCTCAAGCAATACTTCTAGGAGATTTAGTATTTGCATGGAGTATTGAATTTTTTAATAAAGGAATTGCGCACACTACAAAAGAGATACAACAAAAAATGCATGAAGTATACGCAACGTTACTCGAAGAAGTGATTGTTGGGCAGATGATTGATGTTGATATTTCTGCACTGGATATTGCTCCTGTCGCAATGGTTGAGCAAAAGAATATTCTCAAAACAGCACAATATACATTTGTCCGTCCATTGTTACTCGGAGCAGTACTTGTTGGTGCACAAGAAACTGAGTGTGCAAGATACGAAAAAATAGGAACATTACTTGGTGTAGCTTTTCAGGCACAAGATGATTTACTTGATATTTATGGTACAGAGAGTGGAAAACCACTGTGTGTTGATGTTGCTCTTGGACAACAGACACTCGTCAGTGCATACATGACGCAAGCTGATAGTGTATACAAAGACGTGTTTTTTAGTGCATATCGAAAAACACTCAAGTCAGGTGATATAGAAAAAATTCAAGATGTGGTAGAAAAATCAGGTGTTCGAACTAGAATAACAACCTGCATTGAATCAGCATTTAATGATATTCGTATACATATACAAAATACATCAAAAGAAGAACAACTATTCTGGGAGGGATGTCTTACTCTTTTAGAAAAGAGAACAAAATGAATCAAGCGCATATACAACAAGCAAAAAAAATCATGCACACCCATGGGGTGAGTTATTTTCTCGCAACAAGATTTTTCCCTAGAGATACACGAGAAGCAATATATATACTTTATGCATTTGTTCGTATGGCAGATGAATTGGTAGATAATCCCAAAGAAGGTGAAAATCCTCTAGAAAAAATATACGAGTGGAAAAAAAATTGGCAACAGAGTATAGACACGGGGGTGGGTACGTCATGGATTTTTGAAGCAACGATCGAATTACATAAAACATACAATATACCATTTGAGTATAGTCTCGATTTTATCGATGCAATGATTCAAGATGTGCACCAGTCTCGATATGATACGTACGAATCACTTCATCGATATATATATGGTAGTGCAGAGACTGTCGGATGTATGCTTTCTCATATATTTGGTTTTCAGGGGGATGCATTACTGTATGCAAAAAAATTAGGCGAAGCTATGCAAATGACTAATTTTCTTCGAGATGTTCATGACGATTACGTTACTCGTAATCGTGTGTATATTCCAGAAGATGATCTACAACGTTTCGGTATCACTGAGTCAATGATTGCAGATGCTCAAGTAACTAAAGAATGGCGTGCATATATGGAATATGAAATAGCACATACAAGAAACCTGTACGAAGAAGCAAAAAAGGGTATACCTCTTCTTTCTCGAGAAGCACGAATTCCTGTCGCCTTGGCACTTGTGCTGTATCGTGAAATTTTATCAGAAATAGAAAAAGCCGGATACGATATTTTTTCTCGTCGCGTAAAAACAAGTCGAATTACTAAGATAAGGTGTATACTCAAAGTATTATGGAACAAAAAACAGTGGGGATTATAGGTGCTGGTATTGGTGGGCTCGGGCTTGCTTGTTTGCTTGCAAAAAAAGGGTACAAAGTTAGTGTCTTTGAAAAAAATGACACGATCGGTGGTCGCGCGCGAGTCTTCTCAGAAAAGGGATTTACGTTTGATA
>JADLDV010000016.1 GCA_020846455.1 Candidatus Nomurabacteria bacterium
CTATATGCTCAAGAATCTTTGATTCAATTGAAGAAATTAGATGATCAATTTGTGTTTGATACTTTTGTTTATCTTCTTTTGAGAACTTTATCCTGTCTTTGTAGTTGGTGAGTTGAGAATTATTTAAATTCATATGTTAATAAATATCCGCTGGAAGCACCGCAACAACTACCCCTTGGATCATGCAATTATCTGTTAATATAATAGGCTTGTGATTTTTGTTCTTCGATTTTGGTCGGAGGATGACAGCATCACGAGTCTTTTCAAAAACCTTTACCGTTGCTTCATCGTTGATGAGTGCAACAACTTTTTCTCCGTTCTCTGCTGAATCTTGTTGTCTTATGAGGAGCAAATCACCGCTGTTGATTCCTGCTTCGTCCATAGAATCGCCTGATGCTCGAAGTAGAAAATATGTTGAACCCTTTTTTGCCATTCGTGTTGATATAGGAATGTAGGTTTGTATATTTTCTTCTGCGAAAATAGGTGTTCCGCACGCAACGGCACCAACGAGGGGTATATCTATCGTACTTACAGAACTTTCGTTATATGTGTTTGCAAGTATAATATTTCTACCATTCTTTTTTATAAGACCAGATTCTACAAGCCGATCAATGACCAAGCTTGCGGATCGTGGAGATTTACCTCCTGTGACTTCGTTAATTTCACGGAGGGTAGGGCTTTCACCATAATGGATAATCTTGTTGCGGATAAGAGCAAAAGCTTTCTTGTCTTTGTCACTAAGGTTATTGTTCATGGTATAAATAGTATAAATTATACTATACAAAAAAGCAAGTATTTGGTATACTCCCCTTATGTCACAGGATACTAATAAGCCACGAACAGTTGGCGATCTCATCGCGAAAGAACACAAAGAACACTTTGATCAAATACAAGGGATTGCAAAAAAGTTTTCTGAACAGCATAAAGCTGTTATTGATAGTATCCGACCTACCCTAGAACGAATGACAGAACTCACTAGAATCGGAATTCCCGAAAAGAATAATTACGTTATGGCAAATTATGTCCCTACGGATGTTTTGATTCTAAGAGAATTACGACAGTTAAATGCTAAAAAAGAAAAGACTGCACAAGCACAAAATAGTGACGTTGTTATTGTGTATGAGACTAGCGATGTAACACTCAATAGAATTATTGATGGAAAAGTTTATTCGTATGATATATCTGAGAATGGCAAAAGAAAGAAACTGCTTGATTTACTTTTAAATAAAAAGGGGTACATACAGACCGAAGATTTGAGATCACTTTTGGACTGCCCGACAAATCCCGCTGTAGCAAAAATTGTACAAACTTTTAATGATTATGCTCGTAATACTCTAAAGCTCAAAAATATAAAATTGGTTGATAGCAAAAAAGGATCTGGTTATCGTATAAATCCTAAAATTCATATCGAAAGAGAGTAAATTCTCAAGTTGACACCATCTTGAGTGGATAACTCTGTCGAACCACTTTAAAAACAAGCGGTTTTTTCTATGTGGACTCAATATCATGTCGATTACATGGCTATGTATCATTTTGATTTGATTAAGATAGTAGATTCGTCATCTACCTTACTAATCAAACAAAAAACTACATGCAAAAAATACAATGGCGTGCAGAAGTGAGAGATGTTAACGATCTCATACCTTGGAAAGAAAATCCGAGGAAAATAACAAAGGTCGCTCTTGAGAAATTAAAAGAGAAAATTATTCAAAGTGGTTTCCATAGTGTGATTGTTATTGATACCGACAATACTGTTTTGTCGGGTAATCAAAGAAAAGTAGCCCTCACTCAATTAGGAATCAAGGAAGTCCCTGTTCTCGTTCCAGATCGTACACTCACTAATGATGAGCGTACCAAGATTGCACTTGAAAGCAATGTGAACGATGGCGAGTGGGATTTTGAAAAGTTGAAGTCATTTGATCTCGATCTCATAAAGTTTGCAGGATTTTCTGATATGGAAATCGCAAAGTTTTGGGATGAAGACAAAGATACAAAAGACGACAAGTTCGATGTAGACAAGGAAATCAAGAAGATAAAGACACCTGTGGTGCAAAAAGGTGATCTCATTATCATGGGTGACCACAAATTACTCTGTGCTAGTTCAACAGACATACACGCAGTACAAAAACTATTCGGCGAACATAAGGCGACGGCTATTTATAGTGATCCACCTTTCAATATTGGGTTGTCATATGACAAAGGCGTTGGTAACACCAGAAACTATGGTGGCTCTTTCGACGACAACCAGTCCCCAAAAGAGTACGTTGAATTTATTCGACAAGTATTGAAGTCTGCACTTTCTGTATCTGTCGAAGACCTCCATGTGGCGTTCTGGGCTGATGAAGCTTGGGTGTGGGTTTTTCAAACACTCTACATGGAACTGGGTATTAAGAATAGAAGACTTAATGTCTGGGTGAAGAACAATTCATCACCGACCCCTACGGTTGCATTTAACAAATGCACAGAATTTTGTGTCTATGGAAGTAAAGGATCTCCATACTTGTCTGACTTGGTAAAAAATCTCAATGAGATACAAAACAAAGATCTAAGCACAGGAAACCAATTGCTTGAAGAAATATCAAACCTCTGGGCAACGAAGCGACTTCCATCGAATCAAATGGAGCACCCAACAAGCAAGAATCCAGAATTACATCATAAGTTCATTATGCGTTGCACTAAGCCTGGCGACATTATTTTTGATGCCTTCTCGGGATCTGCTAGCACCATGATCTGTGCGGAACAATTGGGTCGCAAGGTGTACTCCTTAGAAATCGAGCCAGTATTTTGTGATTTGGCAATTCGCCGTTACGAAAAACTGACTGGTCGCAAAGTAGAGATAATCAAAAACTTCTATGAAGAAAAATAAACTCCAAGATCAGTTTTTTGAAGAACTGACAAAAGTACCGATTGTACAAGTTGCTTGTGAAAAAACAGGTGTCTCTCGCAATAGTGTATACCGTTGGCGGAAAGACGATGCTTCATTCTGCAAGAAAATGGATCAGGCACTCAAAGACGGCGTGGCGTTGGTGAACGATATGAGTGAGACACAGCTCCTCACCTTGATTAAAGAAAAGAATTATCCCGCCATCAGTTTCTGGCTCCGTCACCGCAATGACAACTACAAAAATAAACTCGAAATCACGACAAAAGAAGAAAGCGAAGCACTCACACCGTCACAGGCAAAGATCGTCCGCAACGCTCTTAAACTCGCTTCTATTACCAAGAGCAAATCCATTAAAAGAATTAACAAAGAAAAATAATTATGACTAAAATAATTGAAACCAGTTTAGTGAATAAAATGATGAAAGATAAGTTAGTGCGAACCTCTATCACTAAAGATAGCTTCTTGTACTTCTTCCACTTCTATTATGCCCATTATGTAAAGTATGAGACTGCGGACTTCCAGAAAGAGATCATCCACCATTTAGAAAAGTCAGCCACAGAGAATCTGTATGTGGTCGCATTTCGTGGATCAGGTAAATCAACGATGGTGACAACCGCCTATCCTATTTGGGCGATTCTCGGAAAACAGCAAAAGAAGTTTTGTATGATTTTCTGTCAGACCAGAATCCAAGCAAAACAACACATGATGAATATTAAAAATGAACTTGAGTGAAATGATTTGCTCAAGAAAGACCTCGGACCATTTCAAGAAGAGAGTGACGAATGGGGTTCATATTCTCTTGTCTTCAATAAAAGCGGTGCCAGAATTACCGTAGCTTCAACCGAGCAAAGTATTCGAGGATCACGACACAATGAACACCGCCCTGATCTCATCATCTGTGACGACGTTGAAGACGTACAGTCCACCAAAACACGCGAGGGGCGGGATAAGACATACCAATGGCTCTATGGCGAGGTTATTCCTGCGGGAGA
>JADLDV010000017.1 GCA_020846455.1 Candidatus Nomurabacteria bacterium
AATGATCCGTATCTGCAACATGCTTGGTAAGCCGGTTATTACTGCGACACAAATGCTTGAGTCGATGATTCAAGCTCCTGTACCAACGCGTGCAGAAGTGTCTGATATCGCAAATGCTATTCTTGATGGAAGTGATGCGGTGATGCTTTCAGAAGAAACAACGCTCGGACTTTATCCTGTGGAAGCAGTCTCTGTGATGACTGCTGTTGCACAGCAAGTAGAACAAGAGTTTCCTCAACGAAAGCGTCGTGAAGGGATGTTTGATGGCAGTGAGCAAGTGGTGGATGCTGTTACCAACGCCGTTGCACACGCAGTTGTGACTGTCGACGCAAAGGCGATTGTTGCACTTACTGAGTCAGGATTTACCGGACGAATGATTGCGCGACATCGCCCAAGTCAAATGGTATATGTTTTGACGCCGCATATTCGCACGTTCAATAAACTCGCACTTTCTTTCGGTTGCGTGCCAGTCCTCATCAAGCCATTCAAAGATTTTACAAAAGGACTCACGGAAATTCAAAAATTTGTTACAACTGAAAAAATTGCAAAAAAGGGTGATAAGATTGTCGTGTCGCTTGGACTACCTTCTGGTATTGTCGGAAGTACTAATACGATGATCATTCTCACTGTCTAATGTATGTATGTTCGGGTACATGTGATTGCTGGAAACAAACACGAAAAGGTAACTGAGGCAGGGTCTGATAAGTGGTACATTGCTGTCAAAGAAAAAGCTGAAGCAAATAATGCCAATGAGCGAGTGTGTGAAATAATCGCAGATCTTTATCGAGTGCCACGTTCTGCGGTGAGAATAGTGCACGGACATCATCAACCAGGAAAATTACTTACCGTTATTGCATAAAATAGGTGGATAACTCATTTGTGGGAGGTGGTATACTGAAGGTGTTATCAGAATAACCAAACACGTATATGCACATTTCAATAAAAGCAACCAATTATGAGTTGACGCTTCCTATACGGGAGTACGTAGAAAAGCGTTGTCGTTCGTTTGAAAAGTTTTTTTCTGAAAAAGAAGATCCTCATGTTTCGGTAGAATTAGGTAAGACCACCAATCATCACACTTCTGGAGATATTTTCCGGGCAGAAATGCAATTGACCCGTCACGGTGTTTTGTTACGAGCAGAATCACATGGAAAAGATTTGTACGGTGCAATTGATGATGCGCATGACGAGCTCTTTCGTGAAATCAGTTCTCAAAAAGAAAAGCGATTGACTCGATGGATTCGAAAAGCACATGCGGTAAAAGAAATGATAAAAGGACTTCGTCCGTGGAAGAAATAGTCTATAGAAAACACTCACATTTGTGAGTGTTTTCTATTTGTTGACTTGGTGTGCTTTTTGCTATATTGTTTCATCAGAAATAAATTATTTTAATATGGAAATTTTGAAAAATCGATTACCTTGGTTGTTTGCTCATAATAAACAACAGTCATGGAAAAGAATGCTAAAAGAGCAAAAGAAAATACTGGATGCGATTTTGTTGCATAATTATAAAAAGTTGAGTTTTCATGAAAAGAAAGAAGTTTGCACTTTATTTGATGCATGGCAACAAGTCTATAGTGCACTGCTTTCAGAAAGTACTCCTGATGTTGAGGAAAATCATAATCTCTTATTAAAGAAACCAAAAGAGATGTATTTGTATAAACCACATATCTTTTCAGACAATCCTCCATCTCAAGAAAATGCAGAAATGTTTTTGAAAGATGTATTCACAAGTGCGTATCCTTCAACTCGTGACATGGATGATTGGGCTATGCACATGCGTTTTGCTGAATTGATGACACTGAAAGGAATTTCAAAAAATGATGCAAAAAAGTATTACGTGCATCTAAGAAAAAGATTTGTGAATCATACTATTGTAAAGGGGATTATCCAGATGGATATTTATTGTTTGAAATAATCTTTGTAAGACACTTCTTTTTTTCCTTCTGGAATTATTGTATCTACTACAAACTGTTCACCTTCATGGTGGGCAGTTTTTATTTTTATACGTATCTGTGTTCTGTTAGTGTGTTCTTTGAAGAAATATAATCCTGGCCACGGAGTATATGCACGGAATTTTGCCCACAGTTCTACTCCTGGTTCTTTTTCAGTGTCTACGAGACCATGTTCTTTTGTAATCTTTTTGGTGAATGTCGCTTGAGTATGATCTTGTTCCGTTGTACTGACTGTCCCCGCGATATACTCTGGGAGAATACCTGCAAGAAGTTCACCTCCTTTTTTAAATAGAGCAGTGCCGAGTTCGTGCGCGAATTCATTTCCTGTTAGAGGTATTTTTTCTTGAAAAAGAATTGGTCCGTGGTCTACTTCGTGGTCAAGTGCAATGATTGTGACACCTGTTTCAGTATCTCCTGCGAGGATTGGTGCTTCGAGTGGGCTTGGTCCTCGGTATTTTGGTAATAGGGAAGGATGTACATTGAGTGTGCCGTGTGATGGTATGTCGAGGAGTTTTTGTGGAAGAATCTTACCATATGCCGCAACAATAAAAACAGCTACAGATATTTGTGCTATGTCTGCAATCACCTTGGGTGTTATTTTCTCAGGTTTCAAAGTAGGGATATTGTGTGCCTCTGCCCATAGCGCAACAGGTGAGGGTTGTACGGTAAGTCCACGTCCTTGTGGGCGATCTGGTGCGGTAACGATGAGTGTTGGTGTGTATCCGTGCTCACGAAGTGCTTCGAGTGTTTCCACTGCGTATGCGGGTGTGCCAAAAAAAACAAATGGAATATTACTTGTGTTCATGTGAAGATTCTTCTGGTGGCGCATCGTATATGTCTTTTGCTTTTTCTATAAATAACATACCATCGAGATGATCAATTTCATGTTGAAAGATGTGCGCAAGTAATCCACCTGCGCCACGTTCAAAGAGGTTACCGAATTCATCATATGCAGAAACGGTAACGTTGGTGTGACGTCTGACTTTGCCATAGAGCCATCTCAGTGAAAGGCACCCTTCTCCTTCTTTCCATGCCATTTTTTTTGATGCTTTAGTAATCGTCGGGTTGATATATACAAGAGGTTCGTTTTTTTCTTTACCCTCGAATATTTTTGGTGAGAGTACAAAGATACGAAATGAAATGCCAATTTGAGGTGCAGCAATAGCCACACCATCAGACTCTTGTTCTAGTGTTTTTTTCATATCAGCAATAATCTTTTGTATTTTTGCTGTCGAAATATTTGCTGTTGGTACAGGAAGTGCCACAGTGTGGAGTGCTTTGTGTTCTTTTGGAATGAGTAAACTCATAGAAAATTACTTTAATTTCTTAATGTATTCAAGAAGATTATCGAGAGAAACAGTTTCTTGTGATCTCGTTGCCATGTCACGAACAATCACACTGTTTTCAAGAGCTTCTTTTTGTCCGAAGATAAGTGTGTAGGGAGTACCGAGCTGTTCTGCGATTGCAAGTTGTGAACCAAGACTGTCTTTTGATAATGATTGCACAATAGGTACTTTTGCCTTACGGAGAATTTCAAGGATGTTGAGACTTTTGAGTTTTGCATCAAAACCAAGTTGAATAAAATACATCTTTGGTTTCTTCATGATTCGTGGAGAGAGTTTTGCATACCAAGAAGATTCAACAACACGGTCTACACCAATTGCCATACCGATTGCAGGAATATCTTTTTTACTTCCGAGCATTTTTCCGAGATAGTCATATCTACCACCGCCAGCAATTGCCATTGGTGTTCCGTCTTCTCCACCTGTTTGTTCAATAATCTCAAAAACTGTGCGACTGTAGTATGAAAGTCCTCGAACAAGGTTTTTGTTTATTCGATATGACACACCCATTTCATCTAGGTATTCCAGTACTTCTTTGAAATGGTGCTTACATCCGTTACAAAGTGCACTAACTGCGTCTGGCGCATTTTCATTGATTGCAATAGTCTTTGGATCTTTAGAATCAAGAATACGAATTGGGTTTGTCTTGAGACGTTCACGGTCAACTGCCGGCAAATCATGTGCATGTTTGCGATAGTATGAAGTCAGTTCTTTGACGTATCCGCCACGGCAATCTTTGTCACCAATAGAATTAATATCCACGATAATATTTTCTGCGCCAGCTTCTTCGAGAATCATGACAGCTGTTTTGATGATCAGTGCATCAGCAATACTTTTTTCTGTGCCAAGTACTTCAAGTCCGAATTGGCGGAGTTCGCGATAGCGACCCTTTTGTGGATTGTCGTGACGATAAAATGGTCCATAGTAATAGAGCATCACTGGTTGAGGAAGTGATTGCATGCCATGTTCGAGATATGCACGCATAACACCTGCAGTACCTTCTGGGCGAAGTGCGAGCTTGTCGCCACCTTTTGTGCGAAGTGTATACATTTCTTTGTCGACAATATCAGTACCAGCACCGACACCTGAGGTGAACACATCTTCTTTTTCAAGAATAGGAAGTTCTATTGGTTTGAATCCATAGTAGAGTGCAACTTCTTGTGCTTTTTCAAAAAATCCTTGGTAGAAATAATATTGTTCATCCATTATATCGCGCATACCTTTTGGAGATGTGAACGGTTCTTTTTTTGCAGCGGATGTGGGTACTTTTTTCTGTTCTTCTTTCATCGTAGTGAGTGATTAGGTTTGATAAATAGTATTACTGTTCGATTTGATGGTATTCACCAGGGAGATATGATATTTGTGTAAACGGAAACAGTCGAAGGAATGCTCTACCGGTGATGTCTTTTCTTGGAAGTGTGCCCCAGTATCGTGAATCTGAACTTGCGGTTCGATTGTCGCCGAGTACATAGTATTCATCTGGTCCGAGTGTTTTTTCTATTTTGTCATCGCTCGGTGTTTCTATATATGGCTGTGTGAGAATGAATCCTTGTGGGTGTGCTTCATTTTTTATAATGATGTTTGCGCCGTTTATGATGACTGTTTCTCCGGGAAGTCCGATGATACGCTTGATGTAATATGTTTTGAGATTCATTGGTGGTTTGAACACAATCACATCTCCACGTGCTGGTTCTCGGAAGTGATATGAGAGTTCATCAACGATCAAGTACTGTCCGTCTTTGAAGGTGGGGAACATTGATGAACCGCTGACGATGAATGGTTGCATCACAAACATGCGCACTGGAATGACGACACACACGGCAAGAAGAATGAATTTGATTATTTCAATGATACCTTGACGACTAAATGGAGATGGTTTTGTGTCGTTTTCTATAATACGAGCAGTATTTTGCTCTGATTGAGTATCCATATGTGCATATTTTACTACGAATACTCATTTGACACAACAGTTAAATGTAGTGTCTTATATTTTATACAAATGATTTACATTTTGGTATACTGCACCATATGATCCATATTATCGGACTTGGAAATCCTGGCAAAGAATACGAACAGACTCGACATAATGTTGCATGGATGCTTCTTGATACGCTTGTTGATGTACGTGATTGGCGCCATGATAAATACCTTCCAGGACATGTCGCAACACTGCCTGATATGACATTGGTGAAACCGGATACATTCATGAATCATTCCGGCAATGTATTACCATCTCTCATGAAATCATACGGACTTTCTGCTGAATCACTACTTGTTGTACAGGATGATATCGATCTTCCTATTGGTACACTTCGATTGTCTTATGATAGAGGAGATGGGGGACACAATGGAATCAAATCTATTGTTGAAGTACTTGGATCAAAACAATTCCTTCGTTTGCGTGTTGGTGTGTCATTACTTGATGAAAGTGGTGTGTTGCGCAAACCAAATGTACTCGGTAGATTTTCTCCTCTTGAAATGGAAACGTTACAGACAGTGATAGAAAAATATAAAACAATACTCGCTATTTTAACAAAAGAAGGAAAAGAAAAAGCAATGAATGAGTGTAATGTTCAGTAAGTATTGTTGACAGGTTCTATAACATGTTTATTATTGATTATAGAACAATATGATATTTAAAAACTAAAAAAATGGAAACTAAAAAAACTAAAAAAATACTTTTATTCCATGGTTGGAATTGGAAAAATTACACAAAATTTTGTCCAAAAGGAACAAACCCTTGGCATGACAGAGAGGTATTCATCAAAACCCTTAAACAAAATGGTTTTGACTTAATTACTCCTGCATTCCCTGGTTTTTGTGGCGAGAAAGAACCTCTTGATAGTTGGTTTTTGTCTGATTTTGAAAAAATGATAGAAACATATTTCCAAAAAGAGAAACCAGACGCAATCATTGGTTATTCTTTTGGTGGCGCAGCTGTTCTTAGTTGGGCAGAAAAATATAATCATTCTATTCCAATTGTTTTAATTTCACCTGCAATAACAAGAAAATATTCTGTAAAAAGCCCTAATTTGATGGTAAAATTTTCAAAATTTCTACCGACTAGGATTATTTCTTTTTTAAGAAACATATATTTAACCATGTATGTAAAAAATCCTTTTCATATACATGGGACAAAGTTTCTTAGAGAGACATACAGAAATATCATCACTATTGATCTTGTTGAAAAACTTAAAAAAATGGATCCTAAAAATATTTTGCTAATTTATGGATCTATTGATACTGCAACTCCACCTGATTTAATTAAACAAAATTTGTCTAATAGTAATTTTTTAGACTCAATTTTTGTAATTGATGGTGCTTCTCACGACCTGGTGAATTCTCACCATGAACTTGTTCTAAAAAAAATTTCTTCATTCTTAAAAACGTAAAAAATGAAAATTACAACAGGAATACTCAAAAAAGTATTGTCAGGTGCTCATTTTATAAATGTACCTGACATTCAATTTGATTGGATTGATGTACTCTCTACTGCAGCAATCAGGTGTGATTGGAAAAAGAGAAATATTTTATGTTTTCTTTTTTACTTGCCTCATCCTGAAAAAGACGGCTGGTATGATTCAGTTATAGATAAGCGAGGATATTTTGAAAAAGAACATGATGTCAGCAAAATTGTCTTTGTTGTTGATTCATCTCTTTACCTAGATGAATCAATTATTAAAAACAAATCATTCATTTTAGTTGATGATTTGTTTAAAACAGCTAAGCGATTATTTGATTTTGTTTTAGAAAAAGTAAAACCAAAGGTAATTGGCGTTACTGGTTCTATTGGAAAAACAACAGCAGTTTCGATGATTGAAGATGCGCTCGGTGTAGACAGTAATGTTCTACGTGTCTATTCAAAAAGGATCACTCCGTTAAGTCTTTTTACTGCAATTATAAATAATCTTGAATACGAACATTCTTTTGTTGTTATGGAATATTCTCTTTACAGAAAATGGCATGTCGAGTATCTAGCTTTCTTGTTGAGGCCATCTGTTGCGATTGTTTTAAATGTTACCAATATGCATGTTGGTAATGATGGAATCGAGACAGAACAAGATATTTTTGATGCAAAAGTAACATTGACAAAAGACGTTCCCATTAAGATTTTTTCAGATGATTTGTGTGTTTTTGTTCAAGACATGTCTTGTGTTTATTTTGGATTTAGTCAATTGAGTGGAGTGAGGTTTATTTTTGAAAATGGCACAATTAGTTTTGAAGGTGAGAATTTTAAAATATCTCCATATGTTTTAACAGAACTTGGATTAAAACATATATTGATGTGCGTAACGGTCCTTCATGTCTTACACATACCTTTTTCTTCAGAACATATTTCTAGAATTCAAAATTTTAAACCAAAAGAGCATAGACTTCTTTGTTTTGTAAAAAATGGTAAAACAATAATTTTTGATGGTGAGGTGACGTACTCTTCACGATTACTTGAGTTATCAAAAAATTATTACAAAGAACCAGTCTTGGTAATAATGAATCTTCATTTTGGGATTGAAAAGGATATTGTTCAGTTTGAAAATCTTACAAAAGTCATTAATGCTTTTGTAAAAGTATACATTAATGAAAACATTACAGGAGTAAATAGTATTTTTGAAAAATTACTTAATGTTTCAAAAAATATTATAATCATTCCTAACCCTGTAGAATATTGCGTTGCAGTGTATCAAACTATTTTTATTCACGATGGGGGATATTGGCGTTTTCGCTCCGGTCAAGAACTTCCTTTTTAGTGACTATTGAACAACTAATCACCTGAGGTAACTTAGGTGATTTTTTTACTTTGACTGATAATTATTGACATATTTTATGGGGGGGTAAAATGGTAGGATTAGTAATCATAATTAAAAATATCCATGAATGAAGAAGAGTTAAAAGTGCTCGCAGAAAAGGTTGTTGCAGGCACAGCGTCTCAAGAAGAATCATTGCTTTTCATGAAAGAATTCAATGCACTCCTTGAAGAATTAAAAGAAGAGCTTAAGAAATAATACTATGGAAAAAATGCCACAAAATAATCAAGATAATAATCTTGATAAACAGATTGATATAGAAAAAAATATTTTAGGTAATAATGTTGAAGAAATTTCTAGTTTGGTGAGTGAAAAAAAAGAAGGAGGAAGTTTTACTGATAAAGCAAAATTGCGTGCATCAAAAGCAGGAAGAGTTGCAGGAGTAGGTATAGCTACCGCTGGAACACTCGGGATACTTGGTACAACAGGGCTAACATTAGCTGAAGTTGCTGAGCATACTGAAGGTATGGGTATACCGCGTATCCCTGAACATACTCGTGGATTTTTATTGAACTCAATGAATATTACAGCATTCGTCACTCTTATTGGTGCATTTGGTGCAGATAAATGCGAAAAAATAATTCAAAATATTAAATCAAAACTAAAATCTGAGAAGTAAAAAATCGCTTAATACGTTCACTAAAAAATCCGCCATATGGCGGATTTTAATTGGATGTGATGAATATTTTAAAAACAGAAAAAACTATTGTTTTATAACTGTAGTTTGAAAAGATTTAAATAAGATATTTTTATATTCAATTGCAAGGGTTCTTACTTTATTTTCATCCCATTTACCATTTCTTTCTTTTTGAATTTTGAGAACAATTTGATTTAGTTTTTCAAAAGTTTCATTACCTACAAGATATCCAGTAGTTGTAAATTTCCCTTTCAGTTCATCATCTATTTGAGTGGAGGATAAAATTTCTAAGGGGATTTGAAGTGAGACTAGATGTCCATGATTTTCTTTGATTGACATTGTGTCTTCTTCTGATAATCGCGTAGGTGCACTATTTGCACTTGTAAATCCCCAGTCAGTATGAGAAGTAATATATGAATTCAATGCAGAGTCTAGTTTATTAATTTTATAGTCAGAAATAGTTGCTATAGTGTCACTTTCTTTTAAGTTATTTGCAAAAAAAATACTATTATCTTTATTTTTTACAAAAACATGTAACAAAGATTTTTCAAAAAAAGACCCTGAATTATTCCAATTAATTTTTTCAAAACCATCTTTATCTAATTGGTAACCATTTATAAGATTTTGATCAAAGGAGATAGTGTTTACTTTTCCTTCAATTTCTGTGTTTAGTGAATCCAGATTTTTTTCATTGGGTGATTGGAGCTCTTGTCCGCTTACAGAAAAACTACCAGAAATTAAAGTTGCTAATAAAATATTTTTCATTTTTGAAATACTACTGTTTTTTTCTTGGGATTCAGATATATTTTTTTTCTGTTCAACATTCATTTTTTCCATATAAAGACATTGTATCAAAATACTTTTTTAATTATAAATATTTCCAGAGTACTAAAAAATCCGCCATACGGCGGATTTTTTAGTGAAATGTAATTCTTATGCTTTCTTGTCTTCTAAAAACGCAAGTGTCATACGGTGTTCTTTTGGTTCAAATAGGGTGATTTGGAAATTGTATGTTTTACCAAGTTCCAAGTTTTGACGGAGTTTGTCTTCACCACCAAAGAGAGAATTGTGGACGAGTCCTGCAACGCCTTCTTTGATTGATACCAATGCGCCGTGTTTGTTGAACTTAATCACGACACCTTTGATGATGTCACCTTTCTTGATTGTTGCTTCAAATTCTTTCCAAGGATTTTCTTTGAGGGCTTTGATAGAAAGAGAAATCTTTCCTTCTTTGATCTCAATAATCTTTGCTTTTACTTTGTCGCCAATCTTGAAGAGGGCACGTGGATCTTCTACAAGACCCCAATCGATTTCAGAAATGTGTACGAGACCTTCGAGTCCATCTTCTACTTTGAGGAAGACACCGAAGTCGACGATACCAGCAACTGTTGTGTCGAGCTCATCACCGACTACGTACTTGCCAACCATTTCTTTGCGTTCTTCTGATGTACCATCCTTTTCAGAGAAAATGAGTTTGCCTTCTTTTGGTAGGGCAGAGATCATGGTTACGGTAAGTTTCGTACCAACGAGTTTCTTCAATTCTTTCAAAATCTTGTCTTTGTCTGAGTCTTCAACACGCGGGTAGTGTTCAGGTTTGAGTTGTGATGCAGGGAGGAAGCCAGCGATACCTTGCCATTCAAGGATAAGACCACCTTTGTTTGCTTCTTTGACAGTAATTTCAATAGGAGTTTTTCCTTTGATTGCTTTTTCTGCTTCACTCCAGATGAGTGCTTGTTTTGCTTCCTTGAGGGAAAGTTCGATATATCCTTCTTCGTTGTTTGTATCTACAACTTTTGCTTTTACTAAGTCACCAATGTTGATTTTCTTGATGATATCGCGTGCATTGTTGAATTCACGTCCGTAGATAATACCAGTACCGAATGGTTGCAAGTCGATAAATACTGATGATTTGTCGATACTCACCACTGGACCTTCCACGAGCATATCCTTTTCTGGAGGATTTGCACTTGTGTCTATGAGTGCGCGCAATGCAGGTTGTTCACTTGCATATATTTCATTAAAAACTGTATCTTTTGCCATATAAAAATAAATATTTCTGTGCCATCTTCGATCCTCTGAAAAGCATGTATTCACAAGCTTTTCCCTCGGATCTCGATGTCATAAAAATAAAAAGTCCGCACGTAGGCGGAAAAGATTCTAGCGTTTCTTTCGATGTTTCTGTCTCGAAAGAGGGTTATGCTAAAATCCGACTACTAATAGAATACCAGAAGATAATACTATAATTTTACCTGAAAGTAAAGGAATATATATTGTAATCCTTTCGCAATAGTATGCTATACTATATGCATGATTGTGACATATTTCGGCAAAGCATGTTTCAAAATACAGCAAGGGGAAACGGTAATCGCCTATAATCCTATAAGTAAAGATTCTACGTCTGGTGTAAAACCAGCTCGTTTTGGTGCACAAATTACTCTCTCGAGTACGCATCATCCAGAATATAATGGCGTGGAAAATACTTCATTTGGCGAGACTGTACCGTTTGTTATAGAAGGACCAGGTGACTATGAGGTCAAAGGTATTTTTATTAAAGGAATGATGACTGATGTTGTGCTTGAGGGTAAAAAATACATCAACACTATATATACACTCACTGTAGACAATATCAACCTTTGTTTTCTTGGTACGCTTGGTTCTGGAACACTTGCTCCAGAGGTTCGAGAAAAAATTGGCACGCCTGATATTCTTTTTGTGCCGATTGGTGGAGGTGACCTCCTTGATGCTGCACAAGCACACAAACTTGCATTATCACTTGAAACAAAAATTATTATTCCAATGGAGTATGGTGATGATATGCAAAAAGATGCATTAAAACATTTCTTAAAAGAAGCAGGACAAGACGCTGTTTCTCCGATTGAAAAACTGACAATCAAGCGTAAGGATATCGAATCAAAGAATGGTGAAATAGTAATTCTTTCTTCATAAATTTTATATATGAGAAAACATCTCGAAAAAATTCGTTCATACCATCCTCGCGTGCGTCACAACATCGCACTTGTACTTGCTATTGGAAGTGCATCACTCGCAATGATTTTTTGGCTGAATACATTTACGAAGCAGGTGACGAGCGATGAACAAGCGCGTGCATTTTCAGAACAAACCAAACCATTTACATTACTGGGTAAGAGAATTGGTTCACTGTGGGGAGAAATGTCAGCATCGGTTAGTGGAATCAAAAATATCAAGAAATCAGCCAGTGAGTTAGAACCGTCATCGGTTGAATCAGTAAAACAACTTCCTCCGGGACCAGAAACATATATACAAGAAGATTCATATTAATTATTCACATCATTACAATCCACTATGGCAAAGAAAGTAGAAACACAACCAGATATTCCAGAAGTTGAACGACAAAGTGTTATTCCGATCAACATCACCAATGAAATGAAAACTTCATACCTGGCATATTCAATGTCAGTTATTGTGGATCGTGCTCTTCCAGATGTTCGTGATGGGTTGAAGCCTGTACACCGTCGCATCCTCTTTTCTATGCATGGGCTCGGACTTCATTCATCTGCAAAATTCCGTAAGTCTGCATTGGTTGTCGGTGATGTGCTTGGTAAATACCACCCACACGGTGATGTGTCTGTGTATGACGCGATGGTAAAAATGGCACAAGAATTTTCATACCGGTATCCGCTTGTAATTGGACAAGGAAACTTCGGTTCGATTGATGGTGACAATGCTGCGGCGATGCGTTATACAGAAGCAAAAATGGCAAAACTTTCAGGTGAGATTCTTCGTGATATTGAAAAAGACACGATTAATTTCCGTCCTAACTATGACAACAGTCGTAATGAACCAACGGTGATGCCTACTGCTGTTCCAACATTGTTACTCAATGGAACACTTGGTATTGCTGTCGGTATGGCAACGAATATCCCTCCTCATAACCTGAGAGAAGTACTCGACGCAACACTTCATTTGATCGAAACACCAGAGGCGACAACTGAAGATTTGATGCAATTTGTGAAAGGTCCTGATTTTCCGACAGGTGGTCTCGTGTATGGAAATCAAGATTTGATCCAAGCGTATTCATCTGGACGAGGAGGTGTTGTTACTCGAGGTGAAGTTGAAATTGTTGAACAAAAGAGTGGTGTCTCACAAATCGTGGTGACATCATTGCCATTTCGTGTGAACAAGGCAGATCTCATCATGTCGATTGCAGATCTTGTGCGTGATAAAAAACTCGAAGGAGTTAAAGGACTCAATGATTTTTCTACTGACGATATTCGTATTGTGATTGATTTGAAAACTGGAGTACACCCACAAAAAGTTCTCAACTATCTCTACAAACACACACAACTTGAACTCAATTTCAACTACAACATGCTCGCACTTGTCGATGGTGTTCCGCAGACATTGTCACTCAAGACAATGCTTGAAGAATTTATTAAGCACCGACAAGAAATTGTACGTCGTCGAAGTGAATTTGATTTGAAACGTGCACAAGAACGTGAACACATTCTCCTTGGTTTGAAAAAAGCACTTGATCATATTGATCGAGTCATTACGATTATTCGAGAGTCAAAAGACGCTGCTCTTGCGAAACTTAACTTGATGAAAGAGTTCAAGTTCTCAGAAATTCAAGCAACTGCAATTCTCGAAATGCGTCTCCAGAAACTCGCTGGACTTGAGCGTAAAGCAGTTGAAACAGAACTCAAAGAAAAACAAGCGTTCATTGAAGAGATGCAATCACTCATCGCAAGTAAGAAAAAAATGCTTGCCGTTATTGCAAAAGAACTTGCTGAAATTAAAGATAAGTACGGTGATGAACGCCGTACTAAGGTTATCAAAGGTGGAGTCAAAGCTATTTCTGTAGAAGATCTTATTCCAGAAAAAGAATCAGTTCTTGTGTTTACACAAGGTGGATATGTGAAGCGTACTGATCCAGGTGAATATCGCAGTCAGAAGCGTGGCGGTGTCGGCGTGATTGATATTGAAACAAAAGAAGAAGATTTCGTCACTGATCTTGTCAGTGCAAACACGCACAGTGATTTGTTGTTCTTTACCAATCTTGGTAAGGCGTATCAAATAAAAATGTACGATATTCCTGAAGGGCGTCGTGCAACAAAAGGGAAGTCAATTATGAATTTCCTTTCTTTGACATCTGATGAAAAGGTGACCTCAATATTACCAATGCCAAAAGAGGCAAAAGCGAAATCAGCGTCGCTTATGCTCAGTACGACAAGTGGTGTTGCAAAGAAAATGACACTTGAGAGTTTCAAAGATGTTCGACGAAGTGGAATTATTGCCATCCGTCTCGATAAAGGAGATGAGCTGGTATCAGCATTGATTGTTGAAAAGGGTGATGATGTCATGCTTGCAACACAAAAAGGTCAGTCTATTAGATTCAAAGAAAGTGATATTCGTGAAATGGGACGCACTGCCGCTGGTGTACGTGCAATGAAACTTGGTAAAGGAGACATCATTGTAGGTGTTGATGTTATTAAAAAAGATCAGGGTGATGGCGCACTGCTTATCATGAGCGCAAACGGACTCGGCAAAAAAACAGCACTCAAAGAATACAAAGTCCAAAAGCGTGGTGGCTCAGGTATCAAAACTGCAAAACTTACGACTAAAACAGGAGAACTTATCGTTGCCCGAGTGGTCGGCAATGAAGGTGAACTCATTGCGATGTCGAAGAAGGGTCAGGTGATTCGTGTCGATCTTCCTAGTATTCCAAATCTCGGACGACAAACACAAGGAGTAACTATTATGAAGCTTCGTGCGGGAGATAGTATCGCTTCTATTACGTGTTTCTAAATACGGTAGATAAAAACTATTAGTTATATCTCTAAAAGAAAAACTGGCAATGCCAGTTTTTCTTTTAGAGATTAATTTGTCGAATATGTTTTTGTCTAAATCCTAGCGTCTAACACCTTTCTTGTACTATACTATATACATGTTTAGTAACCCAGAAGAAAATATTGCATACGCAGATATTCGTGAAGGAATGTGTGTTGCAGATCTCGGTGCAGGTACTGGTGCGTATAGTATCCCTGCAGCAAAACGTGTGGGATATACAGGTAAAGTGTATGCTGTTGAAGTTCAAAAAGATTTACTTGCAAGAATAAAAGAAGATGCGCGTCGTGCACATCTTTCAAATATTGAAGCAGTGTGGGGAGATATTGAGCGTGTCGGCGGTACCAAACTCGCATCACACATTATTGACGTGGTTATTCTCGCCAATGTGCTTTTTATTGTCAAAGATAAAGACGCGATTATTCAAGAAGTATTTCGTATTTTGAAACCAGGAGGCACAGTACTTATTATCGATTGGAAAGATTCATATGGCGGTATGGGTCCTTCTCCACAGATGCTTATTTTAAAAATTCATGCTGAGCAACTTTTCAACAAATATGGTTTCACTTTAGTGCGTGATGTTAGTGCAGGTCCGCATCACTATGGTATACTTTTGAAGAAACCATAGACATGTCATTATGAAAAACAGTCGCTTCCAAACTATTTTTATCGGAGTACTCACTGCTGCACTTGTCATCGCAGTTCTTATTTTTTCTGGTATATTGCCTTTCGGTAAAAAATCAGCAAATCCTGTCGGCGTGACAGGGAATTTGACCATGTGGGGAACTGTCCAAAGAGGCTATTTCAGTGGATTGTTTGAACAACTCGCAAAACAAAATCCAGGATTAAAAGTTTCATACGTCGAAAAGTCTGCCGCAACTCTTGATTCAGAACTTATCAATGCACTCGCATCAGGTACTGGTCCTGACCTTATCCTTTTGTCTCAGGATCTACTTATGCGCTATAAAGATAAGTTATTCGTCATTCCGTATGATGCTTATCCACAAAGACAGTTCACCGATACCTTTATTCAAGAAGCAAATCTTTTTGCGACGGACGAAGGGCTACTCGGACTCCCACTTTTTGTTGATCCGATGGTGATGTACTACAACAGAGATAGTATCGAAAGTGCCGGACAGGTAAATCCTCCTCGTACATGGAAAGAGGTTGCTGACCTCGTTCCAAAACTGACGATTCGTGATAACAAAGGTAAAGTACTTCGAAGTATTACTGCATTTGGTGATTTCGATAATATCCCTCATGCAAAAGAATTACTCTCGACTCTTTTATTGCAAACCGGTAACCCACTTGTTGTGAGAACAGGGAACGAATTTAGATCTACACTCAACGTCGCGCCGAATGGCACACAGTCACTTCCGGCGTTCGATTTCTTTATGAGTTTTGCGATTCAGACAGACCCGCTCTATTCTTGGAATAAGACACTTCCGACACCAGAAACTATGTTCCTCTCTGGTGACATGGCACTCTATCTTGGATTTGCAAGTGAGCTTTTTACACTTCGTAATAAAAATCCTAATCTCAATTATGACGTTGCCCGTATGCCACAGATTGCAGTTACTGGAACACAGATTACGTATGGTAAGTTGTACGGCATTGCATCACTCAAGTCTTCAAAAAATCTTCGTGCCGCATATGTAGTGAGTACTATTATTGCTGGACCAGAATTCACGAATACTCTGGCAAATGGACTCGCACTTCCTCCTGCTCGTCGTGACTTGCTTTTGCAAAAACCTTCAAATCCTTACGCAACTATTTTTTATGATTCAGCGCTCATGGCTCGTGGATGGCAAGACCCAAATCCTGAAGAAACAAAAGCAATTTTTGCAAAGATTATTGCAAACAGACTTTCTGGACGAACACAACTTTCTACAGGGATTGTCGAAGCGCAAGATAGACTCGACCAATTGTTGAAACCTTTTAAAATAATTCCAACTACAGGAAATGGATTGAAATAATATATATGCAAAGATTTTTTTCTCAGATTAAAAGCCTCCCATTTTTACTGATAAGTATGGCAATGCCATTTTTTGCTCGTGCTGAAACAGCAACTGGTACAAAATTGATTCCTTGCGGTGGTCCTGGTGAAGATATGTGTACGTTTGAGCACGTACTACAATTGATAGAGAATGTGATCAACTTTTCTCTCAACTACCTCTTCTTCCCGTTGTTTGTTATTGCGGTGGTGTACGCAGGGTATCTGTTGATGACGAGTGGTGATAATACAGATAAAAGAAAACAAGCAAAAGATATTTTTGTAAATATTCTTATCGGATTGTTTTTTGTACTTGCTTCATGGTTGATTATCAAGTTGATCTTGGTTGGACTTGGGTATGACAGTTCTATCTTTTCTACATTTTATTAATTCACACACCGAAATACTATGATATACTTATCACATATGAAAAAGATATCCGCAATTATGTTAGGAATAACACTATTTTTTGGCAGTGCCATGATCACTACTTCTCATGTTGTGTTTGCGTTAGAAACAGAAGGTGGTGTAGTGGGTACGGGAGGTGAAGGTGGGGTTGTTGGTACAGGAGGGACAAATACAGGCGGTAGTAACGGCGGAGCTAATAACGGAAATCAGTCACAAGGTTCTAGTGGTACATCTTTTGCAATCAAAATCAATAATCCACTCAAAAATGTCACTACACTCAATGGTCTTATTGTAAAATTACTCAACATCATTCTCACGATAGGTGTACCGTTCGTAGCATTGATGATTATTTATTCAGGATTTTTGTTTGTAAAAGCACAAGGTAACGATAAAGAACTCGGCACAGCAAAAGAAACACTGAAATGGACACTTATCGGTGGTACGATACTGCTCTCTGCATGGATTATTGCAAAAGCACTTGCGGGGACAGTCAATCAGATCGTTAATGGATCATAATATATATGAAAATATCACATACTAAAAAAATCTTCTTGAGCATATTCCTTCTTTGTGGGTTATTACAAACTACACTTGTTTATGCGCAGTCGCCAACAGTTGCAACAACTACTTGTTCAAATAATTTTACCACCATTGTTGATATCATAGAATATACAAAATGTGTTATCTCTGGACTACTGATTCCGTTGCTGTTTGCTGTTGCCGTGGGAGTGTTCATTTGGGGTGTGATTCAATACTTGAGGAATACCACTGATCCAAAAAAGCGTGAAGAAGGAAGAAGTTTTATGATTTACGGTATTATATCTCTTTTCGTCATGGTTTCTATCTGGGGGCTTGTCGGTTTTTTGGGTAATACCTTTGGTGTATCTACTACATTTGTACCAAGTTTACCTCAAGAATAAACGCACTATATGAATATTCCCTTTACAAAGACAACAACATTTTTTCTCGGAATAGTGTTTTGCGTGTTTTTGTTGCCCGTATCTCTGGTGCATGCACAGCAGCTCGAAGGGTCATTCCAAGGAGGTTCATGGCTTGATGCATATGTACAAATACAGCAGACAGTCACGCCTGTTGGAGGTTCTGTATTTCAAGTAGGCGGACAGTTCGGCACAGGTGGTACTGGTGTTCCTGTAAATACAAATCCTATCATATCAGGCCAAACAAATTTGAATAGTACAGACCTTGTTAATCAAAATGATTTCTCCGCTGGTACTACTAACGGCACTGCGAATCCAAACCAATTCAATGGTCAAACATCAAATACAATATCAAGTTCAGTCCCAGATAATTCAGGGACATGTCCTACCACTTTCGTTACCGTATTGGATATACTTTTATTTTTCAAATGTATTATAACTGTATCGATTATTCCGCTGCTCTTTGCGATCGCTATCAGTGTCTTTGTGTGGGGGATTGTGCAATATATCAAGAATGCTGCTGATTCTAAAAAACGTGAAGAAGGACGTAATTTTATGGTTTACGGAGTGGTTTCTATCTTTGTTATCGTCTCTATGTGGGGACTTGTTGGGTTCTTGCGTAACACCTTTTTTGGTGGAACAGGGGCGGTGTTTCTACCTCGAACCCCTCAACAGCAATCTCCACAATAATCCACTAGACAGCTAGGTTTTTGTGGTATACTAAGTAGGTTAGTTAATATTATCAGTCACTATAATTTATAGTAATAATTTTTTAATAATATGAAAAAGTTTCTTTCATTGTCAGCGCTTTCAATGCTTCCGTTTGTTGCACTTGCCCAAGTAAACCCAGGCGGTCTTGGTGTTACAAACCCAAACACTTCAAACGTTACAACACTTTTTAACTTCGTAAACGACATCGCAAACTGGTTTATTCCATTTGCGACAACACTTGCGGTTATCTACTTCATCTGGGAAGTCGGAAAATATGTCTTTGCCAAAGAAGATAAAACAAAACTTGAAGCTCGAAATGGTATGATTAGTGGTGCAATCGCACTATTCGTTGTTGTATCTATTTGGGGTATTATCCGATTCATCGGTACAACTGTTGGTGTGCAACAAGGTGGTACAAACTGTATCATCAACCCTAACGCTCCTGGTTGTTAATATCTTCTATGTTTTTCTTTCCTCTTATTGCGTTCGCAGAAGACTTCACCGTGCTTGATCTCATGAAGCGTCTGAATAAGTTCTTGATCAATCCTATTTTGACATTGGTCTTTATTCTCGCGATGCTCTATTTCCTCTACGGTGTATTCAAATACATCAAAGGAGGAGGTAATCCAAAAGATCGTGAGACAGGAGGGACTCACATCATGTACGGATTGATTGGGATGACTATTATGTTTGGAGTATATGTCATTATGAATATTCTCCTTCGGACTGTGGGTATCGATGAGACACAGATTAATCCAGAGACAGGTGTGGTCAATGTCCCAGATCTCTCTCAAGAGTTCAATGTGCAGATTGATTCAAACCAATAAAAGAAAGAAATAAAAAAAGCGTTGCATCTATGATGCAACGCTTTTGCGTTGAAAGAACATTCTTACAAATCAATCCGCGACCATATTTCTACAGTCGCAATGTAAGGCTTATCAGCGGGTTCAGTTCTGATTGTGATTTTTTTAACTTGTTGAGGGTTAATATAATCACTTGGAACTTTTCCGTTTTGAAACCAGACATTTTCGTCATTGATTTTTACTTGGTATGGTTTGTTTGATTTCCAATACCACTTAACACGTTCATGAGCATATGCAGGAATTTCATACACAATCTCATCGCCTTGTTGTATTTTCCATACTTTTCCTTCAAAGAAGGTTGGTATAATAAAAAGTACAATGGTGATACCATACATGACGTTTTTGACCCACGCATGATCATCACTTAATTGGGAACCTGTAACAATACAACCTAGAATTGCTATATGGAAAATCCAAAAGCGACTACTTTCATCAAATGCCCAATAATATGGAGCAAGTAATGGAGTATTTTTTGTGGTTAATAACAACAAAGCGTACACACAGAGTGGAATAACAGCAAGTTGTATTTGAGGAAGAGCCTCTTCTATCGGCTTTAACTTGAGGTCGTACACATCTTCATCGAGATATTTTTTGTAGCCGTCCAATATTTGTTGAATTATACCAAACTTCAACATCAGCCAAAGCGTTCCATAGAGCACTAATGCTATTAATGGATATGTTGCTGGTAAGTAGATTGCGGCAATGATAATACCTAGTATCCTCATTGCCAAGAAAAATAAACTTTTCATTTATTATTTAGTTTTAGTTTTAGGTTTAGTTTGAACATTTTTAGGATTTTTGTTCGAGGTATTTTTTGCAGACTCTGCGGCAACGATTGCGTTACCTACACCTCCTGTATTGTTCCCGAGAACGACAACAGATGCATTTGTGTTTTCGATTGCTTTTGCCATTAGCTCGGCATTTTTGTTTTCGAAATATACAGCAGTCATCTTGTTTTTATTGAGATTTTGGTAAAAACCTTTATGTTTGTTTTCTTTACCAAACAATGCGGCATTTTCTGCTTGTATTTTTACAACAGCTGCCTCCGCTTCTTCTTTGGAAGTTCTTGATAATGTAAACGTATTTTCAAGTTTTTCTTTGTTTGGTCCAGTAAATTCAAAATCGATATATGTAATATCTAGAATTTCTACACCAAGGTTTTTTATTTCCTCATGCTCGTTGATTATACCCTCACATTGCACAGAAAGACCTTCAGGGTCAGATTCATGCTTAGTTTCATTTAGCCAATCGATAGTTTTACTACCCATAATATCACGAATTGTTGATTCTATTTTTTCATCAACAACTTCTAGTGCATTATCTGCGTTAAAACGAAATAAGTAGCCGTTATTGATTTGAAGTGTATACAGTATTTTGACTGCAATAGGAAGCATTTCGTTGTCTTCTTTTTTGCCACCTGTGCGTACTTTTGGTACGGTGTAATATTGGTATTTATATCTATAATGGTTTGTTAGCTGATTTGTGCGAGGCTTAACCTCGTTGTTGATATATTCAGTCCAACTCATTTTCCATTCTAAAATTGTATATATACCAGGCGCTCCGCCTAAATAGATTACCCCAAGCCTTTTGGCTCGCTCTCTGTGAATTCCTTCAAGAAAATCAAATTTTGAGTCATTGTCTTCCTTATTTTTATAAGGAAGAATATCCCAAACTGTTTTATTTTTATCGTACAAGGTTTTATTTTCAGGATCATTAACAAAGTGTCCAGGAATTTCAGCAATAAGTTTTTCAAATTGACCACCCTTAAGAATGATATACATTCTATTTGGTGTTGGTTTAAAATACCATGCTGGTTTCTCGATCTTTGCTTCAGGATCTTTTTTTGTTGCCATTTTCATGATAACTGGATCTAGTAAATCACCAATCCAATTAACCTTAACTGAAAAGATTTTGTTAAGGAATTTTCCAATTTTCTGTATTGTGTTCATGTTATTTGTTTTTTAAAGAGTGAGTGATTATGTGATTTTTTCAATACACCATAAGGGAATTTGAGAAGGGGAAGAGGTGATACTGGAAAAATCACATAACTCTATTTCTGTATATATTATATCACCTTTATTATAAAAAGTCAAGTAGTGTGATATTCCAGGCACATAGCAAAAAAGACTGATAAAATCAGTCTTTTTTGCTATGTGCCTAGGAGAGGACTTGAACCTCCAATCCTTACGGAACTTGTTCCTAAGACAAGCGCGTATACCAATTCCGCCACCTAGGCATTTTTGAACTATCTTAGTTCAAGGTGCCCTCAGTAGGATTCGAACCTACGACCATCTCCTTAAGAGGGAGTTGCTCTACCAACTGAGCTATGAAGGCGTGTTATGTTTTTTATCACCATCTCCTCGAACGGAGTCGCTACAATTTAGCAGTGAAATGGTATATGAGGATTCTATCATATATTGATATTTTTTCAATATATTGTACTGGTGCCCGAGGTGGGACTCGAACCCACACGGCCGTGAAGCCAAAAAATTTTAAGTCTTTCGTGTCTACCATTCCACCACTCGGGCAAGTGATATTTTTAAAAACATCTAGGACTCTATCGGTCACGAGTTACTAAGTATATTTCTCCGTATTGCTCGAAATATACAAAGTACTCTCGACCCCAGCTCGTCTCCTTCGTTCCACTCAGGATGACTGCGCTTTTCGATTCCGCACACAGGCAAAGCAGTTTGCCTGTTCCTAGACCTAATACACCCTTGCGGGTATATTGAGGTCTAGGGCGGAATCGAACCGCCGTATAAGAGTTTTGCAGACTCTTGCCTTACCACTTGGCGACTAGACCATTGTTATTGGTATATGTGTATGAACACATATACACTCTATCACAGAGATGATTTCTTGTCTTCTCGTGAAATCGCGTCTATCTGTTGTCTGTTTTTTTCTCCGTAATCAAGTGTCACATCGAGATGGGGAATTACTCGTGTTTCAAGTTTACCTTTGAGGTATTGTCGCACGCCACCAAGTTGTCTTTCGACAAAGTGCAAGGCTGCCTGCTCTTTTGATTCTGGAAGTACTGAAATATAGACAGTCGCTTTTTTGAGGTCAGGTGATACAGTAATACGCGTCACACTGATGAGTGACAACGGAGAAGACTCTCGTTCAAGGAAGAATGCAATATGGTGACGAAGTTGTTCAGTTACTTTTTCTTGGCGAATAGACATAATGTAGATTATAAAACTTTTACGAGGATTGCTTCTAATACATCACCTGGGGCAATGTCTATTTTTGTTTCGATCATAAGTCCACACTCGGTATCAGTATCAACTTCTCGTGCTTTTGATTTACTTTGTTGAAGTTCAACAATTGAACCTTTGCCGATCTCTGCTTCACGTCTCATAATACGTACATTTGCATCGGCATAGAATTTTCCTTCGATTACTTTACCGCCGAGCACTTGTCGGTCTTTTGTTCGAGAAAATGTTTTGATCACTTTCAATTTTCCAACAATCTCTGTTGTTTCTACTCGTGGGCGACGTGCTTCAATGAGTTCTTTGAGCCAGTCAGTAAGTTTGTAAATAATCTCAAATGTTTCAATGGTTACTTTTTGTTTTTCATTGAAATCACGAACAGATGCATCCATGCCTACATTGAAACCGACAATGACTGCGTCTTCACTTCCTCCTGCGAGTTTGATATCAGCCTCACCGATAGCGCCGACACCTTTTTGAAGAATACGAAATGAGATAGATTCTGTTGCCATTTTACGTACTTCTTTTTCAATCGCTTCTGCTGTTCCGTACACGTCTGTCTTGATAATAAGAGGGATAGTTTTTTGAGTTGTTTGTGTTGTATCGCCAGCTGTTTGACTGGTAGAATTTTCACATGTTGCTTGTGCTTTTTCTGCTTCTTTTTTTGTTCTGTATGCTTGGAAAATACTCCCTACTGGTGGAAGTTTGTCGAATCCGATGAGTCGTACTGGTTGAGAAGGAAATGCTTCTGATATTGTTTTACCAAGGAAGTTTTCCATGATTCTTGTTGTGGTGAGTGCACCTTCTGCTACGACAAACATACCTTTTTCAAGAATACCATCTTTGATGATAAGTGATGCGGATACACCACGTTTTTTATCCATGTTTGATTCAATGACAATACCAACAGCTGGAATAGAGATATCTGCTGTGTACTCATTCATGTCTGTCACAAGAAGCACAAGAGAGAGGAGTTGGTCCACACCTTGTCCTGTTTTTGCTGAAATTTCTGCAAACGGAATATCTCCACCAAATCCTTCGATGTAGATGCCGTGTTCAACAAGGTCATTTTTTGTTCGTTCTGGATTTGCGCCTGGTTTGTCTATTTTGTTGATTGCAACAATGTAGGGAACCTTGCTTTTGATAATTGTTTCGTAGGCTTCAAGTGTTTGTGTTTTTACACCGTCTTCTGCTGAGACGACAAGGATTGCTATCTCGGCAGTTTGTGCACCTCGAACACGCATACCAGAAAATGCCTCGTGTCCCGGCGTGTCAAGGAAGGTGATACGACGATCTGCACCATGTTCGTCTTTGTGAATAACTTCGTACGCAGAAATATGTTGGGTGATACCACCTGCTTCTTTGTCGACGATATTACTCTTGCGAATATAATCAAGGAGTGTTGACTTGCCGTGGTCGATGTGACCCATGACGACCACTACTGGTGCGCGAGATATGCTGTTTTTTGGATGTGTAGACATTCGTGTTTATTTTTGGATAACTGAATATTCTTCAGTTGTTAATTCATGTGATGAATTGTGTTGTTGGATAGGTTTTGCAAACACGCTCATACGTTCTCGTGCGTACAAGCTTGAAACAACCACACCGTCACCTTCTTCATTGAGAAGTCCGATTGCAAAACTTTGATTGCTACCTGCATCTTCAAAAGGATTGAATCGCACCATTTTGGTATGGGTGATACTTTTACGAAGTCGTGTGTCAAGATTGTTTGTTGCTTCGATGAGAATATCACGGTCTTTTTCAAGTACTTGTATACGTGTTGCAATATGTACTAAGGCTTCTTCGTATGTTTTTGCATCAGTGCCAATCATAAACCGCTTTATTTTACGGCGTAAGTATATATGACTTCCAAGGAGTCCAATACAGATAACTGTCAAAAGACCAAGGGTGATGTTGACGTAACTAAACATAGGGAAAGTATATACTAAATAAGACTTTTTTACCAGCATTCGTATTCGCCGACAGTTTTCTTTTTCTGTAAACCAGTATATAGTACACATATATGCAATCTCGAAAGAAGATCACAAAAAAAAGCAAGATTATTACACGACGATATTTTGATTATGCGGCGGCAACTCCTGTCGACCCGTTGGTGCAGAAAAAAATGCAGACATATGATGCGTGGCTTTTCCATAACGCAGGCACTATCTATAAAGAAGGAGTTCTTGCAGAGCAGGCACTTGAAGATGCTCGTGCCCGTATGGCAACCATGTTGCACGCAATGCCTGAAGAGGTTATTTTTACGAGCGGTGGTACAGAAAGTGATAATTTGGCATTGTATGGAATTCTCCGTGCATATCAAGGTAAGAAAAAACCACACATGATATTTTCTGCGATAGAACACAGTGCGGTATATGAATGGGCAGTACGCATGGTTGAACGAAAAGAAATTGAAGTAACATATCTTCCTGTTGACACTGAAGGTCAGGTTGACTTGAAGATACTCAAAGAATCAATTCGACCAGAAACAGTATTGATTTCAATTCAGTATGTGAATAGTGAGACAGGTACCATACAGCCTGTAAAAGATATTTCGCGTATTATGCGAAAATACCGTAAAGAACATGAGTCGGTTTATCCATACTTCCATACTGATGCGGCACAAGCACCGCTGTATATACCGATACATCTTGATACTCTTGGAGTGGATCTACTTTCATTGAATGGTTCAAAGATATATGGACCACACCTTGGTTCGTTAGTTGTTCGTCGTGGAGTGTTATTCGAACCATTGTTTTATGGTGGCACACAAGAACATGGAAGACGAGCAGGGACTGTACATGTGAGTGCAGTGCTAGGGTTTGTTGAAGCGTTGTCACTTGCCGACAGTCGCCGAGAAAAAGATGCACTTCGACTTGGAAAACAACGGGCAAGTCTTGTAGACAAATTGGCACAATTTCGACATGTGCATCTTCTCGGAAATTCTGATACGACAACTCCTGCGCATGTATTTATCAGTGTTGATCAATATCCGAGCGAGCTACTTGTGCTTGAACTGGATGCGCGTGGAATAGCTGTTTCTTCACAAAGTGCATGTACTGTCGGTGGAGGAGAAATTTCACGGGTACACACAGCTGTCATGCAAGGTGCAGACCATACTGCAGGTACAATTCGAATAACAATCGGAAGAATGACCACATCTAGTGATATACAAGCGCTTATACAGGCACTAAAAGATATTTTTAAAAAATATACAGAGTGGTACGGAAATACCAAATAATATATTTTTGTAATTTGATACTTTTCTCGTATACTGTTTGTATATGGACATCAAAGATCTTAACAAAACACAAATCGTACTACTTTGTTTTCTTGTTGCATTCGTTAGTTCTATTGCTACTGGTATTACTGTTGTCAGATTGATGACTGAGCAAATTGCACTTTCAAGTCCACAACCGGTGAATCGTATCATTAGACAGACGATTGAAAAAGTGGTTTCTCCAAAAGAAGATACGACGATCCCTGTTGTTGTGTCCGAAGAAGCACTCCTTGTTTCTGCTATAGAAACAGTCTCTCCTTATGTTGTGTCGATTAAGCGAACAACTCTTGAAGGTGAATCAAAAACAATTCTTGGTACTGTTATTGAAAACAACACGGTCATTATCGATGCAACACACACAGTAGAAAATGCATCATATGGTATGGAAATAGGTGAGACTCCTGTACCAGTGACACTCAGTCACGTTTCAGATGGTATTGCGTATCTTACATTTACCCCTAGTGTCTCTACTGAAACTGCATTTTCAAAAAAACCTGTTTCTCTTGCAAAAACAATGCCAAAAAGTGGCCAAACAGTTTTTGGTTTTGATGGATTGCCACTTACGGTGATGCGAGGGATTGTCTCACGTATCACTCCTGCAACAGAAAACAATACTGCGACAATGATTACAACACTTGTTGGACGATCACTTTTTTCAGGAACACCAATTGTAGATACTGCTGGAGTCATTGTTGGTATCGGTCTTGTTTCTGAAGGGGAAACAAAGGTCATTTCAAGTGCTGATGTGCTTGCTGGGATGAAAAAATAGCAAGAGTCAGACTTTGACAAATAAGATTTTATTAGTATAATATATATCTATGCCACCATTTGGAAATTTTACCTCAAAAGCAAAAGATGCTATTCGCCGAGCTCATGAGCTCGCTATTGAACGTGGACAAAATCATGTACATCCGATGCACATGCTTGCCGCATTACTTCTGCAAGATGAAAGTATAGTTATTTCAATGCTTGATAAACAAGAAGTAGACACTGCATTTCTTACTGAAACAGTACTTGAAACAATTGAATCTCCTGAGTCTCGTACTACTATGTCCGCGTCATATCAAATGTATCTGACACCAGATCTTGCACAAGCTTTTGAACATGCACCAAAAATCGCTGAGTATTTGAAAGATGATTTTATTTCTACTGAACACCTTTTTATTTCATTGATTGATTCATGTCCTGAAGTGCGTGAGCTACTTTCTCGCTTCCGTATTTTCAAAGATCAGACACTTCGTACACTTGAAGAAATGCGCACTGATACCAATCTCGATATGACCTCTTCAAAAAAGTTTCGATTACTTACAAAGTTTACACGAAGTTTGACCGCACTTGCTCGAGAAGACAAACTTGATCCAGTAATTGGTCGTGATGCAGAGATTATGCGTTTGATGCAAATCCTCTCTCGTCGTACTAAGAATAATCCGATACTTATTGGTGAAGCAGGCACAGGAAAGACTGCTGTTGTTGAAGGGCTTGCAAATCGTATTGCAAAAGGTGATATCCCAGAATCTTTGAAAGATAAAGAGCTTGTGTCACTTGATCTCGGTTCACTTCTTGCTGGTACAAAATATCGAGGAGAATTCGAAGAACGTCTAAGAGGTATTATGAAAGAGATTGAGCGTGCAGACGGAAAGATTATTCTGTTTATTGATGAAATACATACGATTGTTGGCGCAGGTGCATCAGAGGGTGCAATGGATGCGTCAAACATGCTCAAGCCTGCGCTTGCGCGTGGAGAGATGCATGCTATTGGCGCAACGACACTCAAGGAATATCAAAAACATATAGAAAAAGACCCTGCTCTCGCTCGTCGTTTTCAACCTGTATACATCGAAGAACCGTCTCCAGAAGATGCGATATCTATTTTGCGTGGTCTCAAAGAAAAGTACGAATTATTTCATGGTGTACGTATTACTGATGATGCGATTGTCTCTGCGGTGACACTCAGTTCACGATATATTTCAAATCGATTTCTTCCTGATAAGGCGGTAGATTTAATCGATGAAGCGTCATCTGCGCTTCGGATTGCGCTTGAAAACAAGCCTCCGTTGCTTGAAGAAGCACATCGCAAAATTATGCGTTTTGAAATAGAAAAAGAAGCTCTCAAAAAAGAACTTGAGAGTGATGATTCTGATCATAAACACATCAAAGCTCGCATCAAAGATATTGACGCAGAGATTGGTAACTTGCGTGAAAAGACTCGAGAAATCGAACTTAAGTGGACGAATGAAAAAGAAACAGTTCTTGGTATTCGTGAAATAAAAAAAGAACTCGAAACACTTCGTATTGAAGCAGAAAATGCTGAACTCAAATCTGATCTTACTCGTGCAGCAGAAATTCGTTATGGACAAATTCCAGATTTGAAAAAAGATCTTGAAACAAAAATTACTCGTTTGAAGAAATTGCAAAAATCTCGACGCATTCTCAAGGAAGAAATTACTGAAGAAGATATTGCCTCAGTGGTTTCTCGTTGGACAGGTATTCCTCTCGTTCGCATGCTCGAAGAGGAGCGCACGAAGCTTGCTCGTATGGAAGATGAGCTCAAGAAGCGTGTTGTGGGACAAGACGATGCTATCAAGAAGATCGCTGATGTGGTCCGTCGATCTCGTGCTGGCATCTCTGATCCTAATAAACCAATCGGTTCATTTATCTTCCTTGGACCGACAGGTGTGGGTAAGACTGAACTCACAAAAGCGCTTGCAGAATTTATGTTCAATGATGACAAAGCACTCCTTCGTATTGATATGAGTGAATACATGGAACGCCACAGTGTGTCGAAACTCCTTGGTTCACCACCAGGTTACGTTGGACATGATGAATCTGGACAATTGACCGAAATGGTGCGACACCGCCCGTACTCAGTGATCCTCTTTGACGAAGTTGAAAAAGCGCATCCTGAAGTGTTCAACACACTCCTCTCTGTACTTGATGAAGGACGTCTAACAGATAGTAAGGGGCGTGTGGTGAATTTCAAGAATACGGTCATTATCATGACATCTAATCTTGGTTCTGAACATATTCAAAAGATGGAATCAATTGGATTTTCGACACATACTTCAGAACGTGAATATGCGATTACGAAGGATAAGGTGATGAAAAGTTTGCAATCATTCTTCCGCCCAGAATTTCTTAATCGTGTGGATGAAGTTGTTATTTTCGATATACTTTCACCAGAAGTTATACGAGATATCGTGAAGATTCGTGTAATGCAGGTATCGAAGCGTATTCTTGATCAAGGTATTACTCTTGAGTTGTCTGATGAAGCACTTGCATATCTCGGCAAGGAAGGGTACAACCCGCAAATGGGCGCTCGTCCATTGCATAGATTGATTCAAACAAAGATTCTCAATCCACTTGCTATGCTGATGATCTCAAACAAAGCTGTGTCAGGAGACATGATTATGGTTACAGTCAAAAACGGTGATATTCTAGTTGAGTTAGGGAAAAAGAGTTCACTAAAAATGAAAACTAAAAGTAGTGTAAAGTAATAAAAAACTCACTTATTATAAGTGAGTTTTTTATTATGCACTAGAGAATTTAATTACAAAATGATACTATCGCTGTATGGTTCCAATACTATTCAAAATCACGTTTATTCCAGGTCTTCAAGATATTGTGTCGCAAGAAATCTCACAGTTTGGTGATCTACAGATTTTTGAAACTGGAAAACAAGAAATATACCTAGACATTCAAAATAATATACAATCGATTCTTTCATTGAAGAGTGTTTTGAACGTGTATGTTGTAAAACGTGACAATAACCTCAACCCTTCCTATATCTCAAATCATAAATCAATACTCGGAGAACTTATAGAAAAAAGTTTAAAAGGTGGAGATATATTCAAAACATACAGTCTCAGTTGTGCAGGTGCGCATTCAAAAGAAGTTCAAGAAATAGAAGACTTTATATACAATACATTTCATTTAGAGAAATCTGATGAAGCTGATCTTGAAATCTATATTGGTAAAAATGCTGATACCTGGGAAGTGGGTGTTCGTCTGACAAAGAGACCTCTTTCTTTGCGGTCATATAAAACTTCTAACATCAAAGGTGGAATGAATTCTACGATAGCATATGCAATGAATACGTTCTGTAATCTATCAGAAGTACATTCGTACCTCAATATTTTTTCAGGAAGTGCGACATTGCTTATTGAGGCCGGTCTAGTCAATTCAGATATACAACTTATTGGTTTTGATAATAACAAAGAACATATCACTGCTGCTATTAGAAATATTTCTTCTGCAGGACTGATAAAACATATTGAGATTAAATATAAAGATATTTTAGCTGCTCCAGATCTTGGAATGTTTGATGTGATCACATCAGATCTTCCTTTTGGTATGCATATTTCAAAAGGTGAAGATTTGGAAAAATTATATCAATGTTTTGTTTCCTATTCTGAAAAGTATTTGAATCAAGGGGGAATATTAGTTGCCTATACCGCCGAACATGAAATCTTAAAAACCAGTCTTTTAAAATCAAGATTTAGTATTTTAAAAGAATTGCAACTTGAAATATCTACATCTGTAAATGTGTATTTGCATCCTAAAATATTCGTTTGTGTTTTGAAATAAAAATATCCCATTAAGAAATGGGATATTTTTCTAGTGCGCCGGGAAGGATTTGAACCTTCGTAGGCCGAAGCCGACAGATTTACAGTCTGTTGTAATTGACCACTCTACCACCGACGCATATATCAGATACCCATATAATATAGCATAAAATTTTAAAAATGCACGTTTTTATACAATATTGGTTAAGGGTTGCGTTTTTTGTAGCAATATAGTATTATATCCTCATTATGGCATCACAAGACAGACTTATACGACTCGCCTGCACAAAATGTAAGCGTATCAACTACTGGTCATCGAAGAATAAAAAACTCGTGACTCGCAAGGTTGAGCTTAGCAAATACTGCAAATGGTGTAAGGTAAATACCGCACACAAAGAGTCTAAAAAATAGTTTTCATATTAAATCTCTTTTGATATACTACGAGAGGTAAAAAGATAATCACGGTTTCGTCGATTATCTTTTTATCATGAATGTTCTTTCTTGGATCTATTTCTTTCGATATAGATCAAGTGCCTGCGTTACTTATTATTTGTTCCGCATTGGTGCGTTTCCGCTGTACCTTCAGTGTATGTAAGACGGGAATGGGAGATTAGTTAAGTGGCATAACTGCGGTCTCCAAAACCGCTGTCGAGGGTTCGATTCCTTCATCTCCCGCAAAAGATTATGAAAAACTACAAAGTAAAAGATGTAGATACGTACATTTCTAGTGCAACAATAGAAGCTCGTCCAATACTGAAAGAACTTCGAAATATTATTATGTCGACCGTTTCGCATGTAGAAGAAAAAATAAGTTGGGGTGTTCCATTTTACAGATACCATGGTGAACTCGGTGGATTTGCTGTATATAAAAACCACGTTACTTTTGGTTGCGGTGGTGCAGATTTACAGATTGAAGACCGTAAAATTCTTGAAGAAAAAGGATATAAAACAGGAGTAAAAAGTATACAAATCAAGTTCGATCAAAAGGTACCGATTGTAGAGATACAACAAATTATGCAAACAAAAGCAAAAACAAATAAAGCAAAAAGACCAATAAGATAACAGTGTTATTCTTAATAAAAAAAGAGACAGATTACTTCTGTCTCTTTTTGTGTCTATTTTAATATTTTACGGGGTTATTTCTCTATACACTTCTTCTTCGTAAATGTATTCAGCACTATCTCTATATACATATTTTTTGACAATCCCTGAACTTGTCGGTCTTCTTTTTTTGTAATATTTTTTTGGTGATATTACTATTGTAACGGATGTTTGTGGTATATACATCACAGGTTGACATGGTGGTTTCTCTATAACAACATATGTTGTAGAAGTTGCATGTTCGCAATATTGATTGCATGTATGTGCATTTGTGTAGACAACGGGTTTGTTGTAATTTGTTTGATAGATCATACCACCAGGTGATTGATAATGGTTCCATTGAAGCTGTTGAGCATTGACCGTGCATGTGTGTACACAGATAAGTAACAGGATAGTGATTATTGTTTTTTTCATGAGCATGTAGTTTTAAAACGTTCTATCTTTATTATACCGTATATATGATTTGGTGATTATTGCAAAAATAGGCAAAACGTGTCAAAAGTAAGATTATGTGATAACATAAGCACAACTAGCCACCTTATTGCTATCTATGTCAAACGAAAAAACTTTTTGGAATAAAGAATATAAAAAACCAGGGCACCTGGCTATTTCGACTGGTCCGAGTATGGACATGGTCACATTTGTGAATTGGTATGAAAAAGAGTTTGGCCAAGGCATTGTGTCACAAAGCACTATACTTGATATTGGTTGTGGAAACGGCAGAAATTCTCTGTATCTTGAAAAAGAATTTGGTTCGAAGGGGTATGCTTTTGATATTTCTGGCGAAGCGATTGGTGCGATCAAAAAAGCACATCCGAAATCTGCTGTAGATTTTATGATTCATGATATCCATGAACCATTACCATTCCCTGATCAGTCTATTGATCTTATTCTTGATCTGATGGTGTCGCATTGTCTGACTGAAGAAGAGCGACCAAGATATCTTGCGGAACTCGTGCGCGTACTTGCTCCACGAGGGGTGGTGTTGTGGAAGTCTTTTTTCAAAGAAGGAGATTATCATACGACACAATTACTCAAAAAACACGGAGTGAAAGGTGAGAAGAATAGTTATATTCATCCAAAATTTCATATTCATGAACATGTGTGGACAGAAAAAGAATTCAAAGATTTTGTCGAACCGTATTTTGATGTGGAAGTGTTTAAGCGTTCACATGGACACAAGCGAGGGGAGAATAATCGAGAAGGTAAAAGACGATACTTTATTGCATATCTTGTAAAAAAGCAGTAATTTCTCTCACTGTATTTTCTAGTGCGTATTGATCATCTGGATTGATCCATCTGATATCTTTATTTCTTTTAAACCACGTTTTTTGACGTTTTGCGTATTGCCAAATCTCTTTATTAAGACGAGTAATAAGATCTTCTTTTGTTATTTTTTTGGTGAGGTAGTCTGCAAGTGCTCGATATTCGAGGCCAAGTTCACTCATCCGTTTCCATGATAATCCTTGTTCGTGAAGTTTTGTAGCTTCTTTTATCATGCCACGCTTTATTCTTGATACGAGTCTCGTTGAAATTTTTTCTTTTAACACCATGTCCGGTAGTGTAATTCCGTATGTACGTGAATCATAGCGAGGAGTTGGTTGTACAGATTTTGGTACGGCACCAAGTGCTGTCGCGATTTCAATAGCGCGAATAATTCGTACACCATTTGCCTTGTCTATTGTTTCATATCTTTCTGTGTCTAACTTTTTTAATTCTGCAAGTAATTCCGTAATAGATTTTTTTTCAAGATATTTTCGTAGTAGTGGATTTGGTTGTACTTCTGGAAATGTTTGTTCATAGAGAATACTATCAATATAAAATCCCGTTCCACCGACGAGAATCGGCAGGATGTGTTGCTTGTGTAATTTTTTGATTACTATATCCGTATTTTTTTTAAATCTCGCCACTGTGTATGTGCGAGTAGGTGACACAACATCAATCATGTGATGTGGGATACCTCCCATTTCTTTTTTAGTTATTTTACCAGTACCAATATCAAGTCCTGTGTATACTTGGCGTGAATCGGCAGAAATAATTTCTGCACTGATTCCATGTTTTTTGAGTTGTTTTGCAAGTGTTACTGCAAAAGCACTTTTACCTGTTGCTGTTTGACCAACTATTGCGATGAGATATGATGATTGCATGTACCTTGACTTATATCATAAATAATGATAAAAAGAAAGCAGAAATTCAAAAATATTAAGAATGCAAAAAAATATAAGTAAGCTAAGCTATTTTCTGTTCCAGAAAGAACATAAAATTCTCGAAAATAAAAGACTTTTTCGTTTTCAAAGTGAATTTGCTGAATTCGCAACAACAGTTTCTTCCGGTGCATTTTTTGGGAAAACATCAGAAGGTATTCGACCTTTTTTGAACCAACAATTAAAAGTGGAAGGATGCCCTGGTTCCAAACCAATCAAAAATCACTTTAGTACTTACTCAGTAATTGTTGAAACACGATTTAAGCAATTAAAACCAAGTCTTGCAGATGATGAGTTAAAAAGTTTACTTCAAGAATTCAAGGAATTTTTTAATAAAGAATCTTTTTATAAACATGAGGATAAATTAATTTTGTTGTTTGATGTAATGACGGTTAAATTATTGAAACAACTGCAAATTGTTGCTGTTGCAAATGGAGGAGCTTTAACGCAAGAAGAATTTATTAAAGCTCTTATTAATCTTAAAAACCAACCCCTTGATCATATATGATTAAGGGGTTTTATTTGTGCCGGAGAGAGGACTCGAACCTCCACATCCTTGCGAATACTCGATTTTGAGTCGAGTGCGTCTACCATTCCGCCACTCCGGCATTTTGAAAATATACTGCGTATTTTCATTTTATTTCATATATTCAATAAAACCAATACCAGAGTGGCGGACCTCCTCCGTTTCGCTTCGGATGAAAAGCAAAGCAGTTTGCTTTTCATCCACTCCGGCATATTTTACGAGAACAACATTATTCTACACTATTTCAGATTTTTTTCCAGTTTTATCAGTTGATGAAATACGATATACTACATCCATGTCTAACTTGTACCAAAATTCTATTTTTTGGATTGATGTTGAAAAAATTAATCCGAACCCGTATCAGCCACGTCGTGAATTTGATGAAGGTGCATTGCGGGAACTTGCAGATTCAATTCGTCAGTATGGTATCTTGCAACCGCTCACAGTCTCTCGTGTTGAAAAAGAAACACCAGATGGCGGATTGGTTACTGAATACGAATTGATCGCTGGTGAGCGTCGTTTACGTGCATCTAAGCTTGCTGGTCTCAGTCAGGTGCCTGTCGTGATCCGTATTGGTGATGATAATCAAGCAAAACTCGAACTTGCAATCATTGAGAATCTTCAACGTGAAGATCTCAATGCTGTAGATCGTGCAAAAGCATTTGCACGACTAGTGAATGAGTTTGGTTTTACTCATACACAGATTGGTAAGAAGGTTGGTAAAAGTCGTGAATATGTTTCAAACACTATGCGCCTTCTTCAGTTACCAGAAGAAATCTTACAAGCGCTTGCACAGGGGAAAATTAGTGAAGGACACACTCGTCCTATCATGATGCTTAACGACAAACCAGAAGAACAAATGGTATTGTTCAAAGAGATTTTCTATAAGAAAATTACTGTACGAGAAGCAGAGCGTATTGCGAGAAACATTGCGACAGACAGAGCTCGTAAAAAGGAAACACTCATTGATCCTGAAATTTCAGAACTTGAAAAGAAACTACAAAACACGCTTGGTACTCGAGTACATATCGAAAGACGCGATGTCGGTGGTCAAATTCGTATAGATTTCTTTTCACCAGAAGATTTACACGTACTGCTTGATATTATAGATTTGGAGAAAATGCCACTTCCTAAAGAAACAATGCTTGATAGATTTATTTCAAAACAGCAAGGTGAAAATGTTGCTGCCCTTGAAGTTCAACCAACAGAGATTCCTGCGTTTACACCAGATCCATCGCTTGAACCTGTTGTACAATCACCAGAAATAGTCGCATATGATTCAGGTGCTGTCCCGATGCCGGTGGTGCAATCTTTAGAAATAGAATCATCTGAAGAAAAAATCCCTGATGTTTTTGAAGATGTTGAAAAAGAACTTTCACTTCTTGATGATCGGACAAAAGATGAAATGGAAAAATCAGAACAAGATACTGATTTGTATAATATCAAAAACTTTTCTCTCTAAAAGTAAGAAAGCCGTTCACATTAATGTGAACGGCTTTTGTTTTGGCATCATGTTAAACAACTATGATGTCTGTCATTTTTTTGTTCGCCTCTATCGGCACCGGGTTTTTCAAAAGGATAATATCTGTGTTTTGTTTTCCGTTGATTACTCCGCCTGGTGGAGATTTCAAAAAAGGATTTGTTTTCATGTTTTTAGATTATTTAATTAGATGAACAATAGATTCATTATAGCAAAACTATATTTTTTGTCAAGTTTTTTAAAAAATTACTTAAAAATAAAAACCTTTCTTTTATAAAGGTTTTTATTTTTTGATACCAAAAGAAAGAAATTTTGATAACAAACTATGTTCTTTTACATAACTCTGGATATGTTTCCGTGCAAGGGAAGTTTTTGTGTAATCAAGCCATTTACTTGTAGGGTGAGCAGTTTTATTTGTAACGATTTCAACAATATCACCATTTTTGAGTTTTGTGCCAATAGTACTCATTTTTCCGTGTATTTTTACCGCAGAAATAGCATTACCAATATCTGAGTGAATTGCATATGCAAAATCTATTGGGCTAGAATCTTCTGGTAAATCTACAACGTCACCTTTTGGTGTGAATACGAAGATACGGTTTCGAAAGAAATCCATTCTCAGGTGTTCAAGGAATACACTTGGTTCAGAAACAATTTTTTGCATTTCTTTGAGTTCATCAATCCATGCAAATTTCTTTGCAAGTCCGTTATTGTTTTGATTTTGAAGATGTTCTTTGTATGAAAAGTGTGATGCGATACCAAGTTCTGCTTCATCATGCATTTCTTGTGTTCGAATTTGAATTTCAGCAATGCCTGTTTCTGTTGCAATTGTGGTATGAATACTTTTGTATCCATTTGGTTTTGGAAGGGCAATATAGTCTTTGATACGTCCAGGAAGTGGCTTCCAGAGTGCGTGTACAAGTCCGAGTACTTGATAACAATCACTGACGGTCGGTACAATCACGCGAAGTGCCACTATGTCATAGATCTTACCCATATCCCAATTATACTTTTCTAATTTGCGATACAGACTATAGCTATGTTTGATGCGATAATCAATCTGTGCATTTTGTACACCCCATTGATCGAGTGCGTCACGAAGTTTGTGATAGACTTGTTCAAGATTTTTTTGACTGATGTCGGTGCGTTCAGCGAGGAGTGCTTGGACTTTCTCGTATTCTTTTGGAAATGCAAAAGGGAAGGCGTAGTCTTCAAGTTCACCCTTGAGTTTTCCCATACCAAGACGATTTGCAAGGGAAGCATGTACTTCTATTGTCTCAAGGGCAATACGAGCGCTTTTGTCTGGTCGTACGTGCTCAAGTGTTGAGACGTTGTGGAGTCTATCTGCGAGTTTGATCATGAGTACTCTAATATCTTCTGCCATAGCAACAAAAAACTTCCGTAAACTTTCTACATGTCGTTCACGACCTCTATATTTGAGTGTGCCAAGTTTTGTTACACCATTTACTAGAAACACAATTTCTTCTCCAAACATTTTTTCCATCTCTTCTTCTGTAACAGCAGTGTCTTCAAGTACGTCATGCATAAGTCCCGCAGAAATTGTGCGTGCATCCATACCAAATGATGCGAGATTTTTCCCCACAGCGAATACGTGTATGAAATATGGTTCTCCCGATTTGCGGAGTTGTCCCTCATGAGCTTTTTCTGCGAAGTCATATGCACGAGTAATCAGCTCGATGTCTTCGCCAGACGCTTCTCGCATAAGAGAAAATATTTCTTGTATATCGCAGTCGTTTTTCATCTATTGATTATACAAAATAAGGTGATTTTATAGTACTTGACTTTTTTATATAAATATGATATTATAATTATGAACAATTAAATATAAAAACTATGGAAAAGTTTATAGAAGTGAATGGTCCTTTAATTTTTATTATTTGCGAAGTCGTTATTGGGTTTGTCATTATTTATTCAATGATTTATAGTGACGTAACTGAAGAAAAAGGTAAAAACGAAAGTAAATAAGAATTAAGAATCAAAACTGCTCAATGGAAAACACGAGCAGTTTTTTATATTGTAAATTACACTCCTTATTTTTTTATTTTTCTTTTTTCTGAAAACCTCTCTTCTTTTTTTCTTGTGCAAGGAGTGCAAGTGCTTGATCAAGTGTGATCGTATACACATCAAGTGGTGGTTTTATTGAACGGAAATTGCCATCGTGTGCCACATATGGACCGAAGCGTCCAGCGTTTGCCATAATTTCTTTACCACTAATCGGATCAGTTCCAAGTGTGCGAGGAAGTGAGAGATAGGTAAGTGCCATGTCTACAGTGACAGTACTCGGATCAATTGTCCGTGGGATACTTGCCATCTTTGGCTTTGGTTGCGGCACTACTTTTTCTTTTGGAACTCTTTTTTCTCCTTTGACCTTTTTTACCGCAGGAACCTTTTTCTTTTTTTCTGGTTTTGTACCAAGTTGTACATATGGACCAAATCGTCCAATAAGAACAAAGATTGGAAGTCCTGTTGTTGGATCAATGCCAATTGGTTCATCTTTTTTGATCTCGATACCATCTATCGTGAGTGCACCATCACAGTCTGGGTATGTTTCGCATGAGAGAAATTTGCCACCACGACCAAGTTTGACCACCATGCCTTTGCCACATTTTGGACAGATGAATTTCGGATCTGCTTTTTCAAGTGTAGTAAGTTTGTCGATAGAATCTTTTTCTTTTACATCTTTTGAAAATGGACCGTAAAAATCCTTGAGTGTTTTTGTATATTCTCGAGAACCATCTGCTATTTCATCGAGTTCATTTTCCATTTCTGCGGTAAATGTATCAGAAATGTATTTCATAAAGTTATCTTCAAGAAATGTTGAAACTACTTCACCTGTATCTGTTGGTTTCAATGATCGTCCAATTTTTTCAACATATCCACGTACTTCAAGTGTTGAAATAATAGCAGCGTAGGTAGATGGACGTCCAATACCACGAGATTCGAGTTCTTTCACCAGTCCTGCTTCTGAATAACGATTTGGTGGTTCTGTTTGTTTCTCTGTGCTCGCAAATTCTTTGAGTGTAAGTACATCTCCTTCTTTCATTTCTGGGAGTTCGACATCTTCTCCTCGCGCATCAGTATCACAAGCGAGCCAACCAGGGAAGAGTACGCATGATCCATTTGCGGTAAAATCAGGAATAGTGCCATCGGTAATGTTCGCAACAACTTTTGTTTTGAGTAATTTTGCATCAGTCATTTGAGAAGACACAGTGCGCTCCCAAATGAGACGGTAGAGTTTCTTTTGTTCTTCAGTATTGCCTACAGATAATTTTTCTGGATGAGTAGGTCGAATCGCCTCATGGGCTTCTTGTGCGTTTTTACTCTTCGTCTTATATGTATGCGCTTCAGCATATTCTTTGCCGTATGTTTTTTCAACAACTTTCAAAATACTCGCTTGTGCTTGTGCGGAAAGATTGGTCGAGTCAGTACGCATGTAGGTAATATGTCCTGATTCATACAGTTTTTGTGCAATTTGCATTGTTCGAGAAGGTGAAAAACCCAGACGAGATGATGCAGTCTGTTGTATTGTTGATGTGCTAAAAGGTGCACGAGCAACACGTTTTTGTTCACTTGTTTTGAGTTCAGTTACTTGCCATTGTTTTGTATTGGCTAGTGCTACAATACGTTCCATTTCTTTTTGGTCACGTGGTTCTTCGACACAAGAGAGCGCGATTGATGCTTTCTTTGGTGTCAGAAATGTTCCTGAAAGATTCCAGTATGTTTCAGGAATAAATGCCTTGATTTCACGTTCACGCTCGACAAGGATACGGAGTGCAGGGGATTGTACACGTCCAGCAGAAAGTCCGTACCTGACTTTTTTCCAGATAAGTCCAGAGAGGTCGTAACCGACCAGTCTATCCAAGACGCGTCGTGCTTCTTGTGCTTTGACTAGATTTGAATCAATATCACGAGGATGTTTCAACGCCTCAGTGACTGCTTCTTTGGTGATTTCATTGAATGCCACACGTTTGATAGGAACTTTAATTTTCTTGTTTTCTTTGAGGAGTTGTTCCAAGTGCCATGAGATCGCTTCACCTTCGCGGTCCGGGTCGGTTGCAAGAAGAATTTCTTTTGCATCTTCACCAAGTGCTTGTAACTCTGTGATTACTTTTTCTTTACCTTTACTGATTTCGTATGAAGGAATAAATCCTCCAGGAATATCAATTGCTTTTTTGTTGGACTTCGGAAGGTCACGCACATGGCCGACAGATGCACGCACGAGAAAGCCGTCTTTGTTGTCAGACAAATATTTTTCAATTGTTTTTGCTTTTGAAGGGGATTCAACAATAAGGAGCTTCATATATAAGAGTACATATATAGTATAGTACGCGGCTAAGTATTACACAAAAAAATACATTTTGGCAAATGTATTTTTATTTCTATCTTAATAACTTTTGCGAATCTCTCCGTATTCTTCTTTTATCATGCCTTTGATTTCCATGAGTGAGAGCAGTGCATTTGCTTGAGTGATTGGTATATCGAGTAGTGTAAAAAGTTCATCTTTTTCTTTTGGTTCACGTAAAAGATCAAGAACATTCTTTTCTTCCGAACTTGCACTTTCATACAGTGCATTTGCTTCTTTCCGGATTTCTTCTGTTGTGACGGTGAATCCAAGTGCCTCGATAATATCTTTGCTACTGGTAATCGGTGTCGCCCCAAGTCGTAAGAGCATGTGTGTGCCTTTTGAACTTTCTGAAAAAATACTTCCTGGTACTGCAAAAACATCACGGTTGTATTCTGTTGCAAGTCGAGCTGTAATGAGTGTGCCGGATTTCTCTTCTGCTTCTATGATGAGTACTGCGCGTACCATACCTGCCATGAGTCTGTTGCGTTGCGGAAAACTCCAGATAGTTGCTTTGAAGTCTGGCGCAAATTCTGAAATGAGTCCACCTCCTGATGCAACAATCTTTTCTGCAAGGTGAAGATTAGTACGAGGATACAGTACAGATGGATTGAGTCCTGATCCAGGAAATGCAAATGTAGGAAGTCCAACAGTGAGTGCTGTCTCATGTGCGATCGTGTCGATACCAAGTGCGAGTCCAGATACGATACCGATAGGATATCCTGCGAGTCCTTGGATGAGTGATTTGCACACATCTCGTCCGTATGAGGTGTGCCTACGAGACCCGACCACTGCAATGAGTGTTAATGATGGACTAGGAAGGTTGCCCCAAACATAAAGTTCTTTTGGTTGTTGAGGAATTTCAAGGAGCTGTGGAGGGAATTGTTCTTTTGGTAGTTTGATAAGATTCATCATTATTATTTTATCATATAGGACAACCTTTTTATTTAAGTATTTTTTTGGTAGTATGTGTATATTACTCTATAGATAGTCAAGAATATATATGCTCGATATCAAATTCATAAAAGAAAATAAAGACCTTATACAAGAAGCTGCTCGTAAGAAACACGTTGATTTTTCAGCTGAAGAATTAATTACACTCGATGAGCAACGCATTCAAACATTGTCACTTGTCGAATCATTGCGTGCCGAACAAAACATTATTTCAGATAAGATTCCTCAGATGACTGATCCCGTAGAAAGACAAACTGAAATTGAAAAAATGCGTCTTTTGAAAGAAGATTTGAAAAAACATGAAGATACACTTCGTGATGTCATGACTGCATGGCAAGGTTTGATGCTCCGTGTACCAAATATTCCAGATATGTCTGTACCTGATGGTGATAGTGATGAAGATAATGTCGAGGTCAAAGTTTGGGGAGATAAGCCAGCGTTTGATTTTGAACCAAAGGATCATATTACACTTATGGAAACT
>JADLDV010000018.1 GCA_020846455.1 Candidatus Nomurabacteria bacterium
ATCATAGATGAACCACCCGCAGTTTCGGTATGACGCTTAGCCCCGTTACATCTTCCGCGCATAACCACTCGACCAGTGAGCTATTACGCACTCTTTAAATGAGTGGCTGCTTCTAAGCCAACATCCTGGTTGTCTGTGCAATTACACATCGTTTCCCACTTAGCGTCATTTGGGGACCTTAACTGGCGGTCTGGGTTGTTCCCCTTTTGCCTACGAAGTTTATCCCCCGCAAGCTGACTGCCCCGATTCCACACGCAGTATTCGGAGTTTGATTGGGTTCGGTACCCTGGTGGGGGCCCTAGCCCATTCAGTGCTCTACCCCTGCGTGCTACCACGGGACGCTAGCCCTAAAGCTATTTCGGAGAGAACCAGCTATTACGAGGTTCGATTAGCTTTTCACTCCTTACCACATGTCATCCGATAGTGTTGAACGGCTAACCGGTTCGGACCTCCATCTGCCTTTCGGCAGACTTCATCCTGCACATGGCAAGCTCACCTCGCTTCGGGTCTTATGTGTACTACTTATGTCCGCGCTATTAACACTCGGTTTCCCTACGGCTCGGCTGGAATACAGCTTAGCCTGCAGTACACATAAACTCGTTGGCTCATTCTTCAATAGGCACGCCATGACGGTCGCAAGCGACCGCGCTGACTCCTTGTAAGCATACGGTTTCAGATCTATTTCAATGTCCTTTCGGACTGCTTTTCACCTTTCCCTCACGGTACTAGTTCACTATCGATCTCTACAAGTATTTAGCCTTACCAGTTAGTACTGGTAGATTCCTCCAAGCTATTCATGTCTTGAAGTACTCAGGTTTGATAACAGAAAAGATATAGTATTTTCGCATACCGGACTATCACCGTCTATGGTGTTGGTTTCCAACAACTTATACTAATACTACATTTTGTAACTTTTCTCGTAAAACGACGTTATCACCCTACAACCCCGCCTGTGCAAGCACAGACGGTTTGGGCTTCTCCGATTTCGCTCGCCGCTACTCACGGAATACATATTTGTTTCTTTTCCTCCGGGTACTGAGATGTTTCACTTCCCCGGGTGCGCGTCATGATAAACATGATCATTGAGGTTTACTCAATGAGGTTTCCCCATTCAGAAATTTCCGGATCGAAGGTTATTAGGCACCTCCCCGAAACTTATCGCAGCCTATCACGTCTTTCATCGCCTTGTAGAGTCTAGGCATCCACCGTATGCTCTTAGTTTCCTATTAGGAAATTTTAAAATCACATACATACATCTGTGTTACTCATTAGATAACACAAACGTTTCGCATGACCGTATCCAGACCGCTCTGGACGTATCACGCTATTATATTACTTACGTCATCCTGTCTCAGTATTTTAAAAGACCCCAAAATATGGGTGTTATGCACAGGCTTGCGCATAACATACTGAGACAGGTTTTATGGAGTTTTCAAACAGCAAGTATTCGGTATTCACTATATATTAAAAAATCGCCCTTTCGAGGCGCAGAGTATAGAATAAAACATAAGCTATTGAAGCTTTCGTTTCATCATATCAATCCGCCCGAAAAGATATATAAGTGATATTCATATCAGTAACAAAGGAGAGTATATACGAAAGAAAAAAAGAAGTCAAGCGTTTGAGTAGGCATTAGGAAAATGGGCTTTAGTCTTTTGAAATATGGCTCAAAAAAGATATTTGCACCTCGCCTTAAAAAGATTATTTTTTACAATAACATCTGAAAGACGCGCATATTTTTCTGCTGAAAAATTGCTATACTCAGACCGTCGTCTTCCGTAATGTCTTTCACATGTTCTTGGCGGAGACATGAGAATACAATACAGGGAATTGGTAAAACCAATTCCCTGTATTGTATTTATTCTATATCTTCGTATACCCTATCTCGCGTAACAGTACACTTTTTTCTTCTGTCGCGCCATTTTTTAGGATATCAACCAATCGATGAAATTCTTTTTGTTGATTCTCATCTGTAAATTTTAATATTCTTTTTATTTCAATTTCACGATTAGCAATATTATCAAAATGTTTCTGATCATTCCCTGTAGGATTCGTATCAAAAAGATCTTCAGCATCATAGTAAACTTCGACTCCAGGAAATTTCTTCTCCAACAACCTATCGATGTGATTATTTATAGTCTGAAACATAACTGATTCAGTATAACTAAATTCTTCTTTAACTCCCTCTTCTTTCTTTTCAGTATTATTTTGTTGAAATTGTTCCATTTGTTGAAATATTTATAGTAATACTTTAATTCTACCCCCCCCGAAAATAAGTCAATATAGTATTCTCAAATAAAAAATCCCGCACATGCGGGATTTTTTATTTGAGCTATCCTTGAATCAAAGACTAGCGATTTGAAGTTTCGTGTTGAACCTTTTCGATTGCACGAGCTGCAGCTTCTTTGCCACCGAGACCAAAAGCGAGACCACCTGCGATTGCAAGCATAGCGATGATACCAGTGAAAAGAATTTGCATAAATGATCCTGCAATACCGAGCTCAGAAAGAGCAATGATAAATGCAAAGATCCAGATTGCGTAACGAGTGATTGTACCGAGCAAGTTTGCAGAGCGAACTCCAGCAGCCTTTGCACTTCCCTCAACAACGCGCTTCATTGCATCTGAGATAACAGTTGCAATGATCAAAATAATTGACGCGATGATTACTTGTGGCAAGTACGCGATAACAACATTTCTCAAGAAATCATTAACCTGTGTAAGACCAACGATTTCAAGTGAAGTCATTAGAAATACTGCGACGATAAACCATCGAACCAATCCTCCGAGAAAACCGCCAACTGACAACTTCATACCTGCGCGAGCAAGCATTTGATCAGCTCCCATGTTTTCAAAAAGTCTGTCGATCTTGAGTGCACCAATAACTTGTGCAAGTGCTTTCCCAACAACAGAACCAACGAGCCATCCAATTATAAAAATAATAATCGCAATGATAAGGTTAGGAACGAATGAAACGAATCCTAGCCAAAGTCCTTGAAGTGATGCACTGAAAATTTCTCCCCATGTATTAATCATACAAATATGTTCGTGCCGCCTTTACGGTATACGTGCGCTCGCACGTATGGGTACGGGTTTGATAATGTTACACAACTTTAAAATTTCGACGTTTTAAAGTGCTGTAATAAGTATACCAATTTTTAAACTTTTTTAGAACGAGGTGTGGAAAACTCCCCGTGCTTGAAAAGCTCCAAATGAGGCAATTCAATGAAATCACAGACCAATCGATCAAACATACTCAATCGATAATAATAGTCTTCGGTCGTAAAAGCTGCGTATGTTACCTCTTTTCCAATTTCTGATTCAATTGTTTTTATCATTGATTCGAGTGGTTTACGCTTAATCGTGTCAGCTACAATGAGTAAATCTGCACGACTCTTGGTACTGCCGGTAAATACACCAGCCGCAAGCACTAAACGAAGTCGCCCAATCGGACGGAATCGAGAAAGCTGCAAACTCTCCGCGAGCACAATTGGATCAATGAAGAGTTGTTTGAATTGATCAAGAAATTTAAACTGAGTATTCAATCCCCACTCGACAACTTTTTTTTGCGCAGAAGATTTTTTCTTTTTAGTTTTTTTTACTGGCACACCACCACGAGTACGTCTCTTGATAAAACCAATTGATTCGAGCATGGTAATATCTCGACGAAGTACCGTTCGAGAAATTTTTGTTCGAAGTGCAATGTCTGATGAGAGGAAAAATTTTCCTTCATTTAATAAAAATAACCGAATGATTTTTACTCGTCCGACACCTCCAAAGATTTTTCCTAATAGTTCCATAAGATTGCAGAAAAAGAGATTCTCTCTTTATTGTATTATCTGATAACAGTTTGCTTCCAGTAAAAACTATATGGGTAAGCTCTCTTAGTATAGCGCATGTCTTTTCAGAATGACAAGAACGCAAAAACCCGCACAAATTTGTGCGGGTTTTTGAAGGATGCAAATGAAAAAGTTATTTGAGTTCTACCTTTCCACCTGCTTCTTCGATAGCTTTTTTCAAAGCTTCTGCTTCGTCTTTCTTTGCACCATCTTTCAATGTTGCTGGAGCCCCATCAACGAGATCTTTTGCTTCTTTAAGACCAAGTCCAAGTGCTTCTTTTACTACTTTCATCACAGCGATTTTTGCTTCACCTGCTGATGCGAGAACAACAGTGAAACTATCTTTTGCTTCTGCTGCATCACCTGCACCAGCTGCTGGTCCAGCTACAGCTACTGCTGCTGCTGAAACGCCGAATTTTTCTTCGAGCACTTTTACGAGTTCGTGCAAATCAAGTACTGACATTGCTTCAATCTTTTCAACAAGGTCTTTGAATTTTGCTGGAACTTCTACTACTTTGTTTTCTTCCATATAATTAAAAAATTAAAATATTACTAAATACTTCCTACTAAACCAATTATGCGTTCTTCTTGGCGATCTGATCGAGTGCCACAGCAAAACGTTGAATTGGAGAATTGATAAGGTTAACGAACATTCCGCGAAGTGTTTGAAGACCTGGGATTGTAGCGATAGACATCATCTCTTCTTTTGTTTTATATGCTCCATCGAAAACACCTCCGACAATGATGAATTGTTCTTTGTGTGTCTTTTGGAAATCATATGATTCACGTGCTGGTACGAGAAGATCAGTACCATAGGCAATTGCCAATTCTCCTGGAAGCTCTGGCATGTCACCTTGTGGTGCGCGTGCATTCAATGCTTTTTTCAATAGTGTCTTTTTAACAACTTTATACCCTACTTCCTGACCACGGAATTTCTTGCGAAGTTCTGTCGTGTCAGCAACGTTGAGTTTATCAAAAGTCAAAAATACAATTGATTGAGAAGTATTAACAATTGATTCAAGTTCAGCAAGTAATGCTACTTTTTTCTCTTTACTAATTGCCATATCTTGTTTGTAAATATCTGAGTACGCTCGTGTATGCAAAAACGCCCAAAATGGGCGCCGCAAGAAACGATTGAGTCGACCTCGACAGGCTATCCATATAGATAATTATGATATTGCTATCACCCGTGTTCTACGGCGTACGAGCAAACTATAGCAAACAAAAACCGCCTTGTAAAGCCGTTATCGTGTAGTGACAGAAGTGGTAGAACTTTCAGTTCCAGTGATTTTTTCAGCAAAAAGAAGTCCAAGAATTCCAAGTCCGATAAGAAGCGTGAATCCAAGAAATAATTTTATGAAATGAGTGTTCATATATTTAATAGTATACCATATAAAAAATCATTCAAATTTTTTTAAAATTTGAATGATTTAAGAGTCACAGTATCAAAAGATCCAATAATGCAAAATGTTAGTTGCGAAAGAACAAACCGTATCCAAAAAAAAACTTCCCGTAATCAAAAACTTTTCCTACTGATATGTTCCAAAAACGATCACCTGACTGAGAGAGCTGAACAAAACAAAGCTCACTTTTTTTATTTCGTATCAAAAATAAGTTTGAATTTCTATTTCTGAGAAGTAATCTCTCACCATTGATGATGTCGCGTTTGCAAATCTGCATAACATGAGCCAAGTCTACTTCTTCATAAATATCACTTTTTTTCGCATCAGCAATAATCTGTTTTTGATTCATATCTTCTTCGGTTTCATACCTCGCAAGTATTTTTGCGGGTGAATTTTTTATTTCATAAGAGAAGTGTTCAAAAAAATCTTCCTGAATATACAAAAACATTCCGCCTTTGCTTTTTTCTTTGAAGAAATCACGAGTGTTAAAGTTTTTTGTGGATTCGAGTGTAATATCGGAAACTACGCGGAGTAGTCTGCCGAACAATACTTGTTCTTTTTTATCTTTTATTTCCATTTTTGAGATTTTAAATTTCTGTAAAAAATAATACTATAAGAAAATACAAAAGTCAACATTAAAATCCCCTCAAAACTTTGAGGGGATTTTAATAAGTTATTTAGCGATGTGGGACAAACGTAAATGCGAGTCCTTGCTTATTACTTCGTCCAGTACGGCCGATACGGTGTACATATGTGTCATATGTTGAAGGAATATCGTAGTTGATTACGTGAGAGATGTCAGCGATGTCGATTCCTCGAGCAGCGACGTCAGTCGCGATCACGATTTGTGCACGATCAGTAGCAAGTGATTCAATCGCGCGAGCACGTTCACGGTTGCGCATATCACCATGGAGTCCGAGTGCTTTAAAACCACGATCTTGAAGTTCTTTTGCAAGCTGATCAACACTACGCTTAGTCTCACGGAAAATGAGTACTTTCTTTGCATTTGGTTGATTAAGTAAATCATGCAAAAGTTCTATCTTTTCTGATACTGCACGGAATCGTACCACATCTTGTTCAACATTTGCTGATGTGTCGCGAGATGGAATAGTAATTGAAACAGGATTATTCAAAAATTCTGTACAGAGACGTTTGATATCTGCAGAGAATGTCGCAGAAAAGAAAAGTCCTTGTCGAACTTTCGGCATCTTGCCGAGAATGAATCGCATATCATCGACGAATCCCATATCAAGCATACGGTCTGCTTCATCGAGTACGATACTTCCGTATGCACTCATGTTGATCTTGCCGCGATTAATAAGGTCTTTCACACGACCTGGTGTACCGATGATAATGTGCACCCCCATATCGAGTTCACGAATTTGTTTTCCAATAGGAGAACCACCTACACAAGATACACTGTAGAGTTTCATTCCTTGTGTAAAAGATTTGAATTCTACTTCGATTTGTTGTGCGAGTTCACGTGTCGGCGCAAGCACCATAACAGAGTGTGATTTGTCATTCACGAGTTTGTTGATCAGTGGAATGAGAAATGCTGCAGTCTTACCAGTACCAGTACTCGCAATGCCGATAACATCCTTCCCTTCTATAACAACAGGAATTGCCTGGTCTTGAATTGGGGATGGATTTTGATAATTTTTCTTAATGAGGTTTTTTGCAAGTTCTGGATGAATCGCAAAATCAGCAAACGTATGTTTTGGAACATATGCTTCTGTTTCTGTTGCGACGATTGCTTTGTTGATAAAAAGATTTACATCAAGACGATCACTTTTGAATCCTCGTTTTGGATTGAATGGTTTTGCAGATCCTCCTCGGAATGATCCACGTGAAAAAGAACCTCCTCGAGAGAAAGATGATCCTCCGCGTGATGGTCCACTTGAACGGAAATGTCCTGCACCAGATGGTGGTGCTATTGAAAATGATGTGCCGGTTCGCGCACGTGTCGGACGAGATGACCCGCCTCGAGAAAAACCTGAAGAGCCACGTTGTGGCATACGTTGTGTGTTCATATATATTGTCGTTACTCTATCAATGTCTTATTCCTCGTAAACGACGCAATGTGAGACACAATAGAAATTATTAAATTGACAAACAAAGCATATCAGAAAATTACTTTTTTGTCAAATAAGAGACTAATTGAGCGCATGTGCAAGTTCCAATATCTTTTCAATAAACGGTGCTTTTATTTGTACATATCTAGAAGCATCAGTGACCTTTTCTAAAGCACTAACTTTAACATCAACATATTCTTTTACATATTTTGGATGCGCTCGCAAATAATCACGAAAAATAATTTGTTTTTTAAAATATGATTGTTTATCTTTTTGAACAAAAGTAAGGTGATGTGTTTCTGGATTTCCTCTTCCGAAAAACATTCGTCCGGTCAGTGACGGCCATGGGATATGTGTATACCCAAGTGCTTCTATTTGTGGGAGGTATGGTTTTAAATCGTCGATAGAATTGATAAGAATGGCAATATCAATAACAGGTCTTCCTGTGGAACCAGGAATCGAAGTATTCCCTACGTGTTGCATATCCAAAACAATATCCCCAAGTATGTCTTGAACTACACGGGATTCTGCTTCGTATTGCTTTGGCCACTCAGGTGAATATGGGGTGAACATATTTTTAGTATACAGACAAAATAAAAAATGCACTATTGGTTTTTTATTAAGAACACCTCGTACAGAAAAACACTCGACCGATTCGAGTGTTTTTCTTTTGCGCGATCGAGCGGACTTGAGGGTCAAGTTTCTAAGTCGCCTTGCTCCTAAGAACTTCCTCCCCGAGCTCGACCCCTTCGACAAGCTCAGGATGTCTCCGCTTGTTCAAGTCGCACGCACACAAAGCAGTTTGTGTGCTTCTTCTCATACAGACATAATAAAAAGCCTGTACAATAACGTACAGGCTTTTTATTATGTTGCGCGATCGAGCGGACTTGAACCGCCGACCTCCCGCGTGACAGGCGGGCGCTCTAACCAGCTGAGCTACGATCGCAACAATATCTTTTTATCATAAAATAGGAATTACTCCTATTTTATTGTGCCGGTAACAAGAGTTGCACTTGTGACCTTCGCTTTATGAGTGCGATGCTCTAACTACCTGAGCTATACCGGCAAATATACCATTTGTACTATAGCATATATACGCATTTTCTCAAGAAGCATTGCTCTTTATGTCAGATTGTGGTATTCTTTTGACTGTAGATTATCGCGGGATAGAGAAGAGGCATCTCGCAAGGCTCATAACCTTGAGACGTCCGTTCGAATCGGGCTCCCGCAACACGTATATAAAAATCATCCATGATACACATGGATGATTTTTATATTTAGAGTACGTCCAATGTTTCAAGTACTCGTTTGAAACGATCAATTGTTTGTCGAGTTTCTGCTCTGGTCAATTCATATAATGAGCCTTGGTGAGCAATATTATTGCGGACAAGATGAGCATCCCATGCCAGTTGTTTTGCTGGAAATTGCTGTTCAGAAACATTTTTTAATCTTTCACCAAGAGTGTCACCGACAAATCCTTTTTCAGATGTTGCTTCTTCGAGCATGGCATCGGCTTCAAGAATCGCTAAACGCCATTCTGCATCACGATCTGAATTACTATGTTCTTCGACAATAGACCAGCGTCCGGTATATTTCTTAGTATCTACAGGAACTGGTGGTGTGTCTGGACCAGCAAGGAGCGCTTTGCGTTTTTGTGCTTGTTCGTGATTGATTTCATATATACGAATCAGGCAATATAAAATAACTGCAATGAAAATAACTGCGAGTAATGAAAAGAAATTTTTGAACCAAAGAAAAAAATTAGCAGCTGTTTCTCCCCCACCAAATATTGCACGGAAAAATAACAATATCTGGTAAAAAATATAATCAAGGTTGAGATATGTTGGATCAAAAACTTCTTTGTTCATAGACACTTCTAGTATATCTCGTTTAGAAGATTTGGGCTACTCACCGAGAAATGCTTTACCGCACGTAAACAACATTTTATCTTCAAAAAGTGGTGCCATGAGTTGAAGCCCTATTGGAAGTCCATTTTTTGCATGACCTGCAGGAAGTGAGATTGCTGGAATTCCTGCAATGTTTGCTGGTACTGCAAAAAAGTCTGACATATACATCGCAAGTGGATCAGCAACTTTTTCTCCAGCGACAAACGGCAGGAATGGTGAAGTTGGTGTGGCAATCATATCAACTTGCTCAAAGAGTGTTTCAAATTCTTTTTCGATCATTGAACGAACAGCAAGTGCTTTTGCATAATACGCATCATAATACCCATGAGAAAGAATATATGCACCAAGGATCATACGACGACGAACTTCTTTGCCGAATCCTTTTCCGCGACTTTTTTCATATACTTCAAGAAGTGTGTTTCCGTCTTCAGAAAGACCAAATCGGATACCGTCAAATCGAGCGAGGTTACTTGAAACTTCTGCTGGTTGTAAAATATAGTACACAGCAAGTGCATGTTCAGAAAGTGGCATATCAACATCCACTATTTCATACCCTTGTGTCTTTAATTTATCGAGAGATATTTCAAAAGCGGTAAGGATCTCTGGGTCAAGTCCTTCTTGAGAGATCATTTTTCGAGGAACGCCGATTTTTTTCTTTTCTGTATGTGTCGAAATTCTTTTTTCAACTGGTACAGAAGTTGCTTCCATTGGATCATGCACAGAAAGCGCTTCAAATAAAATTTCTGCATCACGTACGGTATGCGTCATTGGTCCAATTTGATCAAGCGATGATGCCATAGCAATCAAACCATGACGTGAAATAGTACCGTATGTTGGCTTCATTCCGACAAGATCACAAAAAGCTGCTGGTTGGCGAATTGAACCTCCGGTATCGGAGCCAAGAGATATCAGTGCCCCACCCATTGCAAGTGCTGCCGCAGCGCCACCTGACGAACCACCAGGAACACGACTTGTGTCGAGTGGATTTTTTGTTCTTCCAAATGCACTGTTTTCTGTTGAACTTCCCATAGCAAACTCATCCATATTTGTACGACCGATAAGTATCGCGCCGTGTTCTTTGAGAATACGAGCAACTGTTCCGTCGTATGACGCAACGTAACTCTCAAGCATTTTTGATGATGCACTTGCTACATGCCCTTTGATAAGCATGTTGTCTTTCATAGCAACAGGAATACCTGTAAGCATGGTTGCTGTACCATTATCGAACATTGTCTGCGCGCGAGAAACTTGCTCATCGATGTCAGTAAAGACTTCTAGGTACGCATTGATATCAGGATTTTTTTCAGTAATGACAGCAAGATATTCATCGACAAGCGCACGGACAGTAAGTGTTCCGTTTTTGAGTGCGTTGTGTGTTTCTTCTATTGTACGAAAAGGGTGAGGCATGTTATTGATTGAGAATACTTTTAACTTTCAAAAAACCATCCTGCGAATCAGGAAAGGCAGCGATGATATCATCTCGATATTCACCTGTAGTATTGACGGCGACATCTTCTGCAAATTGATTACGGTGACTCGGCAATTCATTTCTCTCACCTGTCGCAGCAACTGCAGTGATATTACTCACATACGAAAGAATATGCTCCAGATCATGACCCAGTGCTTCCATTTCAGTATCAGACATTTCGACACGAGCAAGCTTGGCAAGTCCTTGTACTTGATTTTTATCCATATACCTTCGAGTATAGCATTTTTGGGTAAAAATAAAAAAACCCGCACGAAGCGGGTTTACTGTAGTTAATTAGTGATTAATTCGAAATATTCAAAATCTTTTCCGACAGTCTTCATCTCAACAACACGTCCGGGCTCTTTATGGTCGAGTAAAGCCAAACGTCCTTTCTGTAACCATACCCCAATAGGCTTTTTAATGTGATTTTCAATATCAAGATACAAAGCACCAAAAGCAAATAGTGTTCCCAGTTTGTATAAAATATCTGCTTCAGAAAAAACTTCTTCAAGTTCTTCTGCTTCAGAAAACTGAGTTGAGAGCAAACTACAAGTTACCTTTTTGTTTTCACCAACAGGCAAAGGAATAGTGTCTTTGCCAATAAAAAACCTATGATCCACATACGTGAATATTACAGAGTCTTCATTTCCTTTGGTTAAATTATCCAAAGTAAAACCATCGCGAAAATGAGAGCGAGTCTTAACGAGTTTATCATAACTTATTTCGAATTTCATAGTACAAGTTTTTTGATGTATATTCTATCAAAAAAGATACCACAAAAAACATTTATTGTAAAATACCTTTACGATAACAAATCAAGAAATGCTTTTTCGTCAAGAATAGAAATATTGAGTTTAACCGCATCATCGTATTTTGATCCAGGTTCATCACCCACCACTACGTAGGACGTTTTTTTGGAAACAGAACTTGCCACAGAACCACCCATTTGTTTGATCCGATTCTTCGCTTCATCACGAGAAATAGTCGCAAGTGTTCCAGTCAACACAAATGTCTTCCCAGATACTGTTTGAGGGAATGTAGAAGATTCATACACAAAAGCAATCTGTGATTCTAGTCGGGACAGTTGTTCTTGATGATCAGCATCGGCAATATATACAACAAATGAATCCGCTACAGTCGGTCCAATGCCTTCGATATTTTCAAGTGATTCTTTGGTAATCTTTTTCCACAAATGAACAAACTCATCGTATGAAGGGTTGTTGTATGTTTCTGAAATATATTTTGCAATGAGTTCTGCTGTTTCTTCTCCAACATGATGAATACCAAGTGCGTACAGAAATTTTGCAAGCGAAACCTCTCTACTTTGTGCGATTGATTCTATCAAATTATCTGCGCTCTTTTCTCCAAATTTTTCAAGTCCAACAATATCTCCTGCTTTCAACTCATATATATCTGCATAAGAACTAATCAATCCTTCTGTAATGAATTTCTCAACAATCTTATCTCCCATACCAACAATATTCATTCCCTTCTTACTCACAAAATGAATCATACGCTCTACTTCTTGAGCAAAACATTTTTTATTTGTACAGAAAAAAGCTACGGTCTTATCATCAGTACTTGTTTGTCCTTGTACCACAGTATTTCCACACACAGGACAGTGTGTTGGCATATGAAATGGTTTTTCGCCGCCTTCTCGAAGCTCAGTAAGTGCACGGACAACTTCAGGAATCACGTCCCCTGCTTTTCGGATAATCACCGTATCACCAATACGCACACCCAGTCGATCTATTTCATCTTGATTATGCAGTGTCGCTCGTGAGACGGTAGAACCAGCCACTACCACTGGACGCAAATGAGCAACAGGAGTAAGTGCCCCTGTACGCCCAACTTGTATTGCAATATCCTCAACAATAGTAGTCACTTCTTCTGCTGGGAATTTGTACGCCACACCGAAACGAGGCGCTTTGGCTGTATACCCAAGTGCTTGTGAGATTTTCCTACTGTCGATTTTAATTACAATTCCATCTATACTGTATTCCTCTTTGTCACGTTTTGAAACCCAACCATTATAAAATTCTTGAATTTCTTTGACATGTGGAGTGTGCACAAAAATATCATTCACAGAAAAACCAAACTTCTTTAAAAGTACTAATGTTTCTTTTTGGGAATCTGGTATTTCCAAATCATCACCGGTAAGCTTCTCTATGCTGTACATAAATGTCTGAATATTTCGATCACGAGTAATTGACGCATCAAGTTGTCGCAAAGATCCTGCTGTTGCGTTACGAGTATTTGCAAAAAGTGGCTTATCTTCTTTTTGTCGACGTATGTTGAGTTTCTGTAAATCACTTTTTTTCATCCATGCTTCACCGATTACCACAAGAGAAATATCTCTGCCAAGATCTTTTGGAATATCGGGCATGACTGAAACTGCGTGTGTAATATCTTCACCAACAACACCATCACCGCGAGTCGCACCAAGCACAAGCTTGCCATGTTCGTAGGTCAAGATAATTTTCATCCCATCAATCTTGAGTTCAGCAACATACTCACGTGGAATATTTCTAATCGATATATCTTCTTTTTCTATAAAACGGACAATTTTTTCTTCCCACGCAAGAAGTTCATCATATCCAAAAACATTATCATATGACCATTGTAAAATCTCATGTTTGACCTTGATAAATTTTTCAAGCACAGTAGCTCCGACTTTTTGTGTCGGACTCGTACTGTCTGCAAACTCTGGATGTGCTTGTTCCAATATTTCAAGTTCACGCACTAGTGTGTCATATGCCTCGTCAGAAATTTCTGGTGCATCATTAGTGTAATACTTCACACGATGAACATCTATGAGTGTTCTCAGTTTTTGTATTCTGCTCTGTATTGCTTCTTTTTTCATGAGAGAATTTATGGAGTGTTTCCGAGTCCACTTGCGTCTGGATTATCATACAAGACACCAACAGCACGTTCTACCACACGAGATACGGGAAACCCTCCTACTGCCGTAAACAATCGACAACGAAGATTATAACCAAGAGAGTCGATCTTTGTTTGAGTTAGCCCTGTGACTGGATTTGGGTATGCTTTGTTTATGGTTACCTTTGCACAAGAAGTATTATCAAGAGAGTTATATAAAAATGTATATACCTCTGGTGTGTCTTGCATAACAATCAACTCACTAGCAGGACTTATTTGATTCACCTGAACATCTGCAGTACAGGTAATCTTTGAACCTCTGTTAGTATTTGTAAAATCATCAAAAATAGCCGGTGAATCAAAAATGCCTAGAGAGTCCCAATAGAGCGCACATTCGAGCCCTGAGTCTGCCGCAAAGAATGCGTATCCACCGTCACGAGAAGAGGACGAAAGTAATGTCTCTTTGTATATCACACTAGAAATACCAATACTCACAAGGAGTACGATACTTGTAATAATTACTGCGAATAAAATCACAAACCCTTTTTGTGAAGACCGTCGTGACGAAATCATGTTTTGTAGAGAATGTATCATAAAAAAATATTAGTTGAGATTCGTTGTCCAATCAAATAATCGCTCAGTGAATTGCACAGAACCCGCAACAGTGCCGCCTTTTGTCCAAAATACATAACTCGTCACCAATAATTCACGAACAGCAACTGGTACAGACCCGCCAGGAAGAAATGTTGTGACCGCACTATTGTCTACTTCTTGAATAGTGATATATCGAGTAAATCCATCATCATTTGAAGGAGTTATTGCGTACTGAAAGAAAAGTCCAGTATCAACAAGATGACATCGCCCAACGGAACCAAGACACGGATAAATATCAACAACATACTGAGGATGCGTAGCCGACGCATCAGTGTTTGTTTGGATACTACATCCCGCTGGAGATCCTGGTGTCATAGTCACACCTGCAGGTATAACACAGTCACCAATAACACCACTTGTTGCGACACCAACACCTGTGGGTGTACCAAAAAACAAATCCCAAGTATTTTGCGAATCAATAAACGATGCTGTATCTCTAAGATTACGCACCATTTCTACACCTTCTTGTGCAAGATACGATGCAGTCAATTTGTTCTTCACATACGTTGCACCAGAAGAACCACTAATAGTCACAGAGATGAGTGCAATCACTGCCACAGAAAAAATAGACAATGCGACCAGTGTCTCAACGATAGTGAAGCCTTGTTGTGTAATAATTTTTTTCATATGATTATATCTCTGGATCATCTCGGTACCGAGGTGAAATAGTTGTTTGCAATACAAATGGTGTCTGTTGATTTTTATAAGTCACAAAACCAGACAATCGTATGACGACACGAGGCTGCACTTCGTCTGCTTTTTGAGAACCCAAAATAAGAAAACCTGACTGAGCAGAATCAATAATTACTTCGGGTGGAGTGAGGAGTTTGAATTGACCAGAAACACCTGATGCAATATCAGGGATGTCATTTTTAAATATACCAACAGGAGTGATCACATACGCAAGACGACGAATAGTCGTAACTGTTGGATCTATATTTGTTGGAGTAAAAGATACACTTGAATATAAATTAGACGCAACAAGACAATCTGCAGGATCAGTAAGCAAATTCCCAGACAAGGTTGGTGGAGTAGAGCCTGTAGCAGGTAGGTACAACGCAGCATCAACACCTTCACAAGTAAAGTCATACCCCAATCGAACATTTCTAGCGATATCTTCCATAACAAAACCAAGGTTGTCGATCACCGCTCGAACACTTTGTGTTTTTTTATGAAGTAAGTTGGCATTAAGCACAGCACCAATACCAATTACCATCACAATAGTGAAGAGTGCAACTGCAATCATCATTTCAATGAGGGTAAATCCACGTGTACGCATATATGGTTATTCTACGCTAATTTGACCAGTCGCCCAAATAATAATATTTTTCTGACGAGTCTCATCAGCAGATTGGATGACTATCTTTCCATCAACAATTACACCAGTAGAAACGATAGGAAAACCTGCATATCGCATTACCGCATCAAGGTTTGGTCTCTTGAAAACTACTTCGAGTGGCTTGTCAGGACTACAGTCAACATCACCTTGCATGAGTTTACTGTTTGCACACACTTCTTTGATATCATCAGTGCCACTAATGGTGTATTTTTCGATACACTCATCCCCTACCATAGGTGTGCCGCAAGCACGGTTTGCAGGATCAAGAGAATCCAATTGACCACTATTGTCGAGGTCTGCAAAATAATAAAACGATTGTTCATCCGGATCAACATACACACCGTATGAAGGTTTGTTCGGTAAAACAAATAAGGTGTTGTATCCACCTGATGCAGAAGTAGTCTGTGCGCGTTTGATCGTAAGTGCAATATCTTGAGAAAGATTTTGTAAAGATATGTTTGAAGAAAAATCTCGTGAGTTGAACAATACCACAGACGCAATAATACCGAACAAGCTGATGATCACGATCAGTTCAATGAACGTCATACCTTGATTCTGTTGTGTGTACCATTTTTTCATCATGAAATAGTTTAGAAAGTGAACCATCCAATAATCGTCGCAATATCAATTTGTAAAAAGTACACGAGTAGTGTTGCAAGGAGAAGAAAAGGAGCAAACGGTACTTCTGTTTTCATTGTCCATTGAGCATTTTTTGTGAGATGTTTAATAACAAGAACGATCACTGATACGATCGCACCAATCCAAAACGCAATCATCACGGCAACAATAGACTGTTTCAATCCGAGGAGTAAGCCGATCGGAACCATAAGCTTGGCATCACCAAGTCCAATCGCACGGCCTTTTGAAAAATACCAAAGTAACGCAAATGGAATAGGAACAAGCACTGCTGCAAGAATATCACTGAGCATAATCGATTGACCAAAAAGAAGCATTGCAAATCGATACACAACAATCACGCCACTTAGTATATATATAAGTTTGTTTGGAATAATTTTGTGACGAATATCATATACCGTAATCACGAGCATGACAGAAAATATCGCTGTCAAAAGAAGAAATATTCCGAGTGTAATAAACCATGGAGTAATCATAATCACCGGTAACATGAGTGATGCGAAAAACAAACACGCAAGTGCGGTAGTCAATTCTACGAGTGGATATTGTACAGAGATAGGACCTGCACATGAAGTGCACTTCCCTTTTTGAAACAAGAAACTAAAGAGTGGCACGAGCTCATGTGCATGAAGTTGTTTACGGCAATGCATACAAAATGATCGTCCACCATAACCAACACCTGTTTGAAAACGATAAATAACTACATTAAGAAAACTTCCAATAAGTGCACCGAATATAAATGAGAAAAACAAGATACTAATTTGCATATACAATAAGTATACCACATCAACACAAAACAAAAACCATCCGCCTAAGCGAATGGTTTTTAATCTTCTCTGTCGACAAGAGGATTTTTAGAAACTAGTTACAAACACCACCTGCGGTAGAACCAGCGACAGTAGCAACAGCTTTTGAAGAACCTGTTGAATCTACACACCAACCAGAACCAGCAGTACCTTGTGTAAGTTCAGCTGCAGTAGCCCATGCAGAACCAGTACTTTCACATGTTATAGCTTCAGCACCATTACGATTATCAATTGAAGCAATTAGTTTTTGAACTGTTGGATCTGCAAACATTTCTGTTGTACAAGCATTTGTGGCATTACCATAATTTCCTGCAGTATCATAGAAAATTTCTGCTTGTGCACGAAGACTTGATAATTCACCTTTGATCGCTGAATCAGTACCTTTACCACGAGCACTGTTGAGCGATGCGAGCACAACAGATGCAAGGATTCCGATGATTGCAACAACAACCAAAAGTTCAATCAATGTAAAACCTTTATTTTGTTTCATACGTATGAATTAAACTTAATTATATTTCCGCTCATGAACGGAAATGTTTATTACTAATAACCTCTTTATTGTATCACAAAACGCATGTTGTCCATGCGTTGCTGTGGATATCTCTGTGGATGTTTTTTTATTCAATACCACTGGCGATATTGTAAATCGGTACAAGTACTGATGTGAGAAGTACACCAACACCAAGACCAAGGAGAACAATCATGATCGGCTCAATAAGTCCCACCATGGTATCAACAGCATCGTCAACTTCACGCTTGTAGAAATGCGCGAGTGTACGGAGAATCTGCGCAAGTGACCCAGTCTCTTCACCGACACGAATCATTTGCACAAGAATAGATGGGACTTCAGGATGTGATTCAAAAGATTGTGAGAGTGATCTACCTTCCTTCACCGCCTCTGCGGCTTCTTTCATAATATTTTCATAAATACTATTACCAACCACAGATCCAGTGATTTCAATCGAACGCACAATTGCGATTCCTGATGTAAGCATAGTATCCATGTTGTCAGAAATACGAGAGAGGTATAACTTGTGGAAGAGATCACCAACAACTGGCGTAGAGAGTTTCACTCGGTCAAGAAAGAGTTTACCTTTTGGAGTGAGAGACATGCGCCACACATAAAACAAAGCGATGATGAAAAAGATTGCAAAGAAAATACCATACTGGACAGTGAAGTTACTTACACCTATCACAATACGTGTATAGAGTGGCACGGTCTGTGCTGATTCGAGAATAATCGCAGAAAGCTTCGGAATCACCACAACGAACATCAATATCATCACCGCAAAGAACGTGAAGATGACAAATGCAGGATAAATAAGCGCGTTCTTGGTCTTGGATGTCAAGGCGTATTGACGGTCAAGATAATCAGCAAGATAAATAAATGTTTGGTTTAATTTTCCAGATTCTTCACCTGCACGCACCATGTTGATATAAAAATCAGAGAACACATCACTGTGTTTACTAAGCGCACCAGAAATAGAGTTACCTGCTTGCAAATCATCTACCACTTGGTTCAACTTGCGTTTCAATAGTGAATTTTCAGTATTACCTGCGAGAAGCGAGAATGCTTTGAGTGCAGATACTTGCGCCTCAAACAATGTTGATATTTGTCGAGAAAGTACCACAACTTCTTTGACAGAAACTTTTTCAAACAGATTTTTTTTCAAAAATCCTTTTTCTTCTTCTATGGTCACAGAAACCACGATAAACCCTCTCCGCTGAAGTGCGGAAATAGCAGAGTCACGATTGGTTGCACTGATTGTTCCTTCTTTATGTTCACCTTTATCGGTGATTGCTTTGTAACTAAATGTCATATGATGTTAGTATAGCATGTTACATCATGCGTTCGAGTGACTTTGGATTAAATGAATAGAGGAAAGCGTTTTCAATAGTGATTTCTCCAAGACGAACCAGTTCAAGTAATGAACGATTCATGTCAACCATCCCTGACTCAAACCCTGTCTCAATAACCACGTCTATCTCATGGGTTCGCTTTTCACGAATGAGGTTTGATACGGCATTGTTATTGATAAGCAACTC
>JADLDV010000019.1 GCA_020846455.1 Candidatus Nomurabacteria bacterium
CGAACCTCCTCCTCCAAAACAAATCAGTGCGCGCCAGTGCGCCGAATTCTTTGCATTCCCCCGCAGAATCAGGGCAAACACAGTGGGACGCGCTTCGCGCGTCCCACCTTCTGGCTTCCAAAAAGCCGTTTAGTTCGTTTAAGGTGGACCCTACAGGACTCGAACCTGCCACCCCATCATTGCAAATGATGTGCTCTACCAGATGAGCTAAGGGCCCAACAACTAACAAGACTATTCTAGTATTATTTTATATTTTATGCAATACCCACAACAAAAGAGAGAAATTCTGTTGGAGAAATACCGTGTTCTTCAAGACTTTTCTCTACAATCCCCCCTTCGTTAAAAATAGGTCGGTAAATAACATCAATACAAAATAACCCTTTTTTATTAATTGCATAATGGTACAGACCATGTGTTCCCATGTGCATTTCTTCATGCATTTTTTTTGCATGACTCATTATCTTGTCACTATGAACCTTATCTCGCATGAGTATGTATCGATCACCTTGTGGTGTACTAATACGCTCTATAGGAAGAAATACATACAAAGGTGAATTACGGAAATTTCGTACAACAAACACAAACACATCTCGCCCACCTTGATCATCTGTAATATACACGTGATCATGTTCAGTAAAAATCTTCTCAATCATGCCTGACAATTCTTGAAATGAAGTTGCAGACACACCTGATTCATACCGCAACACACTCGGTCCAAAAACATACCATGGTGGTGGAATTTTTCTGAACAAATCAAAAGCAACTTCTTGTGCTTGTGCACTAATTGTTTTTGAATTTTTAACACCACCTGAAAATGTATACACGTGCATTGATGGCACAAAAAGACCCTCTTGTGTCGCATGAATATGCATCTTTTCAAAATCATGATTCTCACGATGTATCGCATTTACGACTCTCGTGTCATATTGAGAAACTATTTCATCAATGACGTTGTTTTGTGGATCAGTCTCGTGAAGTGCATTATAAAGAACATCAAGAGATTGTGCGATTGATTCTGGAGAACGTGGCATGCCGTCTAGGTGCCATTCACCGTCCATAGTAACAAGTACATCATGTCGCTCATATTCATGAGTATCAAGATGTGCGAAAACTCGTGCACCGTGTGCAATCGATGAAGCAAATGTTTGTTGTTGTCCCCCACGTACAATTCCGATACGAAGCATATATCTCTAGTATAGCAAGTATTATGTCGAAGACACTAGCTTATGAGAGAAATTTTTTTGCCCGAGTAAGTTTATGGAACGTAATCGCAAAACGATGAGCCTCACTATTTGCAAGCAAAAGTACTGGTTCGTATTTTTGAGCAAGTAATTTGTCTCCCTCTATTCCTTTTGGTCGATGTTTCTCATCTTTGACGACAGACAATACTGGAATATCAAGTTGATACATTTTCAAAACTTGCTCAGCGACACGTCTCTGAGCGAGTGCACCATCGACGAGGACAATATCGGGTAAACCCCATTCTGCATGACGGAATCTCCGCACAAGCACTTCTTCAAGTGCACCAGTATCATTACTATGTGCTTGTGAACGAATGGTAAATTTACGATACGAAGTCTTGTCGGCAACACCATCTACCACTACAGTCATTACTCCTACCATAGACTTCCCAGACATATGTGCAATATCAAATGCTTCAATGCGAAATTGATGTGTATATGGGACTGTTTCATTGATATCATTTTTCAACAATGCCACATCATTAATATGTTCAAGTGCAAAAATCTTTTTCTTACACAACTGAGCATCTTCAAATCGATATGCCTTTGCGGCACGCATCATATCTTTTTGGAGGTCCGCAATAATGGTTTTCTTTTTACCTTCAAAAAAAAGTTTGATATGTCGAATAGTCTTTTTATATGAATCACGAGCATCACTATTTTTTATTTCAGGACTGAGTCCAATCTGTCGATAAAATTCAGCATTGTCTTCTTTTGCAGATTGTGTATCAACAAAAGGAAAAATCTTTCGAATAATCTTAAGTGCTTCTTTTAATAATGTACCGCTTGGAAACGGACCAAACGTATACTTGATAGACAGTGTTTTAAATTGATCTGCGATTTTCAAACTTCTTCCACGAACAAGGAGTACGCGAGGAATATCTTCATCAGTAATGACTACATAATTAAAACTTTTATTATCTTTTTCTTTTGTATTATATTTCGGTTGATATTTTTTGATTAGCTGTGCTTCGAGAATCAATGCTTCAAGTACAGAGTCAGTTTCTTGCCATTCCAATGTTTCTGATTGTGTCACCATATCAACAATCATTGGTCCACGGGTTGCAATTAAATCAGCTGAAAAATAACTCTTCGTACGATCACGAAGAGACGTCGCCTTGCCAATATAGAGAATTTCTTTTTTATCATGATCATGTCGGACAAAGAAATACACCCCTGGATTGACTGGAATATCCAATTTTTTAATATCACTGATTTTCATACTTATACAGTATATACTATAACATATCTTTGACTTTTTATATATTTTAGTGTATAAAGTATACAGACAAACTAATTAATCTAAGACACAATGAACCTTTTCAAAAATAATAAACTCGCTATTGATGTACATGAGGGAAGTATTTTTCTCACTTGCTCTGGTGTCCTTTACGAAAAGCACACTATTATGTGTACAGTAAGAAAAATCTTTGATCTATACGAATTAGGTCAAATTACTCGTTCAACGAGAGATAAAGCGATGCAAAAAATTTGCCGGTTAACAACTATCACTTTTGGCACCGAACGAGAATTAAACATTTTAAACATTGTTACAACTATTTTTGTACAGAAAATGAAAGAAGGATTTAATAAAAAAAATGAAGTGTACTTTAAACGAGCACCAGGTCCTCTAGGATACCTTATTGTGGGAAATGGTTTTAACAGTAAAGAAGTTAGCTATTCAAAAGAATCTCTCAGCAAGAAACTGATAATGCTCTATAATGGGAATCTTATTCTGGAAAAAAATTTCTTTAAATTACTTGAAAATCTTCCAATTGACTTACCTCAACATGATGGTAAACACGGAGAAAGGTATGTAAAACAAACAACCCTTGGAGACACAGTTGGATCTTCTCGTTTTGCCAGACAAGAGCAAAGATGAGCTTAAGCCCGCGCACAAATGCGCGGGCTTTTTTTATTTCAAAAACAATCTCGCGATTCGAATCGTTTCAAAATCATAGTCGCAACCCTTTTTATCAAGCAGTGATTTGACCGGAGTAAGTTTATCATCGTCACTTTCTCTGTATGCCTCATGTATATACATCATGTCTTTTTCGGAAAGACGGAGATGGGATATTTTTGAAACATCAATCGTATCACGCATTTTTTCAAGATGACTGATAATTGTCCCAATGGTATATTCACGAATCTTTGCGACTTCTTCAATGCTCTTCCCTGCCTCTATCAACTCAAGTGTTTTTTGTTGAGTAGATTCTTTTTTACTCGAAAGATTTTTTTTCTTACTTGGCGATACTGTCATAACGCCACCTGATCGCAATACAAATCCTTTAATAAGTAGTTCTCTTTCATCTGGTGTTATTTTTTCGAGTGTACCAACGGTTTTTTGAGAACGAGTACGAAGTTCTTCATCGACTTTTCTAATTCTCGGATCCACATGAAATGCTTCTTCATTCAATCCAAGTAAAAATAGTCCTTCAAGCGTTCGGACACGCGAAAGCGCCACATATCCCATACCATGTACAAATGATTTTGATAAATCAATCACCGCAGAATCAAGACTCATACCCTGACTTTTGTGCACAGTAATTGCCCATGCATGACGAAGCGGCAATTGTGTAATAGACGCTTTTACTTTGCCATCATCTTCAATTGCCCATACCTCTGGCATAACCTCTATGGCCTTTCCATCAAGGGTTTTTACTACAGGAGTTCCATCACCCAAAAAACGCTCGACAATACCTCGTGTACCATTTACATACCCACGTTCAGTATTATTTTTAATAAACATCACTTGTGCACCACGTTTGAGAATAAGTCTTTCGGGAGCGAGACAGCTTCTTTTCAAAATATCAACGAGAACATCTTTCCCTTTTGTGGTCATGAGACACAACTTTTCCGTGTCATCAATCAATCCAAGAGCCTGCGTATTGATACCATCAACATCCACATTGTGGGTAAAAAGTTTTGTCACATCATCAAGCCCATCCATATCCTCAAACATACGAGTATCAAGCAATGAGCGATGCTCAGTATCGACAACCCCATCTCGGATAGCGTTCAACAAGGAAACAAACTCTTCATCATCTTGGCGGTGTTGTTCATGCAAATAACACACAATAAGATTCATACTTCTCCATGTGTGACTATCTGATACAAACACTGGTTCCTGATTACCTCGAGTAACAGGTGGTAACTGAAACAAGTCTCCGCACAAAACAATCTGCATGCCACCAAAAGGTTTTTCTGAACGCTTAAAAGACTGACAAACATTATTGAGTGTATCTAAAAAGGTACCAGAGAGCATAGAAATCTCATCAATGATCAATACCTGTGTTTTCTCATACCGTTTCCAGAGATATGGTTTCTGTTCAAGTGCGTCTATTTCATATTGAGTAAGCGTATCTTTTATACCGATTCCAGACCATGCATGTATCGTCATCCCGTGCATATGTGTAGCCGCAATACCCGTAGACGCAGTGACGGCAACCTCAACCTCATGATCTTTGAGAAATTGTATGTACTGATTCAATACATACGTCTTGCCACTTCCGGCACTTCCTGTGAGGAAAACATTGTTTCCTGTTTTTAGCATAGTAAGTGCTTCTTGTTGGGTCATATAGTTTCTATTGTAGCACACGTATCGGTATTTTTGACAAAATAGTTTATATGTGATATTTTAAAATTAGAAAAAATATCACATATAAAAATGGTAACGAAAATAACTATCCAAATTAAGGGGAAAAAGCCGGAATGCAAATTATACGATTTCATTTTTCTTTGTTACGAAACAGCCACAACAGAAGAAAGACGGATGGAAGACGCATTCTACAAAAAAGCAAATATTAAATTAAGTAAAAAAACTATCTTATACGAATGCCAGATACTTACTAAAGTAGAGCGAAGTACTGAGATAGAGCAAAAATCGTTTCAGATTACCCTGTCACAAAAATATCCAAATGAAAGATATGTACCACCAACAAAGGCAGTAAAATCGTTCGAGGATGTGTCTAGATATTTGAAAATACTGTGTATGGATATAGTGTTTGGATTAGAAAATTGTAGATCTGTACAAGAAGAAATCAAAACTCGTATTGTAGCAAAACAATATAACTTTAGTACACGTGGTGATTTACCTGCATATCTCAAAAAAAGATATGGCATATCTTTGAAACATAAAAAAATAGAGTACGTTTTTTAAAAACAAACAAAAACCGCTCGATATACGAGCGGTTTTTTTATTTCTTTACTACTGCCTTTTTTGGTTTCTTTGCTTCTTTTCTTTGTGAATTATTTCCTTTTGCCATATATATTTTTTAATTATGTGTATACATCTAGTATATCAAAACTATTCTCTCTGTCTAATTGTTTTACACAATATCGACAAGTGCACTTTGCAGTGTTGGGTACGTATATTCAAATTCAATAGAGGAAAGTTTTTGAGGTGTAACACGTTGACTCATAAGTACTGCACCAGCAAACTCACCAAGGATAATTTTTAACAACCATTTTGGTAATATGAAATATGCAGGACGATGCACAGCATGAGCGAGTGATTGCACGAGTTCACTGTTGCGAACAGGTTCTTGAGCAACTACATTTACTGCACCAGACAATCTCTCATCCAACACAGCACTCTCGTATACCTTTATCAAATCATTCATGTGAATCCATGAAAACCATTGTTTTCCTGTCCCAAAACGACCACCTAATCCTAGTCGAAAAATAGGAACGAGTTTTGCAAGCATTCCTCCACCGACACCAAGCACAATGCCTGTACGAATAGATACAACACGCACTCCGAAGGTAGTTGCCTTTTGTGCTTCAGCCTCCCAATCAGTGCATACTTGTGCCAAAAAATCATCACCAGGTTTTTTTGATTCATCAAGAATTTCCTCACCTCCATCACCATAAAAACCAACAGCTGAAGCACATACAAACACAAGAGGTTTTTGTGTTACCTGTCTATGTTCCTTAAAAAAATCAACGAGTTTTCTTGTACTGATAATACGACTATCGTATATTTCTTTTTTGTACGCAGTTGTCCATCGATTAAAGATACTCACACCACTTAAGTGCACAACAGCGTCGCATGTTTTTAGTACATCAGGAATCTCATCATTCATGAGATTGATCTTGAAAAAAGAAACGTGCTCATGTGTTACTTTTGGTGGCATAATATCAAAAACAACCACACGGTGACCTTGTGCAATAAAATGCTTTGTCATTTGCGTACCAACAAACCCACTTCCTCCAGTAATACAGATGATCATATTATTCTGTTGTCTTACCATCAAAATCAGCTTCTTCTGTCATTGCCTGTGCTTTTGTTGCACGAATGATGCCATCCTTGTGATGTGCTGGGCTATAGATTGTATACAGATTCAAAGTATCAACCCCTGTATTGATAATATTGTGCTGTGTTCCTGCAGGTACGATTACTACATCACCATCACCAACCGTATATGTTGTCTCACCTACGATTACAGAACCTGTTCCTGATTCAAATCTAAAAAACTGATCATTGTCCTCATGTACCTCAAGTCCAATATCCTCACCTGATTGCAGTGTCATAAGTACCAATTGCATATGATGTCCTGTATATAGCACGTGGCGAAAATCAGTATTACTTTTTGTCTTTTCTTCAATGTTTACGGTATATCCTTTTTTCATATATAAAAAATATTAATTAGATAATAAAACTATTACTTTTTCAAAGCTGTAATCTTTTCAATAAGCTGTATACAATCTATTTGCCACATATTGAATCCAGGAGTAAGTGCGTTTGTATCTTTGTACATATATACACCATCACCACGATCCACCATTTCACCATACAGTGCCACGGCACTACCATCACCAAATTCAATAGCAAGCTGTTCCTGAACATTCATACCTTCAGCAGAACTATTCCAAAGTAAAGATGCTGTTCTACTCATACTCTGCTGTTTAACGGGACCAACATTTCCTATAAACGAACCTGTTTTTGCATCTTTTTCTGCGGGGATATTATAAAACTCACCAGTAACATCAGTACCAACAATTGACAATATCACCCATGATCGATCAAACAACCCAGTGGCTGTTTCTTTCTCATAAAAATAACACATATCGATAGGCGTATTTGTTTCAACACTTGCAGTGTCTTGTACTGTTGATTTCGGGAAGTACCGTACAATAATAAAAATTGAGATACCTGTAAGAATGAGTATGAGTATAGATTTTTTCATACTGTAAGTATACCACACTTACTCATGTACAAAAAAATCCCTTGAAAGGGATTTTTTTTGAAATCATACTGGAGTATAATTATGCTTGTTCTTCTGTTGGAGTTTCTTCCGCTACAGTTTCTTCTACTGTATCAGCAACTTCTTCTGCTGCCACTTCTTCAATTTCAACACCGTCTACCACTTTCTTTTCTTCTTCTTGCATATAATTATATATTGGGAATTAAATAATAACCTCCCAACGAGACCACACAATCTTGCATATACCTAATTATCTCCGTCCAAACTAGGAGTGCTGGTATACACAACATCATGAACAAAATATTCCATATCAGGAATGAGCATTCCCTTACCTTCAACAAGACGATATCTATGCTTAATCAACGAAGTATCAGTACGTGTATATAGCTCTCGTTCTACATTACGAGAACCTTCTACGATATAGGCGAAATCAAGTTGCATATTTTGACCATCTACTATCCCTGTCAATGTTCCAGTATATCCATTTGTCATATCAGGTCCGGATTGAGTGCCTTTCTTCACACCAGTAATATTGCCTTCTTTTTCTACAATACGAATAAATTCATCTACTTTATACGGTGCACTTGCTGTCGCATCTTGGTGATACACATAACAATACGGAGTATTATTCACCGGTATATCAATCTGTATACTGGGAATATCTTGAGATAAACGATCGGGAGCAAGTGCACGTTTGTGATATACAGAAAACCATACACCAACACACACAGAGGCAACACCCAATAATACGATAACTCCATACATAGTATTTTTCATACCATAAGTATACCACCATAAGCCAGTGTGCTATACTAAACAAAATAACACTATATTTTATGAAAATTAACACAGCAACATTTGTCCGTGGTGTCACCGACAACGAAAACCTTATTCAAGACGGTCTACCACAAGTCGCCTTTATTGGACGTTCTAATGTTGGCAAATCAAGTCTCATAAACACCCTTGTGAATAACAA
>JADLDV010000020.1 GCA_020846455.1 Candidatus Nomurabacteria bacterium
ATTTATTCCGAACTATGGACAGAAAGGAAAAGGAACACTTCTCAAAGCAGGTATGGTCATTGCCATAGAACCGATGGTCAACTTAGGTACTGCTGAAGTTACACTTGATGATGATGACTACACATTTCGTACTGCTGACGGGAAGGCAAGTGCACACTTTGAACATACGGTACTCGTGACTGAAGATGGATATGAGATTTTGACTCAATAATTTTTTACACATGATATAATTGAATATATGGAAAAAGATATTATACAACTCGAACATTTTTACACTGACCTTCCTCCACATCGAATCCCATTCAAGGAAGTGATCGAAAGTCATGAAAACTTTACTGAAGTTCCAGACGGTTGGAGTGTTGTGGTGACGGATGTAGAAAACTCAACAAAAAATATTGATAATAATAAATATCAAGAAGTGAATATTCTCGCAGTGAGTTCGCTTATTCTTGCGATCAATATTGCAAAGAAACATGACGTAGCATTTCCATTTATCTATGGAGGTGATGGTGCGACAGTACTTATGCCAGATGCATATATTGATGAATACACCACAACACTCGCTACGTTGCGCACTAACGGTATTAATCGTTTCGGTCTCACCATTCGTGTTGGTGTGGTATCTATGAAAGAAATTCACTCTCGTGGTGGATCTGTTCGAATTGCAAAATATTATGTTAACGAAGGGTATGATCAAGCAGTATTCCTTGGCGATGGACTTTATATGGCTGAGACATTGATTAAGAAAGAAGGTCAGACATATCGTATGGAAAAAGAAGACACACAAGTGCCTATCGACCTTTCTGGTCTTGAGTGTAGATGGAATGCTATTCGTCCACCTTCTGAAAAAGATGAAGTCGTGTGTCTTATTATCCATGCAGTAGATTTCAAAAAACACAATGAAGTATACAGAACTGTACTTGAAAAGATTGATGAATTCTACGGAAACTTTGAAGAGCGTCATCCTATCAGGCGTGAACATTTGAGTGCTACTCTTGGTTTCAAAACATTGAAACATGCATCATATGTAAAATATGGCAAAATAAAATGGTCTTATATTGTTACGCAAGTATCTCTTGGTATTATTCGAAATATTTCAACATTGTTTCATCGAATTTTATACTCGTTCCATCATGAGACCTATACGAGTAATTTGATTACAGCAAGTGATACACTCAAAATCGATGGTACACTGAAGACTATTGTTGCTGGTACTGAATATTCAAGAATGAAGCTGATAGCGTATCTTGAAGAAGCTGAAAAACGTGGTGATTTAGTATATGGATATCATGAGACACATGCGAGTGTTATGACATGTTATGTGATGAAAGATGTTGGTGAACATGTAAATTTCCTTGATGGGTTTGGTGGTGGATACACGCAAGCCGGAAAGATGATCAAAGAAAAACTCCGTCGTATTACTGCGTAACAAAATCCTTTCTTTCCACTAAAACCATTTGAAAGATGCGCATATAATCCTGATGGATTATTGCTATGCTAAGCTCGTCAGCCTGCGCAATATCTTTCAAATAGCTTTAGTCCGGTTCCTATTTAACCCAACCATCGCTTTATCTCCCTGTACATCATACGAACAAATGAATCAATTCCGTTCTGCAAGAAAAACCATACTGTTTGAGTGAAGCGAGTTTATGGTTTTAGGAATAGATGAATTTCGTGAGTATTGTACAGGAAGATACGCGAGAAGGTTTTTGTTATACTTTTTTGAAAAAGTATTAAATAAATTATATAATAGAAAAATCTAAATTTTGGTCATTAGAAATTGTACTTTAGTCATTCATTTAAGTTATACTAATAAGTATGGAAGGGATTCTAAAAAACGTACCTCAATTTCAATCTCCTGAAGAAGAATTACAATTTCTTCGTAGTACTGTACAACAACAAGAAACGCTTTTGAAAGAGCGTGGTGTTGCAATGCCTCGTGAAGAAATTGCGAATACTGTTGTCCGTGAATACCGTACACTTGAAGCATCTCGTGTGATTCCTTCGACCGATCGAATGGATCAAGCAGAGTCAGAAAAATTCGTATTACGACTTCGTCCTGAGTCACACGATACAGTGATGGAAGAGGTTCTTACTATTTTGTTGTCAAAAGGTATCAAACAAGCAATGGAGCTTGTTGCTCAGTTTAATAGTCCGCATTTAGACGATGATTTTCATCGTTTCCTTGTACAGTATCTTAAAGGTGCACATGAAGTTGTGGGACTTGCTCCAAAAAGTACACTCGCAAAAGCATTAAACATGACATTGTTTGAAGTGACACTTCCTGAGAAAGAAAAATCTGATACTCGTGGATTCAAAGAACTCCTCGCTTCTATGGAGCAATTTTTTTCTGGTATGCAGGCAGTAGGTGATGGTCGTGATAATTATGGTAAAAATTATTTTACACTAGAAATTGCGCAATCAAATGATAGTCCTCAGGTTGTTTTTTATGCGTCTATTCCGCAAGACAAGGCAGAGCTTTTTGAAAAACAATTACTCTCTATTCACCCACAAGCAAAAATTACAGAAATTACAGACGATTACAATGTCTTTACTGAAAATGGTGCCGTGGCAGGTAGTGTTGCTAAGTTTGTTACCCATGAAGTTTTTCCTCTTCGAACGTATGAACAATTTGAGTACGACTCAATGAATATTTTCCTTAATACATTTTCAAAACTCGCAGAACATGGTGAGGGTGTTGCGATTCAATTTTTGGTTCGACCAGAAGGAGAAGAGACGATGAAGCGTTTTATGAAAGTGCTTGAGAAGGTAAAGAAAGGAGAATCAATCAAAGAGGCAAGTAAAATGTTTAGTGAATTTGATCGAGAATTCGGTACTGCGATTAAAGGACTCATTTTTGGTATCAAGGAGAAAAAAGAAGATGAAAAAGAAAAAACAATTGATGACTTTGCCATTACTAATATTACAGAAAAAATAAAAAGTACTATCCAAGGAGTTTCTATTAGAATTATTACATCTGCAGTTACTGAGGAACGAGCAAAACAAATTCTTCATGATGTTGAATCTGCGTTTAGACAATTCGATAATCCTCATGGAAATAGTCTTGAGTTTGTATCGCAAAAAGGAAAAGAGTTGTCAGGATTATTGCATAATTTTTCATATAGATTATTTGATGATGCACATTCTATCCCGTGTAATTTGAAAGAACTTGTGACGTTGATTCACTTCCCATCAGGTATTTCTACGTCTCATCAATTGAAAGAAGCAAAAGCAGGCGCTGCCGCTGCTCCGATTGATATGAAGCAAGAGGGTATTTTGCTTGGATACAATGATTATCGTGGTAATCATACACCTGTGCACATGGCGCGAGAAGATCGCATGCGACACTTCTATGTCATAGGACAGACAGGTACTGGTAAGACCGGTATCTTGAAAAATATGATTGCGCAAGATATTGCAAATGGCGACGGATGTTGTTTCATTGACCCACACGGTACAGACATCCAAGATATATTGAGTTATATTCCACCAGAACGTATGGATGATGTGATTTATTTTGATCCATCACATATCGCACGTCCAATGGGACTCAATATGATGGAATTCGATCCACGGTATCCAGAACAAAAATCTATCGTAATTGATACGCTCATGGGTATTTTCAATCAACTCTTCGACATGAAGGTCGGTGGTGGGGCTATGTTCGAACAATACTTCAAAAATAGTGCACTTCTTGTGATGGAACACCCAGAATCTGGCAATACCTTGCTTGAAATCGGACGTGTCCTTTCTGACAAAGCGTATCGTGATATGAAATTGTCTCATTGTCAGAATCCAATCATCAAGCAATTCTGGATATCAGCAGAACAGACGACAGGGGATCAAGGGCTTGCAAACTTCGTACCGTATATCACCTCAAAATTCGATGGATTCATTTCCAATGAATTCATGCGTCCTGTTGTACTTCAAGAAAAGTCAGTGTTCAATTTCCGCGAGATCATGGATAATAAAAAAATCCTTCTCGTAAATCTCTCAAAAGGTCGTCTCGGAGAATTGAACGCAAATCTTATTGGTATGATTATCGTCGGTAAAATTCAGATGGCAGCATTGTCACGTGTAGATATGTACGGCAAGAAAATGAATGATTTCTATCTGTATATCGATGAATTCCAAAATGTAACTACTCCTGCGATCGCCTCTATTCTTTCTGAGGCTCGCAAGTACAGACTTTCGCTCAATATGGCACACCAGTACATCTCACAGCTTCCAGAAGACATCAAAGGGGCAGTATTTGGTAACGTTGGTTCAATGGCAGTGTTCCGTATTTCTCCTGATGACGCTCAATATCTTGAATCTAAGTTTGCACCGACATTTACCGCAAGCGATATCACTAAACTCGACAATCGTAATGCATATATGAGTATGATTATCAACGGTGCACCATCATTGCGACCGTTTAATATTCGAACCGCTGATTTGCCGAAAGGGAATATGCAAGCAGTTGAGAAACTCAAAGAACTTTCATATCTCACCTATGGTCGTGATCGTACAGAAGTTGAAGCAGAAATCTTTGCGAAGTTTACTAAATCGTAAGTCTAAAAATCCCTTATTTGGTAAGGGATTTTTAGTACACTCAGGTACTTGACTTTTGTGTATAAATATGCTATCATATGATAGTGAGTAGTTCTTTAATATACTTAGTTGTTTGATTGTATTTAGTGAATTTTCTTGATCTCTTTTTTGAGGGTAAGAAAATTCACTAAATAATTCACAATTTAATAACTAGAAATAATGAATATAAAAATTTTCTCACTAGGATGTATCATTCTCTTCACTATTCATTTTTCCATAGCACAGGAAAATAAAGCATTAAAAAATGTCCCGTCAGATAATGAAATTTTCGGACATAAATTGATATTAAAGAATGTGTCACCTACGTTTAAGCAAAAAATTACAATTCCTGCTTGTGACGGTACTCAAACGATAGTGCATTCAAAGGATGTCTTCACTATAAGTAACATTTTCACCATATTGGAGTTAGAGGAATTAGAAGATAGCATCAATCCAGCTTATATAAAAACTGGAGAAACGACAGTAGTTCTCTCTGAGCCAATTGAAAAAGATGTTGATTTGGTAAAAATGTTTAAATCCATTTCTAACAATATTGATACACTTTTTCTGACACAATCCCAAATTGTTACCTTTTGTAAAATACATTCGAATTTGTTATATCAGAATAAAACACCAATAATGTTTCTTTTCACAGATAACAATAAATTCTTTTTTGCCATTGCGTTTATTAAATCTGGTATTTTGGATGTTGTTATACAGAAGTTCGAATATATTAATGCATGGCGTCTTAATGTCCCTATACGTGTGGTTGTTCCACAATTAAATATGTAGTTTCCAATAGTTACTTCTATCCCGTTGACTCAAAAGTTAACGGGATTTTTTATTTTCAAATTTGAAAAAGAATCAAATTATGTTAGTATTGCACATATGACATACGAAAAATCATTAATTATTATCAAGCCAGATGCAGTGCAACGTAATCTTGTAGGGGAGATTGTGTCTCGATTTGAAAGAAAAGGACTCAAAATTATTGGACTCAAGATGATCAGTGTTGAAGATGCTGTGCTTGAAGAACATTATGCACATATCAAGGACAAGCCGTTTTTCCCTGGTATTCGTGATTTTATGAAATCTTCACCAGTCATTGTCATGGCAATTGAAGGAATCAATGCAGTTTCTGCTATTCGTCTTCTTGTTGGTCCAACAAAGGCATGGGAGGCAAACGCTGGAACAATCCGTGGCGATTTCTCACTTTCAACACAATCAAACATTGTTCATGCTTCAGATTCTGTGGAAGCAGGAGTTCTTGAAATCAGTAGATTTTTTGCAGAAGATGAAGTTTTCTCTTATACAAAGATCGATACAGATTTTGTCTACTCAGAACACAAGTAAAAATTCTAAAAAATCCACACCATGTGTGGATTTTTTATTACCTTATCGTATCACTATTTTTTGACGCAAAATAAAATAAAAACATCGTTCGTCTAGATTGTTTTTTCCTACACGAAGCATATACTGAGAGTACGGTTATGTGGTTCTATTATCTAGAACAATATATTTTTGGGGAGCAGGTATCATACATCACTTTGGTTTTGTATGTGCGGCGCCCACTTAGCTTCTGCTAAGGTAATATCACCAGATAGCCGTAAATAAATCTCCACCCTCGGGTGGATTTTTATTTTGTGATAATATACATATATGTTAAAAAAGCTCGGCAAAGAAGTATTGTTTGGAATCGCTCTTATTTTTTTAGTAAATATACTTGCAATGCATTTCCATTGGTATGGGACAGTGTGGTGGTTTGATATGCCGATGCACTTTGCGGGTGGAGCATGGATTGCCTTTGTGTATTATTCGGTATATATAAATCTTCGCGCGTCTGGTCGCATTCAGAAAATACATTTATCTCGATTAGTTTTTGGAATGATTGCAACTACCGTACTCGTGGGTGGTATTTGGGAATTATTTGAGTTTAGTGTTGATGCGATTACACTTGCAGATCTTGCGAACCCGATTGATTCTATCAGTGATATGTTTTTTGATACTGCTGGAGCGGTTTTCGTAGCATTATGCGGTGTGTATCGTTTGAAGAATGTGATAGAATAAAAGCATATGGAACAAGATACACTCAAGGTCTCATTTTATGGTGGAACAGGATCTGTCACAGGTGCGAATTTTTTACTTGAATTGCCGAAAACTGATACTGATCCAGGGAAAAAGTTTTTGATTGACTGTGGGCTAACCCAAGGGACGAAGGTTGCTGATGATTTGAACTGGAATCCATTCGAATATGATCCAAAAGAAATTGATATTCTTTTTGTTACACACTCACACATCGATCACGTTGGACGTATTCCAAAATTACTCCACGATGGATTTACAGGAAGAATTATTTCAACTATTGCTACAAAAGATCTCGCGGCAGTAATGCTCGCTGATACTGTGGGTATTTTATCAAAAGATACAGAACATGGACTTGATCAGATATACACACAAGATGCAGTCAAAAAGGCTATGTCTCTTTGGGAGGGGATTGAGTATCATCAGGTGTTGAATATTGATCATGGATTTCAATTTAGTTTCTATGATGCGGGTCATATTCTCGGGTCAGGAATGTTAAAAGTGTCATACAAAGATAAACACATTTTATTTACGGGAGATCTTGGTAATTCACCATCTCCACTTTTGAAAGACACTGAAATTGTAGAGGGTATTGATTATTTAATCATGGAATCAGTGTACGGTGACCGCAATCATGAAAACCGCGATATGCGTCGCAAGCTTCTCGAATCTGTTATAGAAGATAATTACAAAACAAAAGGAACGCTCATCATCCCAACATTTTCACTTGAGCGTTCACAAGAATTACTCTTTGAGATTGATATGCTTGTTGAGCATGATCGTGTTCCGAAAATGCCAGTATTCTTTGATTCGCCGCTTGCCATTCATTTGACCAAAATATTCAAACAACATCAAGAATGTTTTAACGAAACTGCTCGGCAATTTATTTCAGAAGGGGATGATATTTTTAGTTTCCCTGGTTTAAAAGTTACGTTACTTGCCGAGGAGTCAAAGGCAATTCTCGCTGCACCAGATCCAAAGATTATTATTGCTGGTTCCGGTATGTCTAACGGTGGACGGATAATTCACCATGAAAAGAATTATCTTGCGAATCCAAATAATACACTTCTCCTCACAGGGTATCAGTCTATTGGTACTATGGGGCGATTGATAGAACAAGGAGCAAAGACCGTGACGATCTACGGCGAATCAGTTCCTGTCCATGCGCGCATTGTGAAGATTAGTGGATACTCTGGTCACAAAGATTCAGATAACCTTCTTGAATTTGTGGAGAAGATGAGTCCAACTCTTGAGAAGGTGTTTGTTGTTATGGGAGAACCAAAATCAGCAATGTTCCTTGTTCAGAAATTGCGAGACTTGCTCGGAGTAAATGCGATCGCACCTGATAGAAATCTCTCTGTGGTATTACCAATGAAAAAATAATAGTGTATATGGAAAACAATACAGAAAAACACGGGCACACAAAAGTAAAAATAGGTGTTTCTGGAGCAGCAGAAACAGGGCATTGTGGGTTGCATGCACTTGATCAGGCAAAGGAGCTTGGTGTAGCAATCGCAAACCAAGGCGCTGTTTTGGTAACAGGTGCAAAATCAGGCTTTCCGTTTTGGGCAGCAATGGGTGCAAAAGGATCAGGGGGTATTTCAATCGGCATGTCTCCTGCTGCAAATGAAAAGGAGCACGTAAATGTGTACAAACTCCCACTTGATTACATGGATCTTATTATCTACACAGGTTTTGGATATCCTGGCAGAGATCTGTTGTTTACTCGTTCGTGTGACGCGATCGTTGTGGGATGTGGACGTATTGGTACAATACATGAATTCCTCGTTGCGTTTGAAGATGGTAAACCAATCGGTGTACTTGAAGGGGATTGGGATACTGATGACACAGTGAAAGAAATTATTGACCGAGGTAATCGTACGAGTGAGCATGTAATATACGATACTGATGCGGCTCGTTTGATTACGCGATTGATTGAAATGGTTAAAAAACAAAAAGTCGCAGAGTTTAAAATACACGATAAAGCATAATAAAAACCGCACGATATGTGCGGTTTTTATTATGCAGTTACTTGCTTCATGAATCGTGCGAATGTTTCAGGATTGTTTCCAGCAACATCTGCGAGAATTTTACGATCGATGATGATGTTCTTTTTCTTAAGTGCATCGATAAATTTACTGTATGAAAGTCCAAATGGTCTTACTGCTGCATTGATTTGAACTTGCCACAAGCGACGTTTGTCAGCTTTCTTGTCCTTGCGGTGTGCAAAGGCATGAGCACCTGCTTTGATCAAAGCAATTTTTGCTTCGATTTCTTTAGTACTTCGTCCAAAGCGGAAGCCCTTTGCGAGCTTGAGCACTTTGCGGCGACGTTTCATTGAAATTGTTCCTCGTTTTACGCGTGTCATAGTAGTGGTGAAAAATAATCAGTAATTATGCAAAAGGCATCATTTTACTCTTGTTTTTTGCGATAAGAGTAAAAGATCTTGGTTTTCGACCTGCAAGTTGTTTTGTGCGAGACTGTTTTGCATTGAAGTGGTTGAATCCAGGAGCTTTCGCAAGGATTTTACCTGTCTTTGTGAGTTTCAGTCGCTTTGAATAAGATTTGTTTGTTTTCATAATAATTATTTTTTTACGTCACGTTCAATCGTCACCATGATACCTTTCGGTCCTTTTTTGTATGGTTCCGCAATACGGTACTCTTCAGTAATGAGGCGAAGAACTCGCTCGAGTCTTTCGTGAAGGAATTTCTCCTCCATGTACTTTGCACGCCCAGCAAGAAAGAGTTCTACTTTAATACGATGACCTTCTTTGAGCCATTCTGAAGCCTTTTTCGCCTTAAGGGCGAGATCATGATCACCTGTAGCAATTTTGATCTGAATAGCTTTTGTTTCAGTTTGCTTTGCACCTGCACGAACCTTCTTTTGCTTTTTATTTTGTTCGTATTGAAATTTACCATACTCCATGATTTTTGCAACCGGAGGTACTGCCTGAGGGGCGATTTCAATAAGATCAAGTCCAAGGGACTGGGCAAGAGCGAGTGCGTCTTTAGTGCTCATAACGCCGCGTTTTTCATCTAAATGATCAATAACACGAAGTTCTGTAGCTCGTATTTGGTTGTTTATTCTTTCTCTCAAGTGTTTTTGCCGTATTGTTATTTAGTAACGAATACCGAATCATTCTAACTCCTTTGCCTCCAAAAGTCAATGATTTATAAGGATGTTTATGTTGGATATTTTCAAACCTTGTTTTATTAAAAAATAAGACATTTTAGGGTCAAATTGATATACTGACTGAAATGAAACATTCTGACAGTAATCATATTTTTACGGTAAATAAACCGATCGGAAAAACTCCAAAGGATATGCTTGATTTCCTACGGTGGGAAGAGGGTATTTCGGCTGATGTCCCACTCACATACGCGGGGCGACTTGATCCTCTTGCGGAAGGTTTGCTGATTGTCCTTGCTGGTACTCGAGTACATAACAAAGATCAGTTTTCTCGTCTTGATAAGACATATGAATTTTCATTACTTCTCGGTATCGGTACTGATACTCACGATCTTCTCGGCATGATTACCGAGCATGCTTCTTTGGATAACTTGAATAAAATTACTGAACCACGTATTCAAGAAATAATGGAAACATTTTCTGGTACATATGA
>JADLDV010000021.1 GCA_020846455.1 Candidatus Nomurabacteria bacterium
AATAGAATCTTATGGCCAAACACAAATGATGCGATGGCGGCAAAAAACATTCGAGCATAGAGCATTGGTGTCTTAATTCCTGACTGAGACATTTCTTGCTGTGTCTTTGCGGGAGTGCTTTTGATTTTTTCAAGTTCAGCTTTTGCGGTATTCTTTTCAGTTATAAAATCAGTATTTTTATTTGCTCGAAATGTATCAATCGCCTTGACCGCGTGCTGCACAGGTACTGGTGTGTACTGGACAATCTTTGATTCAATAGCATTTACTGTTTCTGCATCAACACCAGGAATACTTGTCTCTGTTGTGACTTGCTCTTCTTCAGGGGCATTTGGATCTTGTTTTTTCAATACAGTAAAACTTTTTTCTTTGGTGCGAATGTTATCAATAGTGACTGGAGTTTGAGTTTTGGTACCAAGCTTGGTGTCACGAATTTTTGCAGTGATTACATGCTCACCGAGAATAGCAGTAAATGGCACAGACATGGTACCACCAGTTTTTGGATTGAGTGAAAAAGATTTTGATGCAATCAATACTTGCTTGTCAAAAAAATCAACAACACCAGAAAGTGTTTGATCTGCACCATTAAATACAAACGTGTAGATTGTAATCTTATCCCCTTCTGAAAAATCTTTTTGAGAGAACCAGATAGTATCTTGAATAATACCTACGTTATCGACAGAAACATTTTGTGCGTGTACAAAAGAAGCAGTACACAAAAAAACAACACTTGCCAACATACATACGATTCGTTTCATATAGCATAAGTATATCGCACTCTGACATAAAATAAAACTATCGAGCAATATTGCTCGATAGTTTTATGTTTTATTTTAGTGTGAATGCAGCTTTTACTGTAACCATGATTTCTTTTTCAATACGAGAGGTATCATACATACCATAATCTGAAACATCATTTGATCCGAAAGAAACTACTTGGACAACACCACTTGATGCACTCTTCAATGAACCGATTGATTTACCGCCACTTTGTGCAATAGTCGACGCACGAGCTTTTGCATCAGTGATTGCTTGAGCAAGTAATGCGACACGCTCTTCAGGAAGTTTTGTGTAATAGTACTCGAGTGAACCTGTAGAGAAGATAACTCCCTTATTAATAATTGCTTGTGTATTCTTAGCAACTTGGGTAATCTTCTGCACATCACCAGAAGTAATATCGAATGTTTGCATGAGGGTGTATTCCTTTTCTACGCCTGGTTGCGCTTGGTAATCATAATTTTGATTCATCATGATTGGAGAAATAGTCACCTGATCAAGTACAATTCCCTGTTCAGTGAAAAATGCTTTTACACTTTCAAGGTCTTTGTTCATCTGATCATAGCCTGCCTTGATACTACTTGCTTTTACGATACGAGTCATGCTCGATGTCCATTTTACACTGTCTGATGTCACACGCTTTTTTGCAGAACCAGTCACTGAGAGCGTGCTGTCGAGTGCACGAATTTGGTACAACATACCACCCGCAATAACCGTACTGATAATCAGACTGATTCCGAGAATGAATCCGAAAGAAGTCATGGTATTACGACGAGGTGTTCCTACTGAGGTTTGAGTTGTTTGTGTTGTTGGTTCCATAGTTTTTTTAGGTTAATTAATATACATATAGTATACAAGAATATCTATATATTACCGAATGTGTGTATTATATCGCTGCCCCATCACCGAGATTCATTTGTGCTTTAAACTGTTCGATTACTTCCGGATGCTTCCCTTGTGTACACTCCAGAACAAAGGCATCAGCACTCGCACTATCCACAAAAGTCATATACAAAAGTGCAGACTGACACACCTCATTGATATTGAGCTTGCCACTTGATTGAGCTGATTGAATCACTTGTGTAATCGTAAACATTCCTTGCATAGTATATTTTGCCCATTGATCAGAGCTCAATGATTCTTTGGCAACAATGAATCCCTTTGCAGTTATGTGCATACCACCCTGAAATTGCTGCATGGCGTTTTCTGATGCACCAAAATTAACTGCATAATATATTCCGTCATCAGTTTCAAAACCAAATGCACACTCTTGTGTTTGTGGTCCACTCGTATCAGTATGTGGCAAACACACGTATGTACCAGAAAGAATCACATTTTCTGTCATCGTGTCACGTGAAGTATCAATAGGATGTGAGCGAATAATCACCGCACCTATCACACCAGTAATAACAAGAATAATTGTAGATATAATCGTTTGTTTATTTTTTGAATTCATATGTATAGTATACATTCTTCTTATGCATTGTCCTGAGAAGAACCCCATTGCCATCGTGGTTTTTCTCCTTTTTTATACGCAATAATAATAAGGAGAATAGTTAATACAATAAACGGTAACCCGAAAACAAGAAAATTACTTCCTGAATCAGGATTTCCAGGAACAGGTTCTTCTCTTACATAGAAAAGAATAGAAATGAGTATCGTGTACACAACAGTCACAAGCCATCCTTGCCAAGTTGCCGGATACCATCCCCAACCCCAAATCTTTCGCTTAAACCAGTGGTGTTCTGGATTGCTTCTTATATAATCTAAATATTTTTTAAACATATCAATTTAATTATGACTTTCTCAAAATTTTCTCCATTGATCTTCCTTTGGCAAGTTCGTCGATCAGCTTATCAAGATAGCGTACCTCTCGCATTATAGGATCCTCAATCTCTTCTACTCGAACACCACAAATCATACCAGTGATGAGTGTACGTAACGGATTAAGTTTTGAAGCTTCTTTAAAAAATATTTCGAAGTTCACTTCTTTCTTAATTTGTGAGTTTAATTTACTTTGGGTGTATCCTGTAAGCCAAAGAATAATTTTATCGACTTCTGTCTTTGTTCGCCCTTTCCTTTCAGCCTTTGCGACATACATCGGATATACCTTTGCAAATATCATTTTATATACACGATTGAGAGTTGTTTCGCTTGTTATCTTCATGCGTATAATTATAGCAAAAGTTACAGAATCATAGACATATCTTGGTTCTTCAGAAATAAACTAGACTGCTGACTACCTCAGTTGTGAACCTTACGAGGTCAACCACCGTAAGCGTATTCTAGCATTTTAGACTGTCTCAAAACTAGGCATCTCAGTCTAGCTGTCTCCATACGCCATAAGGGTACTTATAGAGAATGAGACAAATGAGACACCACAGTGCTATGTGTATTTGATGTCTTGTTCAACAAGTCTTAAAAGGTTTTTTGAGTCTAAAACTCGAACAATAGAAAACATTTTTTAGATGATTTTTTATTATTGAGTTAATAATTATGTTATTATTAACTCAATATGGATACAGTATCACTACATAGTATATTTATTACTATTCATTTATTTGGGGTAGTTTTGGGTGCAGGAGGAGCTTTTATTAGTGATGGTATTTTCTTTACTTCACTAAAAGATAAAATAATATCAAAAGATGAATTTCGAATAATAAAAACGGCATCTAATTTTATATGGGGGGGTTTACTTTTGCTTGTAATTTCAGGAGTCGGACTCTTTGCACAAAATGTTGAGGTTTTGTCTTCTTCTGAAAAGTTTATCTCTAAAATGACTGTCGTGGGGATACTTATTTTAAATGGTATTGTTTTTCACTTTATCCATCTTCCATTTTTAAAACGACATTTAGATCGAAAATTAGCATCAAAAGCAGATCCTTCATCAGAAAAACTAATACCGTTTGTTCTTGTAAGTGGGGCTATCTCTGTTGTTTCTTGGGCGTCTGCCATTATTTTGGGATCATTACGATCCTTTTCTTATTCATATACTACATTTCTGTCCATATACGCACTAGTTATTGGATTTGGAGTACTTACTGCTCTAATATTATTTTTTGCTTATATTGATCAAAAGAATAGAAAAATCCTTGGAATAATCAGTGTTGGGATACTTATTTTAGGAATAATCTTCGGATTGATTTCTGGTTATTCCCAAAAAATAAATACCAACGATAAGAATACTATCACAGAGAGCAGTGCTGAAATATTTACAATGGAGAATATCGCAAAGCACAATAATAGCGAGGATTGTTGGCTTATTATAGACAATAAAGTCTTTGATGCGACACCCGCGTCAAAGGTGCATCCCGCATTGTTTAATTGTGGTACTGATGCGAGTGTGAATTATCACAAAAACCACGGGAAAGGTATCAGCGATAAAATGATGGTTTTTTATATAGGAAATCTAGGTGAGCATATATCAACAAAAAACGGAAAAGAAGAAAAGATAAAGTCATACACAGAGCTTAGTCCTAAAAAAGAATTATATGTGGCGAGCATGTCTTGGAATCCTGATGAGCTGATGGTGGTAGTAGAAAAAGATGCAGAAAAACTTCTTTTTATAAATGGAAAAACTCATACCGAAATTGGTCGGATACATGACATTGGATTCCAACCTCATACATCTGTATTTTCTTCTGATAAAAAATACATGTACATCATCTCTCGAGATGGATGGCTCAGTAAGATCGATATTACAACACTAGATCCTGTCATCTCTGTTCGTGTAGGTGAAAATTCTCGTGGAACTGCACTCACTGATGATGATAAGTTTTTAGCTGTTGGTAATTATGAACCGCATACTCTGGTGATTATAGATACCGAGACAATGCGTATTATCGAGACCATTGAAACCTCTAGTGAAATAAATAATGAACCAATAGGATCTCGTGTTGGTGTTGTTGTAGAATCAGGACAGGATTTCATCATCGCACTCAAAGATGCGAATAGTGTATGGGTCATAAAGCAAGATATAAATAAAAAATGGGTTGTAAAAGATAAATATTCTAATATTGGTAACA
>JADLDV010000022.1 GCA_020846455.1 Candidatus Nomurabacteria bacterium
ATCCATATCTTCTTTAAATTTATCTGGTTTGTTCTTCTTTTCGTTCTCAAGGATTTCTTTTGCTTTGAGTTTATTTTTCTTTTCAGTAAATCTATTTTCTATTTCAAGTTCTTTGTCGGCACCTTTTTCAATTTTTTCAGCCGTAGATTTATTTGATGCACGTTCCACTGGGTCAATTGATTTAGTAAGAGGATTTTTAGCCAATGTCCATGCTAGAGGATTTGCAGAAAGATCATTTTTCTTCTTGATTGATTCTGCGTACTGTTTTTTAAACTCAGCGCGCGCCTCTCTTTTTGTTTTGAGTTCTGGAGGAATGACGCCATTTTTATTTTCAAAATCTGCTTTATGTGCAGTTTCGATATCTTCTTTTGTGCCCGTTTTTCCAATAGAATATTTTTTAAGATCAGCGAGACGTTTTTTCTCATAAGCATCGCGCTTTGTTTCATAGTATGCTTTTACATCGTCATCTGTTTTGAAGGCACTTTCAAAACTTTTTGCAGAAGTATTAACTTGTTCTTGTTTTTTCTTGTCTTTGTCTTTTACCAATTGATCATAACCACCTTTTCTTGCATCACTGTTGAGTCCAACATAGTTAAGCATTTTATTGTCTGTGTTAAGACCTGTTTTTTTCAAAAGCGTACCACCAACACCTGTGTTTCTAATATCAAAAGAAGCTTTAGAGCCTTTGTCTATGGTATTTGCGCTAAATTTTGCAAACTTTCCAACAATGCCACCTTTTGCCTCTCTATTTCTGAGTGCTTTTTGTACACCACTTGATTGAAGTACTTTTGCTCCTACTCCAACTGTTCTTGTCATTGCAAATGATGCTCCTCCTGTCGCTGCGCCAATAGCAAGACCTCCCGCTACTTTACCGACAGTACCAAGTGCGTTCGCTGCACCTTTTCCTATATCTGATGAGTATCCTATCGCTTTTTCTTTTGCTATTTTCATGAGTCCAACGAGAAGCACAAACGGTACTGCAACTGCCATGAGGATAGAGATGAATCCTTTGTCGTTGTAATTTGAGAAGAGGCCTGTGACGAGTCCTGCTCTCAAGAAGCTGGCAATGAGATACAAGAAAAAGAGAAATATTGGTGCCACAAAAGCAGATTTCCATAATTCTTTCCACCATCCGTCATGAAAACCAGAGCCAGAAGCATATGAAATACATGCAATTGGTGCGGTGATCATAGAAACCCAGAGTTGTAGTGTTCTTCCAACAAACAGGAAACCAACACTGAAGAATACAAACATAAAGTACAGGTTTACAGCTGCAGCAACGAGTGTAATCAGTATGAAATATCCTGCGTACGCCTCTGGGTCTGGTTCTGAGTCACTTGTCTGAATGTCAGATGGATCTTCTCCTGCTGTGGCCATGATTTTCTGTGGATCGACTTGATCGATAAGTGTCACAGAGATAGCTTTTTCAGAAGCAATACCAACGTTTGGTGTGCCATCAGCCTTGTTCTTGACTTCAAGTGCGTTATAAAAGATTCTGGCAGTGATATTCCCTGCGTCAATGATAACCTTGGTGAAGAAAAGACTGAAGTTTATTAGTAGTGCCATAATAAGGACATTTGTAATAGTCTTCTTCGCATCAAATTTGCCAATGTCGAGAATAAGTCTGATACCCGCGTATACGAGTAAGAAAATAAAGCAGATATTTGCAAGGTCACGAAGCATCTTCCATCCTTCTTCTGGAAAAGAAGAAGCCGTGTACGCACCGCTACTGATAGAATACCCCATGAAGAAATCAAGGAAGAATCCTCCAAGCATCGCAAGCCAAGAAGATGGTATGTATATTGCGTAGTATACGATGACCGCAAGACAACCCATCATAGAAGAATCTGATCCTCCTAAAAGATCAACACCAAATCCACAAGATGGAACTCCTTCAGGAATATTGTTTCCATATTGACTATTGGGATCGTTTTGGTTTTCAGTAGACGCGACACTTGATCCGTCATTTTTTGTTTTGAAGGTTACGTAATCAGAAACATAATAATTTGTGGCATTGTCTACTTTCGGTGCTACGATTCTCGCATAATAGACTGTGTCTGGAAGAAGTCCGTTGACTTGTTTGGTGAACGTGCTTGTTGCGACGGTCATTTTCGGAGTCAGATCAAGTAAGCTTCCAGAAACAATCGTGTTTGAAGTATCTGGTTTTATCATCAAGAAAATACCTGCAGTAAGTGTAAAGCCATCTGCTTGTGTGGCTTCTGAGGACATTTCGACAATAGACCAAGATTTTTGCTCATCTGTGTCATTAACTCCTATAGATCCATCTCCATCAGCATCTACAGAAGGTACGTTTACCACAATTGTTCCGTTGATCAATGCCCCATCAGAAAAGATGGCAGTTTGAGATACCGCTGGGAGTTGGACAGTAATCTGATTTTGATTTCCAAAAGTACTTTGAGCAGCTTCTGCTTTTTTAGGAAAACTCCAAGCACTTAGTAGTGTAACGCAAAGCAAAAGTACACCAACTGTCTTTTTGAGACCAGTGTTTTTTTTGTGATTCTTTGCGAATAAAAAATTAATGACACGCATCACGTATATGTATAGTATACACTGCTCGATAACAAAAACACCACAATATGTGGTGTTTTTGTGTGGAATACATCTCTACTTAGTATGTACCTGATCCATCATTCATATAATCAAGTATTGATGCAGGGAAAACGAAGTCGCAACTAATATCAATGTTTACATTTGTAAGGAATCTCTTGTATACATGAATTGCGTTTACGATCGGTATATCATATCCTGCTGTACCGTCAGGTTTCGGTTGACCTTCTAGGTGTGTTCCAACAAGAATGTATGTAAATCTATCATTTTCGTTGTATGCGTTTACCGGACCGTTTGAACCATCACCTTCATCTCCTTCATCGGCATCATCTGCTACGACCGTGAGGATGTTGTTAAGTGCGGTAATTATCGGACCCGTACTATCGTCTGTTGCACCCGGTCTCGTTGTCGATGAATCATCAGAACCATCACCTTCAGAAGCATCACCGTAACTATATCCATCATTCATTGGCCAATCACAGAATAGTTGATTTTCTTTTTGATTTCCGTTAATTACAGCATTTCCTTTTGGATCTGGGCTAGACCATCCCTTGGCAGTTCTTTCATCAAGACAATCGCTTGTAAGGTTTTGTATTCTTAATCTATTTTCTTGAATTTTATTCAGCTCTAGTTCTTTTTGATCCACTTCTTGTTCACTTGGAATACTTGTACGTAACGCTAGATATCTCTTGTACTCATTTTTGATAACACCTTGTTGTGCGGTAGTAAGTGATGCAGGGTTGAACGCAGGGTTATTGATAGTATTTTTCATTGATAATGTTTTTGCTCTGAGTGTTTTGTACTTGAGTTTTTGTTCTACTGCACGTTCTATTTCTCCGGATACATCTTTGAAATTAGTTATTTCATCCATGTATAGCGGTGCGCCCGGGATTTCCAAGAGCATTGAATTAGTAATGTAGTTTTTGAATTCCTCTATGGAGTATTCCAGTGTACGAAGAGCTCTGATGGCCTTTTGTGATTTCTTTGGATTTTTTGACTCAGCCTTCTTTTCAAGTTTCTTCGCTTCTCTTTTAAATTCTCTGTCCATGCGTTTTTGCCAGAATCTATCCGGTCCAGGGATACACATGTCAAGAGCTCTTATTTCAGCCGGAATGTCTCGCCATTCTTGGATAATTTGTTCTTGATAAATAAGTACTTGATCTAATCGTTCCAAGCCTCCAAGTTCTTCTGGATCAGTAGGGTTACTAATTTCTTTTCTAAATTCTGCAAGATCTATAACAATATCTGCAGAACTCCATGTGCTACCTGATCCACTCACACTGTTCCCTGTTCCTAGTGTGTAGCCCATATAATTGAAATTGTCTTGTTGTGGTGTAAGACCTGTCGCATCGCCGAGGGCAGAAAGTCCATCATCTACGAGCTTGTTGAGTAGTGCATCAAATATTGCAGACACAGAATTTCCCAACGCTTGTCCAAGTTCTGCTTGTCGGTATTTTGAACCAAGTGCAAGTCCTATTTGGTCAGAAACAACTTTTCCTGGAGTGAGTGTTTCCCATCGTTCACAAACATGAACTTCGTTATACAGAGCAAGTTGTTGCTCTGTTTCTTGTGAATCAACACTTCCGTCACCATTTAGGTCATCTGCAATAAATGGATCTGTATTATCTGGGTCATACATCGGATTCTCACATTTTTTTTGTGAAAGAAATCCTTGTGCTTGGTTTAGTTCTGTTTTTATTGTTTCTCCTGGACCTACATTAAGTCCAGCCGTAAGTTTGGTATTTATTTTTTTTGCCATGAGCTGTGATCCAAATCGATTGTTGTTTGGTTGAGCAAGTGCGGTGTATGCCCCCCATCCGCCAAGAGAAAAGTTGGTTTGGAATTCTATTCGATTCTGATCCCCTCCAATCACTTGATCGAGTGAGTATTTTGCATTCTGAGCAAAGTAATTTTTCGTACCCTGAATCAGACCAATGGCAATGTCTCGTCCGAATGGATAATTGATCGGATCATACCCAATCGTGTTTACAAGATTTTTGATTTCTTGATTTCGGAGATCTACGAAAAAACCTTGTGGATCTTGAAGGAAGAGTGGTTTACCATCAAATCCACTATTAATCCAGTTGATGGTATCTCGAGTAAGTCGTGCAAGGATCCTTTTTGCGATTGATCGAAGAATTTGTTTCCCTGCTTCTATCAGTGCGTCTTTTACTGATTCTATTACTTCTTTTGTTGTTGAACCTGCTGTTATTCCTTGTGCCACATTAGCTCCAGTGTCTATAACAGGTAGAGGGAGTGCATATACCTGTGAAGAAAACCCAAAAAGAGAAAACACCACAGAACCAAGCATGATAGTTGCAATTATTTTTTTAAAAACCATCTTGGTGTGCATATATAGATAAGTATAGTATTATTTCGAGAAAAATGAAATAATTATTTCTCGTATTCCTCATACATCTTATAAGAAATTTCTATAATTGAAGATACATTTTCTGGATACACCGTTATTGCAGAAAAAGAAACAATAGGATTTGTTTCAAGAAGTGTTATATCTGATATATTTTCACTGATGTACTCAAGGGCATTAAGGAATTTGAGATATGTTTCTGTAGATTGAGCAGGAACAGGGTTTTTTAGTAATTCACTAAGTGCTTTTTTGAATGAAGTGTCTATCTCTATGAGATCTTGAACAATTGTTGTTCCTTCCACTTCTCCTGTATCTGGAAGTGTTCCCAGTATCAAAAATATTTTTTGAAGAGATTCATATGTAACGTTATTTTTGACGAGGATTGCCGTTGTGTTTTTTTCAAAGGCTTTCCCTGTTAATTTTGGAGATATTGTCAACTGCTCTTTTGTATAAAAGGTTTTTTGAACATTTTTTTGAGCAGTCAAAGATGCTTGTTCTACTATTTTCATTGCACTTTGCTCATCAAGTGTTCCAGATTCTTGCAATGAAGCAATGGTCGTAAAAAGTTGTTTTGCAAAAATAGATGTCTCAGTTTCTGGACCAGTTGTGTTCGTGGTGTTTTCTTGATCTTTCTGTTGTTGAATTTCTACAAAGTCAGAGACTCCATCTTCATTGGTGTCTGTTTTGTTTGGATCAGTACCGCGAATTGATTCTTCCCAGTCAGCAACACCGTCACCATCAGTGTCCTTGTTCACGATGTCACCTATCTTACTTACTTGTTGTGTGTTTTCTGTATTATTGTTGCGTGAAAAAAAAGATGTTTTCTTTATAGAAGGAAGATATTTAAACGCAAGGAGAAGTACTCCGGCACCAATGATACACATGAGAAGTGTGCGAATTTTTTTACTCGGGAGATATGCTTGAAATGACATATCTGTAGTATATCACTAGTTTCTGAGATGCCAATGTGTGATGTTATCATATTTGTTCTATTAGTGTCAGCCAAATTTCAAGCGGTACTTTTTCGGCACGAATTGTTTTGGGAATATTATTTTTTTCAAAAAGTGTACTCCACTCAACATGAGGAAGGGATTCTTTGAGATTTGAAAGAAGCATCTTTCTTTTATGAGCAAAACCAGCTTTTACTATAGTGAAAAAAAGTTGTTCTTCTTGTGTATTTTTGAAATTTGCTCGAGTAATGTTTGTAATAGCAATAATCGCAGAATCTACTTTCGGTGCAGGGTTGAAGTATCGAGCTGGAACTTTGCTGATAATCTTTGGCGTTCCGTACGCTTTTACTGAAAGAGAAAGGATACTTTCGTTTCCGTCACGAGCAACAATACGCTCGGCAACTTCTTTTTGGACGAGTAATACCATGCGTTCTGGTTGATGAATTCCACTTAAGAATTGTTTCAGAATGGCACCGGTGATGTTGTATGGAATATTTGCGATTATTTTATATGGTTTTTTCAGTATTTTTGGGCCAAAATCAAGCACATCGCCTTCGATAAGCTCTAAACGATCATTCTCTATTTCTTTTTCGAACTGTTCTTTGAGGTGTATTACAAGGCCAGTATCTTTTTCTATGGCAATAACTTTTCCTGCGTGTTCAAGAAGTTTTTCTGTAAGGGCACCTTTTCCTGGGCCAATTTCGAGAATAATGTCGTTTTTGTTGATTTCCCCAGCAATAATAATATCAGAGAGTGCTTTTGCTGATTTCAGGAAGTTTTGCCCGAGAGATTTTTTTGCACGATGATACATATATAAGAAGAGTACGGTGAAAATACAAAAACTGCAAGGAGTATCTTATATAAAGAATTAGTTTTACGTATTTATATAAAAAAGTACCAGATAGCACAAAGCAGCACTATATGTGCTGGATAAAACCAATAGAAAAAATAACGAGGAAACGAAAAACCTTTTTTACCATTGTATAGTGCAACAAAAGGCAGACTGAATATTGCGGTCCATTGTAGAGTATTGAAAAGATTATTTACAAACGGAATGAGTGACAAGGTGATGATTCCGAGTTTTCTATTGTTCAAAAATAAGTAACTTGCAAATATGGTTATCACGCCAAAAGCACCATAAGAAAAATGGAAAAATTGTGCCACAAAACATGCGGCAATAATGAGTAGAAAAGAATAAAGAAAACGTAATCGAGATAGTCCAATCAAAGCAAGTAATCCTGTCAAAAGTGTGAAAAATACATTTAATTCAAAAATCTCCATTCCTCCTGCGTGTAAAAGCAACATGTAAGGAAGCTGGGAAATCAGCGCAAAAAGAAAAAGTCTTTTAACATACCTCTTCACATCTTTAGTGTGATGGTATCCTTCTGCGATTAAAAACGCAAAAAGAGGAAATGAGAGTCTTCCGATAATTCGCCATATTTCCTGATCAGGGAAAAACAAAAAACCCACATGGTCTATAACCATAGTAATACAAGCAATTATTTTGAGCACTGAGGAAGAAAAAGGAAGAAATGGTTTTTTCATGAGATTTTTATAGTTCAATTATATCATTTTACTATTCACAGTAATATTACCAAGCTCTTCCTTGTTCGGCATGATGATAATCAATACACTAAAAATTTTAATCAAGATAAATGACCTTACCTCCCCCGCTCCCATATCGTGAACCTGTCGATTCTCTTTCGAGGATATGTTCTGGAATATCATATGTGAATTCAGACGGTGCATTGATCTGCCTCATACCATAAATAGTGCGCATGGTTGCGTATGATAAGAATAACTTTTTCTTTGCACGAGTCAGTGCGACATAGCACAATCGTCGCTCCTCTTCTTTTTGTTCTTTTGTTTGACTGTGGTCTCTTTTGTGTGGGAAGAGATCCTGTTCAAGTCCTGTGATGAAGACGTATTCAAACTCGAGACCTTTTGATGCGTGTACGGTCATCATGCGTACACCCTGAGATGATTCCATGAGTGTGTCTTGATCACTTGCAAGTGACGCGTCGGTCATGAGTGCGAGTAGTCCTTCTGATGCGCCATCACGTATACCGTCTTCATCTCGGTTGTCGTATGAAGTAGCGACTGTCACCAGTTCTCGAATATTTTCTAATCGCTCAAGGTCTTCTTCCGTACCACCTTTCAATGTGTCTTCAAGTCCACTCGCCTTGATGATGAACGTCACTACTTCTGACGGTTCTTTTGTCATAGCAACTTCATTGATGCGTTCGAGAAGTGTGTAAAAATCTTGTACCTTTTTTTGCATCGCAGAAGTGAGTTCAGAAATTTTTTCATCAAGAATTTTTTCAATAGTTACTTTGCCGATACCTCGTGCAGGTACATTGATGATGCGTCTGATATCTGGGAAACTCGCAGGGTTGAGTGATGCACGCAAGTATGCGAGAACATCTTTCACTTCTTTTCTCTCGAAGAATTTTGTACCCAGAACTTGATAAGGAACATGTGCACGAAGTAGTGCATCTTCTATTACACGTGATTGGAAGTTGGCACGATAGAGAATCGCAATTTCATCTGGTGTGATACCGCTTTCTAATAGTGTGTTGATTTGTGATGCAATATATTCTGCTTCTGCAACTTCGTCATATGCTTCACAGAGTGTGATCGGTGCACCTGCGTCACTTTCGGTGAAGAGATCTTTTACGACACGCATACTATTTTTTACAATCACTGCATTTGCTGCTTCGATGATGTTTGCACTTGAGCGATAGTTTTGTTCCAAGAGAATAACTTTTGCACCAGGATAATCTTTTTCAAAATGCAAAATATTTTTGATGTTCGCACCACGCCAACTGTAGATGTTTTGATCACTGTCTCCAACAACGCAAATATTTCTTTTTTCTCCAACGAGTAATTGTGAGAGTTTGTACTGGAGTTCGTTGGTGTCTTGATACTCGTCTATGTGAATGTACTGAAAACGTTCTTGATATTTTTTTCTAATGTCTGGATGCATTTCAACAAGTCTGAGTGCTTTTGCGAGCAAGTCGTCAAAATCAAGCATGTGATTTTTTGCAAGGAGTGCATCGTATGCTTTCCAGACACGTGCAATAGTCGGCGCTTGAATGGTTTTAGTTTCTGAGAGAAATAGTTCTGGTGTATGCCCATCACCTTTTTGTCGAGAGATGATGGATTTGTATTTGCGTGGTTCGTGTTGTTTTGGATCAAGTCCTGATTGTGTAATCGCTTGCTTCATCAAGTCGACTGCATCTTTTTCATCAGCGATGGTGAAGTATTTTGAAAGTCCAATTCTTTCAGCGTGTTCTTTGATGATCAGTACACCAAGTCCGTGAAATGTAATTGCGAGTGGAATTGTTTTTGTGCCGTTTTCCGAAAGGAGTGAGGTGAGCCGTTCACGCATTTCTTTCGCCGCTTTGTTTGTAAATGTGACTGCAAGTATTGCTCGTGGTGATACTCCTTTTTGAATGAGATGTGCAATACGATGTGTGAGTGTTTTTGTTTTGCCAGCACCTGCTCCTGCAACAATGAGTATCGGTCCTTCTGTGTGTAAAACTGCTTCTTGTTGTTTCGGGTTGAGTGATTCGAGTAATTGCATGTGAGTACTATAGCATGAGCTATCACCTGCAAACAAAAATCTCACACGATATCGTGTGAGATTTTTGAGGAGTTATTTTTTCATAAGTGTGCCAGCCTTTTTGTACTCTTGTTGTGCCAGTGTTTCATATTCTTTTTTTAGATACTGTTCAACAGTGATGGTTTCTCCTTGTCGTGGAACAGCATTGCCGGTCTCTTCGTGTAACTTTCTGAAGGTGTCCATAAGAAGACGATTTTCTGACGAAACTTGTGCAGGGTTTTGGTTGTACAAAAAATCATACATCTTAATGTTTGCAATATTTTTCCAAGCAGGATTCCGTGCACCACTGCCCTCTATGATGTTTCTATCAAAAAGAAAATTTCTTTTTTGACCAAAGATACTATCAACAGTTCCGTTCATGTCACCGTCCACTCGAGCATTAATTGCTTGTGAAACTTGTTCTGGAGACATGACACCTCTTGCTTTTGGAGTATCGAGAGGCTCATCAAGAACTTGTTCTGGTGTTTGTGCTGATGTTTTTATGGTGGTTTCTTCTGGTGAAACATCACTCTCTACATTTTCTGAGTGCATGTCTTCTTCGATTGTTGATTCTTGTGAGGGGTTTGTTTCGATATGTTCTGCACTAGATGATTCTATTCCTTCTATTTTTTTCATTGCACGTTGTACGTAGTTTGTTGCAGAATCATCGTCACCGTTGTATTCGAGACCACTCTTCTTACGAAGGTCTTCGAGATACTTGAAGAGTTGTGGATCCTTTTCTCTGATATCTCCGATACTATCATCACCTGCATAATGTGACGCAACTTCATATGTGAGAGGATTTGCTCTGAAGTATCGTACTGCATCAATTTCTTTCTCTCCTGCTGTTGTGGTGTTTTCTGTAGATTCTATTGTTTTAGAATCTATTTCTTCTCCGTGAGAAGATTCTGTGTAGTCTGTTTGTACACTTTCTTGTGCTGGGATATTCACCTTCCCTGTTTCAATGAACGAACCTTTGAACGTATTTTTTGCACTGAGTATTGTCTCGGTGTTTTTTGTTGCATCGTGAAGGACGATGTCTCCTTGTTCATTGATGCCAAGTGTTGTTTCTTTGTTCCCAATCACCATGCCACTTTTTGATCCTTCTGGATTGTAGAGCCCAAGTTTCTGTGCTATCTCTGTCGGATTACCATTGAGTGAATCTGGAAGTTTTTCTGTCGGATGTTCCTTCAAGAATGTTTTTTGTAACTCTTCGATAGTTTTGATGAATCCTTTACTTGAGACAGTCACTTCCGTTGTCGGTACACCTTTGCCGATAACAGAAAGATTTTCCCCTGTGTTTTTTGAAATAACCGATGAAGGATCTTGACTGTGTTGGTTCAGATTTTCAATAATTTTAGAATCCGGTGTCTTTGGTTGTTCATATTGAGTTGATTCGTCTATTGGAACATGTTGATGTCGTAATACATTATCTTTCTCTGTTGAAATATTTTTTATTTCAATATCTGTGAGAGGTGTATGTTTTGGAATAGTACGATCTGCGCTGAAGAATTTTAATTTCTCAATTTCGTTTTTTTGTTCTCCAAAGAATTTCTCAACACCACCTTTTGCATTTTTGTAGAGCTCGCCAACTTTTTCTGAAATACCGAGATCTACATCTGGAAGCATGTGTCGCACAAGCCAACCCGCTGTACCGAATCCTGCACCGATAAGTACACCTTTAACTGTTTCGTGATAAATTTCATCCTTACGTGTTTCTGTGATTTTTTTATTTTTGAGTTCTTGTTCAATAATTCCTTGTGTTATTTTTCTAACATAATGTATGTCTTCATCATCTGGTGTATGTGCTTTGATGAGCACTTTTGCTTCAGAGATTTTTTGTATAACAGATGTATATCTACGAATACGGTCTGCGTCTGTGTTGCCTGTGTTTTTTTTCTTTTTATTCAGTAGATTTTCTGGTAATTCTCCAAATGAAACCCGTCCCTCGTCTAATTCTTTTTTGATAAATTTTGTACGGGTTTCGAGTGATGCCAAAAAACGTTTCTTTTTTTCAGGATCAGTAGTTATTTCTATATTTTTGATAAGGTACTCAAAAACGTTAGTAATTTCTTCTGCATCAACCATTTTCTTTTTTAAATGTTCTGGTCCGTTGATTGAGTCACCTCGGCGAGTAAGAGTATCTTTTTCTGCAAGAGATTTTTTTGCACGTTCTCTTGCTCGAAGTCCACCGATAAGTCCACCTGTAATTGGCGCAGCAAGTGCTGATGCAATTCCAATTGAACCAGAAAGTGTTGCAATGGATGCTCCTGTAACTGCTTGCCGAGAAGCCATGCCGAGCGCCATGAACGAAGCATTTTCTTTGTAATAAGATTCGATGCCTGTTTGCCATGCTTTTGTTTTGCCGGCACGTGCGAGCACTGCGCCTGCTTCTGGGTGCGTCATGAGATGTTGGAGGAGTGTGACGTTGCCTGTGGCATATTGGACTTTTTCCATAAGTTCCCCTTGAGATGTTTCTGGAGCTTGCGCGATGATTTCACTACATACTGTATCGAACACCAATTTTGACTGTGCGTATTGCGCTTGTTCTTTTTTGTTGTGGCTAAATTGCCATTCCGATGGAATCTTTGAAAAAGTATTTGCTGCAGTATTGAATTCTTTTGCAAAAGAATTTTCGACACCACTCGCATCTTTTTCTTCCATATACGAAATCTCAGTTCTTCCCTCTTTGTATGTTATTGGTGCAGTAATACTTGATACTGTTTCTGCGAGTGCTTTTGCGGTTTCTTGAGAAACGAGTGATTCACCATCTTTGTGTTTTTGAAGCACTTCTTTTTCTTTCTTTGCGATGTTGTACCCTTTTCTGACGTTTTTCCAAATGCGACCAAGTTTACCGCTTTTTTTCAGATCCTCTTCAAATGCTTCTTTGGCATCACGTTTTACTTTGTCGAGCACTTGTTGTTCGAGGGTGTCGAGCAACAGCATCTTCTTTTCAAAAGAAAGGTCCTCAATTCCAGTTCCTTCAAGTTGTCTGTAAGTAAAACCAGACCGAGACACTTTTTCAAGAAATATATCTTTCTGTGTGTCGGTGAGTTCTATGTTTTGTGAAGTAGTAACGATTTCTTTTTCTTTGTCTGTTGTTGGTGCAATAAAAGTATCCCCCTTTTCTTCTTTTTTAGTAGTTTTTTCTATTTCCACCCCTACTTCTATTTCATGTGTTTTTTTATACAAATCAACAGTCTTTTCATGTTTTTTGAGCACTTCATCAACTTCTTCTTGTGAACCATTTCTACTCCCCAGTGTTTTTAATGCATCGTACTTTTGACTTTGAAAAGTGTCTAAGGCCTGATTAAATTCTTTTTCAGATACTTTTCTTGTTTCAATTGACTTTGATTCATTTTCAGGATTAACCTTTTGTGATTTTTCAAGATTCTTGTTTCGAATCTCTTGAATTAATCTTTCTGATGGAACATATGCCATATTTCTTTGGCTCGTATTTGATTGGTAATCATGTGGGTATACTAATGTTTTATTTTTTAGAGTACCTTTTTGCTTTGGTGCGATTTTTTCTTGTGGTTCTATTTTTTCAACTCGATCGTTCCATTGATTGAAAAAGGCCAATTCCTTTTTTTTCTGTTCTTCTTCAAAAGTGATGTTTTCCCCCACTTCTTTTATAAGAGTTTGATTTTCTTCAGATACAACATCTGTCGATTCATTTGAATCATTTTTCTCTAAAAGCATTTCTTCCATTTTTTCTAATGACAAACCACGTATAGATACACCTTTTTCTTTAAGTTTTTTTTGTGCAAAAACTGTTCTTTCTGATCGTTCGTTTGTTGAAGTCTTCTTTTTTTTGATAACTTTTTCTTCCGAAGAACCTCCATTTTTTAAATTCTCAAGTCCAATTATTTTGCCCATTTTTTCTTTTGCCATATATACATATCATTATATCCTGTTTTGACATTCATACAATATATTTGTGTTATTTTACCTCGAAAAAACGATATTTTGAGATTGTGGACAAAGCATTGACTTCCAAGACCGGCTCTAGTACGCTTATATATGTAAGGGCAATGCCCTCACGTTCCGTACCTCAGAAAACCCTTTATTTTCAGTACTTCTGTACGATTGTAACGCAAAATACTCACAAAAACCCTTTATTTTCAAGCTTTTATCACTTTTCGTGATTCTCTGGTCTTAAATTGGTGAGTTTTTGCATTTTCTCAAGGCTTATTTTACCTACCCCACATAGTGATTTTGGTGGTCAGACCACTAAAAATCATAAAATAGCGTTATTTTTCAAGCATATACCTCGGTATGCGTATTCTTTCGTGTTTGTGGGATTAATCACCTTTACTCCACAATATACACACGCAAGTTTCTTGTCTTTCATGGGAGATTTGCTCGGAGTCGCTCCAAAGGACGCAAATGCTCAAGTAGAACCTTCAAATATTCAAAATATGCAAATCTTACAAGCATCTGTTGCTCCAACGGCACTTGCTTCTGATATGGAGAAAAAGATTGCTTCAACAGATATGATAATTGAAAAAACTGCTATTTCGACAGAAACAGGACCACTTGGTACGGTTTCTGATGTTGGGACTGATAGTTTTACTGAAGCAGACACTATGAGTATTTATGTAGTTCGTAAAGGTGATACTGTGGCGCAAATTGCTGAAATGTTCGATGTGTCCGCAAATACGATTCTTTGGGCAAATGATCTTAAAAAAGGACAAGCTTTGACTGAAAATCAAGTTCTTGTCATTCTTCCTGTGAGTGGTATCCAATATACTGTGAAAAAGGGTGATACTATCAAAGGGATTGCCAAGGCACTCAAAGCAGATCCTGAAGAAATCATTGAATATAACGGATTTGTTTCTGATGCTGATCTAATTGCTGGTACAAGTATTCTTGTGCCAAATGGCGAGATTGTTACACAAGCAGAACCAAAAAAGAAAACAACCGCAACAAAAACAACCAAAAAAGAAAAACTTTTTGGAACAACTGTTCCTGATGCTGGTGGTAATTATTATATTCGCCCAATAGTTGGTGGCCGTAAATCTCAAGGGCTACACGGATATAACAGTATTGATCTTGCTGCTCCACAAGGTACTCCAATTATGGCATCTGCGTCTGGTACAGTACTTATTGCTCGAACAGGATACAATGGCGGGTACGGTAACTATGTTGTTATTTCTCATCCAAACGGTTCTCAAACATTGTATGGACATATGAAATCTCTCAATACTTCAAGCGGTCAAAGTGTCTCACAAGGACAAATTATCGGATATGTTGGTAATACAGGAAGATCAACCGGACCACACGTACACTTTGAGGTTCGTGGCGCAAAAAACCCAGGAGGAGTTTCTGGTGTTTGGGAACGATAACAGTGAGTGTATAATGTATATATGACAAAAGTAATACGCATTATCATTGTTTCTGTATTAGTGATTTGTGCTGGTGCTTTTTTTGCATATCGAACAATCCAAAAACGTACTCAAGAACAGCCTGTGCTGGGTCAAACAACAACACCTTTTGTAACACAAATAGAACAAGTTCCGACGCAGGCGTCAGTAATACAATCTGTTGTCACTGCTATTACCAAACGCAAAGCGCCAACTTCCGGTTATGGTACGACAACTGGATGGATACCGTATGCATTGCGATCTGTTTCTGATTCTATTATATATCCACCAACATGGACACTTGTTCAACGAGAAGGATGGGAAGATGAAACGATCTTTGATCGTCAACAACAAGAACTTCAGGGAAATGCTTTGACTACAATCACTCCTCCGACACCTCTTTCGGATCAAGATAAAATATCTATTGGTGACGGTGCTACGGTGAATTGTGCTCGTTTCGACGAATCTTTTTATGGACAAAATGCCCGTATCGCATGTGTCTTCTCTATACCAATCTATACACGAAGTACGAATCCTGAAACACTCAAAGTCTTTGATACTATCATTGCGAACGCACGCAAAACATCTGAATAATTAAAAACCCGTCACTGTGACGGGTTTTTAATTATTCTAATCTTTCTCAAAAAATTTCTTTTTTAGGAATTGAGCGAATGCCTGCATTTCTTCACGAGATAGCTTTAAGTTCTCTTCCCTTTCCAGTTCAGTCAATCTTTTTTGCTGGACATCGAACTCCGTCCAATTTTTCTTACCAATCCCTCGTCCAAACGTAGGTTGAATACGAACATCACTGTGAGTTTTTAAAAGAAATAATTTAATATCAAGATTTTTTGGTTCATGTTGAGTGTAAAACTCTTCAAGTAAATCAGATAATTTATTTTCAAATAATACTTTTTTTGATAGAAATATATCTCTTTTTGCAAGGTCGGCATCGTCATATTCTTTATGTGTATTTTGAGCAAGAATGAGTCGATCAATAGTCTCTTTCATTTGTTTTCTTTCATCAGCAGTAAGAGACATCTCTACATCTACCCATGGATGAGGAAGTCCATGATCAAGATGTCCTTCACAAGACCCAGTTGTTTCGTAATCATTAACCTTAAGAGCAGTAACTGTTTCTTTAATACCAGAATCAATTCGTTTTCCAAGGCCGTCGATAATAATATCTGCTTCCTTCATGGTCGATTCCCAGCGAAGTTCTTTCAAGTATTTCTTTTGATCAACAGTAGGTTCAAATTTTTCTATCATACATTCTTAGTATAACCCAAAAATAAAGCAATAAAAATTACGTAATTTTTGGTCTATACTGCAATGCTTCCAGAATGTGTGTTGAGGTAATATCGTTACTCGCCTCTAAGTCTGCGATCGTGCGAGCGAGCTTGGTGATGCGATGATATGCACGAGCTGAGAGCTGCAATCGTTCCGCGCTTTGGTTCAAGATTGTTCGTACGTCTGGTGACAGTGTCACATGGTGAATAATATCTTGCGCACGCATGTCACTATTTGTTCGGAGATCATTTCGCACAGTGCCGAATCGTGCACGTTGCTTTTTTCTCGCCTGTGCCACTTTCTCTCTAAAGACTGCACTTTCCTCACCGCTCGGCGCATTGTCTGAAAGTGTATCAAAATCTACTTGTGGCACAGTGACCCATAGGTCGATACGATCCATGATTGGTCCAGATAATTTTCTTTCATACCGCATGAGATCGCTCGGAGTGCAAATACAGCGTTTTTGTTTTGATCCACGAAAACCACACGGACAAGGATTCATTGCGGCAATAAGAATAAAATTTGCAGGAAATCGTGCCGTACCTTTTGCTCGTGCGACAGTTACAACGTTGTCTTCGAGTGGTTGTCTCAATGATTCAACTACGCGTTTATCAAATTCAGGAAATTCATCGAGGAATAATACTCCTTTGTGTGCAAGTGTAATTTCTCCTGGTTTTGGTGTTGCCCCGCCTCCGATAATCGATACATAAGATGATGTGTGATGTGGTGAACGGAATGGTGGCTCATGTATGAGTGTATGTGTCATGGTTCCTGCGATTGAGTGAATACTCATGACTTCAAGTGCGTCATCGTTTGAAAGTGTTGGAAGAATATCAGCGAATGCTCTTGCAAGCATTGTCTTGCCTGTGCCCGGAGGTCCAGAAAGTGCGATGTTATGTCCACCTGCCGCTGCGATAAGCAGTCCTCTTTTTGCTGCATCTTGTCCTTTGATAAGAGAAAAATCATTAGAGGTATTTTCTTGAATTGATTCTGTGTGTGTTTTTGCGTACGGAGTAAGTCTACTGATTTCTGTATGAACTTTTTTCTGATCAAGATGGTCGATTAGTTCATGAAGATTTTTTGGTGCAAATACCGTGATGCCTTCTATCAATGACGCTTCTTGCGCATTCCCTTCTGAGACGTAGAGCGTTGTGTATCCTTGTCGTTTTGCTTCTTGGGCAAGGGCGAGTACTCCTTTTACAGGGTGAATATCACCTGCGAGAGATAATTCTCCGATATATACGACACCTGTAGTATCAAAAGAGATTTCATCGTTAGCGAGCAAGTATCCAAGTGCAATTGCGACATCAAAATATGACCCTTCTTTTTTCAGGTCTGCTGGTGCAAGTGATACGACAATTTTTTGGTTTTGTGATTTCGGCGCAGAGTATCCGCTATTTTTTAGAGCAGAACTGACACGATCTTTCGCCTCATCGACGGCTTTGTCAGGCAAACCAACAATAGAGAACGCATGAAGCGAGTTTTTTGTGATGTCGATTTCTACCGTGATAAGTGTGCCGTTCAGGAGATGTGGTTGTGCACTCGTGATTCGTGCGAGAGACATGTGTGTTTTGGAAAAAATTGCTCCTAGAGAATAATATGTACGGTTGCTGTGCGTGCTGCTGGATTTGCTTCAAGTCGTTCACTACTAATCATTTCACCTGTTTTTTCACAGATACCATATGTGCCAAGATCAAATTTTTTGAGTGCATAAGAAACTTCTCCAATACGTTCTCCGAGAGATCGGATAAGGGCAGATCGTTCTTCGTAATCTTCTGCTCTGTCCGCGAGCATGTTTGCATCCGCTTCAGTGCCCTCGCTCATATCTGGCACAGCTTCCCATGTGTGAGTTTTTGGATCTTCAACCCCAATTTTTTCAAGACTTTCCAATAATACTGCGTGTTCATCTTCGAGTTTCTTTTTGAAATATAGTGTATCAATAGTCATATAGATAATAATACCATGTTTGGAGAAAATCAAAAGATGCAGGCCAGCATACTAAAAACCGACCATGTGGTCGGTTTTTAGTATGCTACTTTTCAACCTTCTTTGCGTAGAGACGATTGGTGATTTCGAGAATTGTCGGTATGTCACGAGTGATCAAGATGTATCCATCATTGAGAAACATGGTGACGAGTACTGGTTGTTCATCTTTATCGAGAAGTACACGAGCATTTTTGTTTGAGATAATGGTATCTTCGAGAGGTTTTTCGAGAAGTGTCCTCGTTTGATCATCTGGTGTAACTCCGAAAATTTGATACACATCTTGATATAGTGTTGATTCCCATGTCGCCAGTCCTGGTAATGCGTATTCATCTTCTACTGATTTGAATATCAAAAAAGCATTATTCTTACCTATTTTGTCAGTATATACACCGTAAAAGTATTCTGTATCAAGGGCGTCAGCAAGTTGTGCTGGGAAGAGCGCTTCGATTTTTTTGAATAACTCTTTTGGTGAAGCAACTTTCTTCATACCAAGAGTTTTGATTGTAGGAATCAGGTATGTTACGGTGTCATTTCCTGTGGTTACTGATTTGACGGTATTTTCTAGTTCTCTGATGATTTGTTCAGGTATTTTACCATCGAGGGTAATTTCTTTTTGTGTATCAAAGGTTACCAGTGCGAGCCGTTGTGCACCGACACCGACTGTTGGATTAGTGCGAGTGTATATTTTTACTGAAATAATCGCCACAACAGCAAGTCCAACAAATACAATCGCAGCAATGCCGTACAAGATATTTTTTTGAGAGAGCAGTGTGAGATTTTTTCGTTCCTCATCTTTTCTTACTTCATCTTCAATGGCAAGTTTGATGACGCCACCTTCTCTTCCCTCAAGTGCTTGTTCGAGATCTGTTTCGTATGTGCGTACAGGAGCGCGTGGTGTTTCTGGTTGAGGTGTTGTTACAACTTCGTCTGTCGGTGACGGAGCAGTATCTATCGGCGGTACCGGAGTGGTTTCTGGTAATGATTTTTCCGTATTGGTTTGTGGATCTATAGGATTATTTTCCATACAACGTAATTATTTTTTAAAACCAATAAGATATTTGCGTGAATTTTCTGAAAGATCAAGAAAGTCATCTGCTTGTTCTCGAAGTTTGCCAGAAGTAGATTGACCAAACGCAATGACTTCAACTTGTGTCATTGTTTGCAAGTATTCTACGAGCGGTGTGAAGTCTCCGTCACCAGAGACGATGATGATCGTATCGAGACGTGGTGCCATTTTGATTGCATCTACTGCAAGTCCGACATCCCAGTCACCTTTTTTTGCGCCACCAGTAAAGACTTGTAAGTCTTTGGTCTTAGTTTCTATACCGAGCTTGGTCAATGCTTCAAAAAATCCTTTCTCGTCTTGTGCTTCTGATGTGATGACGTATGCAATTGCACGAACAAGTTTGCGCCCTGCGACAGCATCTTTGACGATTGCGCCGAAGTTCACTTTTCTTTTATATAAATTTTTCGCACTGTGATAGAGATTCTGTGCATCAATAAAAATACCAACGCGCTGTTCTGGGTGTTTGATAATACTCATAAATAATATTGTATAAAAATTGTATTGTAATACTAA